>PMOK01000169.1:29236-140073 GCA_003162425.1 Bryobacterales bacterium | reverse complement strand
TTCCACAACTACAGTGCTCCGGACGATTTCGAGAAAGACGTGCGCCAGTTGGAAGGCTTCCGTCGGCCTCTACTATGCACCGAGTACATGGCGCGCGGGTTTGAGAGCACGTTCGAGGGGATTTTGCCGATCGCAAAGAAATACAAGGTAGCGGCCATTAACTGGGGGCTGGTGGCGGGCAAAACCGAGACCTGGCTGCCGTGGGATTCCTGGAAGAAGCCGTATGTCGGCCGCGAGCCGGCGGTGTGGCATCACGAAGTTTTTCATACGGACGGGAGTCCTTACCGGAGGGAAGAAGTGGATTTTATCCGGAAGATGACGGGGCGGGCTGCAAACTGAGCCGCGGCTGGAAAGGAGCGTAACGAACGGTGAAGGCGGGACGTTCGTGGGAGCGCTCCCTGCCGGTCGCGGCTCGGCTTGGTTCGCGGCGGCTTCAAAATCGAACTACTTCGACCCGGCGGCGGCTACTTCGACGATCTCTTTCGGCTCCTCCACCTTGATGTAAAAAGGCTGTTCCAGAATACGCGGCTCTTTGCCGGCGGTCTTTAGCACCAGTTGAAATTTGCCGGGTTTCACCGATGGGGGAATTCGAAACTCGATGAAGTTGTCGGTCTGATTCAGCACCTTCACCATCATGTCGAGCGTTTGATCCGACAGATAAACGGAATCGATCCTGACCTTGCTCAGGTCCGTCCCTTGGATGCGCAGGACTGAGCCGACCTTTCCACTGTCCGGCCGCACGGCGTCCAGCTTTTGCGCGTGCAACGACGCGGTGAAGAGTAGAAGTAGCAAGCACCGGGGGCTGATCTTTCGCATGCCTACCTATCAAGCAACGCGACTGCCAAAGGCGGATCACTGAGAATATTCGGCGTTTATTCCAGCACCTGAGACAAACTGGCGCGATTCGATGTCAGGTTGTCCTCAAACGTGATGTGATGGAAGTATGCGAATCGCGCGCTTTATTCTGATCCTTAGCCTCGGGACGCTGGTTGCGCCGGCGCAGACGGAGGTGAGAATTGACGCGAACGGTCCGACGTCCCCGTTCCCACATTTCTGGGAAGAAATGTTTGGGTCCGGCCGCGCGATTCTGACGCTGCGAGAGAGCTATCTCAAGGATCTGGACGCGGTCAAGGCAGTCACCGACTTCCGCTACGTGCGCTTCCACGCCATCCTGCACGATGAAGTGGGCGTCTACAACGAAGATGAACATGGCAATCCCGTCTATAACTTCGCCTATGTGGACCAGATTTACGACGGGCTATTGAAGCATGGCGTGCGGCCGGTGGTGGAGATCAGTTTCATGCCGAAAAAGCTGGCGTTCAATCCGGACGCGCTGCATCCGTTTTGGTATAAGCCGAATGTCTCGCCTCCTAAAAGCTGGGAGAAGTGGGACGGGATGATTACGGAATTCGCGCGCCATCTTTTGGAGCGATACGGTACTGAAGAGCTAGCCCAATGGTACTTCGAGGTGTGGAACGAGCCGAATATCGATTTTTGGGGCGGCGTTCCGAGACAGAGGAGTTATTTCGAGCTGTACGATCACACGGCGCGCGATCTGAAAAGCGTTAGTCCGAGACTACGAGTGGGTGGTCCGGCGACTGCCGCAGCTGCCTGGGTGGATGATTTTCTAAAACATGCGGCCGAGAATCACGTGCCGGTGGATTTCGTTTCGAGCCACGGTTATGCGGACGATACGGTGGAGGATCTTTTCGGAACGAACGAAGACATTCCTATGGACGATCGCGTGTGCCGCGCGGTGGCTAAGGTTAAGAAGCAAATTCAGAGTTCGGCCATGCCCAAGCTGCCGCTGCTATGGACCGAGTGGAATGTTCCTGGCATGAACGAGGCCCGCGACACGTCCTATGTGGGCGCCGCGCTGGCCAATACGATTCGGGAATGCGATGGACTGGCGGACGCAATGTCGTTCTGGACCTTCTCGGATGTCTTCGAAGAAGGCGGACCGATTCCGCAGCCTTTTGTCGGGATGTTCGGTTTGCGGGCGAAGGGCGGCATCAACAAGCCCAGCTACTACGCGTTCAGTCTGCTGCATAAGCTTGGGGACCAACGCATCCGAAGCACGGATTCGAACATGATCGTGACTAAGCGTAAAGACGGATCGCTGGTGATTGCACTTTGGAACCTGGTTGATCCTGGCAAAACAGGTGGAGTGAAGAAGGTCCGGTTGATTTTCGAGAACATTCAAAGCAATGCCGCAGTGGCAGTAAGCCGGGTGGACAACGAGCATGGGAATACGCTGGCGGCGTATCGGGCGTTGGGGAGCCCGCGTTATCCCACCGAGGATCAGGTGGATCAAATGAACGCCAACACCAAGCTGCCGGCGCTGAGCCAGGTGCATCTTACTGGAAATCATCTGGATCTGGAGTTGGAGCCGAATGCGCTGGTGCTGGTTGAGGCGCCACGGGCGCCGTAGTTGATTTTTGCCAACGATCCTGCGATAGTCGTCGTCTAAGTCTTAAACCATGCTGCGATACACAGTTCGTACACTTCTGAAGAGCCCCAGCTTTACACTGGTGGCGATTCTCTCGCTCGCCTTTGGGATTGGGGCCAATACTGCGATTTTCACGTTACTCGATCAGGTCCTGCTGCGGTCCCTTCCCGTCCAGGCGCCCGAGCAACTGACGCTGCTCCACTTTACGGGCGGGGATGAGGGCTCGCTGCGTTCGCGAGATGGCGCCGGCGGTCTGTATTTCTCGTATCCCATGTACCGCGATCTTCGCGATCGTAATACCGTGTTCACCGGAATGATAGCGACGTTGCATTACGAGATCGCCGCGAATTGGCATGGCCAGACCGAGCGCGCTATCGGTGAGCTGGTTTCCGGAAATTATTTTGATTTGCTCGGCGTACGGCCGGCGCTGGGCAGGGTGTTCCAGCAGTCCGACGATGTTGCGCCGGAAGCGAACCCGGTAGCCGTGCTCAGCTATGGCTATTGGCAGCGGCGCTTCGGCGGCGATCGTACCGTGCTGAATCAGACCATTCGGTTGAATGACCATCCGTTCACGGTGGTCGGCGTTGCGGCGCGCGGTTTTCGAAGCGTGGTTGTGGGCGACGCGCCGGACGTGTTCGCGCCCATGATGATGAAAGCGCAAATCACGCCGGGCTGGAACGATTTGGACGAGCGGCGATCGAGGTGGTTGAACATTGCCGCGCGGCTCAAACCAGGCGTGACGGTGAAGCAGGCCGAGGCGGCGATGAATTCGCTGTGGTATTCGCTGCGCGAGATGGAGCTGGATCAAATGCACAATCCTTCGCAACGGCTCCGGACTGAATTCCTCAAAACGCATCTTTCGTTGCTTGATGGCGCCAAGGGTCTGTCGCCCCTGCGCAACGAGTTCTCAAAGCCGCTGGTGGCGCTGATGGCGATGGTGGGGTTGGTATTGCTGATTGCCTGCGCAAACGTGGCCAATCTCTTGCTGGCGCGCGGGGCGTCCAGGCAAAGGGAGATGGCGATCCGCTTCGCGTTGGGCGCGAGCCGATTGCAGGTGATGCGGCAACTGGTGCTGGAAAGTGTGATGTTGGCGGCGGCAGGCGGAGCGCTGGGAATCGTTCTGGCATCCTGGGTGGCGGCTCTGATGCTGCGATCGCTGCCTGCGGAGAACGGCTTGCAGCTTGCGTTCTCCAGCAGTCCAGATCTTCGGACGCTCGGGTTTACGATCGCGATTTCGGCCGTGACCGGCATCATTTTCGGCTTGGCTCCCGCATTTCAGACCACGCACTCGGGTATCGCGTCGGCGCTCAAGGATCAAGCCGGGAGCGTGGCGGGCGGCGGCGGGCAGGCACGTTTCCGGAAGGCGCTGGTGGCGGCGCAGACGGGGCTCAGTTTGCTGCTGATGGTCGGCGCCGGCCTTTTTGCTCGAAGCTTGTACAACCTTAAGAACCAGGACCTGGGCTTTCGCACGGACCATCTGCTGGCCTTCGATGTCGACCCGAAACTGAACGGCTACACGAGTACGCAAATCTTTTCGCTGTATGATCGGTTGTTTAGCGCTATTCGCGCGGAGCCCGGCGTTCGCACGGTTGCTTATTCGCGCCTGGGGCTTCTCGCCGGCAACAGCGCCGGCAGTAACGTCACGGTGGCGGGGTATCACGAGAAGGAAGGCGAGGACATGAATCCGAATATGGACAATGTCAGCCCCGGATATTTCTCGGCGCTCGGTGTTCCGTTGCTGGCGGGCCGCGAGTTCACTGCCTCGGATGGGCAAAGCGCTCCGAAGGTGGCGATAGTGAATGAGAAGTTCCAGCGCTATTTCTTCGGAAACGAGAGCGCCGTGGGGCGCTGGTTCGGCTTTGGAGGAGGCACGGGCACAAAACTGGACATCCAGATTGTGGGCGTGGCGAAAGACGGCAAGTACGCCAGCGTGCGCCAGGTATCGCCGCGGTTCGTGTATTTGCCATATCTGCAGGACAAGGCGCCGGGTGGAGGAACTATCTATGTCCGGACTTCGCAGGATCCTGCGCGGGCTGCTGGAGCGGCGCGCCGGGAAGTGCAGCGTTTGGATCCGAACCTGCCGGTGACCAATCTCGCAGGCATGGATCAATTGATCAATGACAATATCTGGCTGGACCGCGTGGTGGCCGCGCTCTCCATGGGTTTCGGACTGCTTGCGACGGCGCTGGCGGCCATCGGTCTTTATGGCGTGCTGGCGTTCATGGTAGCCAGAAGAACGCGTGAAATCGGAATTCGGCTGGCGGTAGGCGCCTCGCAGGCCACGATACTGCGCTTGGTGATGGCGGAGGTGACGGTGGTGGCTGGCACGGGCATCCTAGTGGCGATTCCGGTTTCTCTGGCGCTCACGCGGTATTTAAAGAGCCAATTGTTTGGGCTCTCCAGCACGGACCCGTGGACGTTCGTCGGAGCGGCATTCTTTCTGGGCCTGATCGGCGTGGTGGCGGCATATTTTCCGGCCCGCCGCGCGATGCGGATCGATCCGGTGAGGGCGTTGCGGTGGGAGTAAACCCGCGTTTCTCGTTTCTCGTTTCTCGTTGGGAACGATCGAGCGCCCCCAACGAGAAACGAGAAACGAGAAACGCGGGTTTACTCAGTCCGAGATCGCTAGTTCGCCGGGGACGATCGGGCGGGTTCGAGGGAGAACTCCGCGGCGGGCTAGAATCCCTACCGATACGATTAGACCGGTGAACACGGCCAGTTTGAAGGCATCGGCTGAGCGCGTGTGGGGCAGCAGCTTCCAGAGAACCCCGAGTATCGGTTGGGCGATGCAGCAGGCCCACACGGCGCCGTAGAAATAGCGGCGCTCGGTGCCTTCGCCCTGCGTGGAGGCCTTCACACGCGGCAAGCGTCCCAGCGCGCCGAGAATCCAAATTGTGATTGCAATTGGCAGGTAGCCGTACAAATAGATCTGCTTGAGGCGCCAGTCGCCCGTAGCAACAGCCACGGCCAGTCCTAGAAAATTCAGAATCGCGAAGGCGATCACCACGCTCCAGGCGAAGGTGTAACAGACTCGCCGGTAGAGAGGGTTGGGCTTGTCTTCGACGAAGCGGATTATGTAGGGCCGGGGTTCCACTCCCGGAAGACGGCCGCGTAAGGCAGCAATGCCCGTGCCCAGAATCACTACCGCAAGCCAGGCCAGCTTGCGATAGTCAAATCCGTGCTCGAAGAGGTCGAAGGTAGAGGGACCGGGCGCGATAAAGAAAACGAAGATCCAGATCGGCCAGTGCGCCAGGCGATAGAGTGGCTTATTCCGGTCGCGAAATTTGCGGCCGCTCGCAAGCTCGACTTTGATTGCGGAAGACAACCCCACGTGGCGAAAACCGAGTTGGCAGGCGGAAGCGCCTGCCCCACTGATTCTAGTTCGATCCGGGCGGCTTGGTGGCGGGCGGCTTGGCCGGAGTCGCAGGCTTTGGAGCAGCCAACCCCGGCGTCGAAGCGGGCTTCGCAGGCGCTGGATTAGTCATGGCCGAAGAGCTCTGGTCGTAAAGATCAATGATGTCCTTGGTGATGTCGACGGTAGGCGACGCGTAGAGGACTGGGCTTTGCGGCGAACTGACATCCACCACTAAGGCGTAGCCGTGATCGCGCGAATACCTTTCGATAACCGCGGTCATTTTTTGGGCGAGCTGTTGCAGGAGTTTCTGCTGTTCCTGATCGATGTCTTCCTTGGTGTCCTCGAAATCCCGCTGCAGCGCCTTCTTCTTGATTTCGATGGTTTTGTAAAGCTCATTCTTGGCGGCGTCACTCAAAGTGTTTTGTCCTTTGGTGAGCTGATCCTGCAGCGTATTGAGATCGTTCTGCTTGAGTTCGAGCTCCTTGCGCTTCGGGGTCGCCTTGGATTCCAGTTCGGCGGCGGCTTTCTGACCGTCCTTAGTGCCGACAATGGCGCCTTGAAAATAGATCACAGCAACTTTGCCAGGCTGGCCGGTGGGCTGGCTGGCCGTCTGGGCGCTCACGGACGCAACCAGAGCCAAGCCAAGACATACAGATACAATACTTTTCACAGTCAAACTCCTAACCTTTGAATTCATTATATTCTATCCAATATTTCGGCCACGCGTTGCTCAGAAGGTCCGGCCGATGGAGAAACGGACCGTCGTGTACCTCTCAAAAAGAGGAATCGGTTGTCCGATTGTCGAAAGGGCATTTAAGAAAGTGGCCGCGTTGGGGAAATCGTCCCGATTGGCCGCGATGGGCGGTTGTATGTAGCCGCGGAACACACTCGGATTGTACGCAAAATAGAGCCGGAAGGGCGCGTTCACGACGGGCATCAGCACCTGCAGCTCGAGTCCCGTGGAGGCGCGCGGCTTTTGAGTGCCTGGCGCGATGTAAGCGCGTCCGCTGAAGTGCGCTTGTGGGAACTCCGCATTCAACTGCTCGATACGGCCGGGATTCAAGGCTAGCTGGCTGGGTAGCGAAAGCTTGTCTATGCCGGCATCGGCGAACGCGGCCAGCACTACCGGTCCGAAAATAGGAATGCGGTATTCGAAGTTGCCGACCAGACTGGTGTCGCCACCGGGATAGGCGAACTGATAGGTGGGTATGGTCATGGTGACAGGTTGATACGACACCTGGCCGTTGACAATCTGTTTCTGCATCCGCTGGGTTCCGTCGTTGTTGAGGACGTTCACCTGGGCGTCACTCGGCAGGAACGCAATCGGACTGATGCCCCAGATATCAAATCCGCGGATATCGTTCTCGCCGCCCATGTAGTAGCGCGCAAAGGGAGGCGCCACTCGGCCGCCGTAACCGGTGATGAACTTCCCAGCGACGTGCATGCCGATGACATGGCCCTTCCCGAAACCGTGGCGGAAATACTTCGCATCGATAGTTGGCGAGAGGGTGTTGACGTTCCCACCGATGCCCGCGTAGGAGAACGAGAAGAAAAGCGACTTGCCGCCCGTGGGAGTGATGGGATGATTGACCGTGTTGTACGTGTATGACGGAGTGATTTTACTGGTACGGATGCCACTCAGCGTATTAGGTCCGCCGACGCCTTGAAAGTCCAGGTAGTCGAAGTAACTGGACGCTGCCGTGGTGAGGGTCTTGAGACTGGAGATGTCGTAGCCATAAGCAAGGCCTACGCGAGCGAACGAGCGCCTCAGGGCGTAAGAAACGAACACGGTCCCGCCATAACCGTCCTGGATATAGTTGAGCAGGTTTTGCGCTCCGAGTTGGTTGAACAGCGGGTTCAGGTTCTGCCCCGCAAGGATGGAGGCTTGGGTGGCTTGATTGTAATCGAATCTGTTCACGTAGAGCGTGAAGCCGGATTGAATGGGCTTATCGAACAAATAGGGCTCGGTGAAACCGAATTGCACTTGCCGCATCAACGTACCCAATTGCGAGCTGAGGCTCAAGGTCTCGCCCAATCCGAGAAAATTATTAGTGGAGTAAGAGAGTCCGATGAAGCTGCCGGAGATTTCCGAAACACCGCCATTCAGCTGTATGGAGTTTTTGCCGCGCTCTTTGACTTTCAGCGTAAGATCGACGGTATCGGTCTTGGTGTCGCGTTTGATATCGGCGGCCTCTTCGGCCTTCAACGGCTCGAAGTAACCGAGCTGGTTGAGCCGGAGGATGCTCAGTTCCCAGAGGTGGTTGTTAAAGATCTGGCCTTCGTCCACCAGCATTTCGCGCCGGATCACTTTGTCGCGCGTAGTGCTGTTGCCTGAGAAATCAATACGGCGCACAAAAAACTGCTTGCCTTCGTCGACCGACAGGGACAGGTCCACTTGATCGGTATTCGTTACCGCCTGAGGCTCGGGCTCAACCACGAAATCGATGAAGCCAAACTGTCCATACAGCTTGCGCATGTTCTCGATGCCTTTTTTCAGTTTGGCCGTGGAAAAAACCTCACCCTTGGACATCCCGAACAACGGCGTCATCAGGGCTTCGGGCGTTTTGAAGAATTTCACGCCCGTGAACGTGATGTTGTTCAGGTGATATTTGCGGCCCTCTTCGATATCGACTTTGATATCGGCTCGGGTGCCGGGCTTGTTGGGATGGATAAGCCAGATGTGCATGCCTGCGCCACCCACTTGACGCATGGTGACCGTAGCGTCGGCCACGTGAGCCATGAAATATCCGTGTTCCTGGTAGAAGACCTGAATGCGTTGCTTGTCTTCTTCGAGCTTGGTGGAGTCGAAAGTTCTGTCGAACAAGTTTTCAAACAGGATGGAATACGGAATACCGAGGGGGTGCAGGTTCTTCATGGCCCGGATCACGTCCTTGCTGCTGAAAACCTTGTTTCCCTCGATGTCGATGACGCCGACTTTGACCTTGGGACCTTCGTCGACTTTGAAGGTCAACTCCAGCGAGGACGGCGGCACGCGGCGCAGTTCGGGTTCCACCTTGGCGTATTGATGCCCGCGCTCGGCCAGCATCTCAATAAGCACGTTCTTGGCGTGCTGGACCTTGTTGGGATCGTATTGAGATTCCACCACCAGGCCCACCTTGCGCTCTTTGTAACGGTCCAGGATTTCGGAGACGGTGACGGACTTGTTGCCCTCGTACTTGATGGATCGGACTACCGGCCGCTCCACCACGACAAAGCGGAGTATCCAGCCTTGCTTGCCCGGTTCGCGCTCAACGCGGATATCGTCGAATCGCCCACTGTTCCAGAGCGAAATAAAGTCGCGATGCAAGGTGTCTTCATCGTACTTGTCGCCCTTCTTGCTGACGATCAGGGCTTGCAGAGTATCCTGGCGGACGCGCCGGGCGCCGCGAAATTCGACGGCCTCAATGATGTCCTCCGGTGGCTGACCAGGCTGCGTGGCGCGCGGTGCTTCCGGCTTGGGCTCGGGCACATTCTGAATGTTCTGCTTGGGAGCTTCCGCGGGCGGCCGGGCCGGGGTCTGGGGAACCTTCTCGAAGGGATTCGCCGGATTGGGCGGAGCCGGTTGCTGCGGCGCGGGCTGCTGTGGCGCGGGTTGTTGCGGTGGCAGCTGTTGCTGAGTGGCAGGCTGTTGTGCTTCCAGAAATATAGCCGAGGTGGAAAAGATACTTAAGCACAACAAAACCACTCGCAGGCGGCCAGGCCTGTGAAACATCATCTAAAAAGGATTCCTTTCCACTCTGCGACTAACTTGTCCAGACGTCCATTGCCGAAGCTCGGTTTCAGGGTAAGCTCGGGATGCGTGAGTCGAAGGTTTCATTTTAGCTGAATGCGGGCGGTAGCGGAAGTCTGTATCCGGCAGGCTACACACCGGGCCGTTTAGGCACGGTTTTCGTGGAGCGGCTAGAGCACCGGCTCCCTCACGGTCGCGGTTCGGAAAGAGGCGTTACTTCAGGCTCTTTATCGGGTTCCGGAGAATAGGAGTGGTAATAGGTGTATCGGCTATAGAGTTCACCGCGGCGGGCGCCGTTGACGATGATGCCGAGAACGTTGTTCTGGCACAGGGATTGCATCGCGCGAGTAATGGAATCGATGGTGGTAGCGCCGATACGAACTACCAAAATGGTGCCATGGCACAACGTGGAAAGAAGGTTCGCGTCGGCGGCGAACAACAGCGGCGGGCTGTCCAGAATAACCCAATTGAAGAGGCTGGGCAAATGGTCGAGCATTTGCTTGACTTCCTTCAGATTGAGCAATTCCAATGGATTGATGACGGCTTCTCCGGCTGGCATGATATAGAGATTGGTGTCACCGACTCGGCGCATGGCTTCGTGCAGCGCGACCTTTCCCTGCAGATAGTCCGTGATGCCCGGGCTTCGATCCGTTTGCAACAGATTGTGCACCACGGGCCGGCGGAAATCGAAATCGCACAACAGCGTGAGATTGCCCGACAGTTGGGCTTCCGCCAATGCCAGATTGGTGGCGGCGAAGGATTTTCCCTCAGCCGGCGACGGGCTGGTGACGACGACGGTGTGGATGGGTTGCAGGCTCTGCATGTGGTTGAGCCGGGTGCGGAGCGTTCGGAACTCCTCAGTGGGCGCTTCATGCGGATGCAACGCGTCAATCACCAGCGCATCGGGCGACGGGTTATAGGGAATGGTCTTGACCAGTTCCAGCAGGCCCTCCATCGAGGGCGGAGCGGCGCCTGCAGCCAAGC
This sequence comes from Bryobacterales bacterium, assembly GCA_003162425.1. Classification (GTDB taxonomy): domain Bacteria; phylum Acidobacteriota; class Terriglobia; order Bryobacterales; family Bryobacteraceae; genus Palsa-89. The sequence continues at coordinate 129,555 of PMOK01000169.1, read as the reverse complement.
TGGCGCGGGCGTCTGCGCGCGGTTCGCCAGTGCCGGGAGCAGCCGCTCCGGACTGTTCGGCGCGCCGCAGCGCATCATGAACTCGGCTCATAACAATTTTGTCCCTTTCGGTAGCAGTGGGGCGGACCCCCTGGTCCGCGCGGGTCCCCCTGGACCCGCTCTTCGAGGCGCCACTATTTCAGGAATGCGCCGACGTGGGCGTCGGCCGCGGACCAGGGGGTCCGCCCCACCATTCATGTTGCTCGTCTTCATAGTTTCGTGGCGAAATAATAAACCACGGAGCTGGACATGATAATCACGCCCACCAGACACGCGGTGGACCACGCCAACCAGGCCAGGCGTTTCCTGCGCCTCACTACCAGGTCGTTCTCGAGAAGCGGAATGCTGCCCAGAACCGGGAGCTGAGTATAGGCCCGCACATCCTTCAGATTCTTGAGCGCGGTGTCTTTTACTTCCCAAGCGCCAGCCAAACAAAGTCCGACGATCAAGCCGATGCCGGTCCCAATGGCTATGATGAGCGGCCGCTTGGGCTGCGTCGGCGTCTGCGGGATGGAGGGCGGATCCAGTTGCTCAAGCCGCTCTCCTTGCTGGCGGTTCTCGAGAGCCGTGGACATCGCGGAAGCGTTCAGGCGGCGATCCAAATCCTCGTAATCTTTCCTCGCCAGATCGCGCTCGCGGATTAGCTGATCGTACTCCTTGATGCCGACCGGTACGCCTTCAATGCGCGCCTGATAGAGCTTGATAGTTTTCTCCAGGTCGACGGACTGCTTCTTGTAATCTTCCATCTCCAGGTCCTTGGCCTGAATCAATCCCTGAATGCGCTGGATGGCGACGTCCAGGTCCCGTTGCTCTCTCACGATCTGCGGATTGGGAGTCCGGGCCGGAGTTGCATCCGGTTTCTTGGTCTCCTCCTGTTTGACAATCACCTCGCGCTGCTTCTTAGCGGCGGCCAGCATGGTCACCAGGCGCTGAACATCCGGATGACTTTCCTTGTAGCGCTCGCGCGCGCCGGCTAAGGCGTTCTCGTACTGCTCGATCTCCCGGTCTTTCTCCGCCAGCTTCTCGTTCTTCTGTTGCTGGGTCTGATCCTGCGAATTCGGGTCCTTCAAGGAAGAAATCTGCTCGCGAAATATCCGCAACTGATTTTCGTAGAGCAGCTTCTCTTGATTCACGCGGTTCATGGACGTGTTGAGCGTGAGCATTTGCCCCTGCATGGCGTTCAAGCCCTGGTAATTTGATTGCTGCTCTTCGGGCAGGCGTCCCATATTCTGGGTTCGGAAGACACTCAACTTTTGCTCGATATCATCCAGCTTTTTCTTGGCCGAATCCCACTGGTCGCGCAGGAACTGGGTGGTGGAGACGGTTTGTTGCGAAACTTCCCGAACATTCTCTTCCAGGAATCGCGCCACCAGATCGGTGGTGACTTTTTGTGCGATGAAGCGGTTGTTGTAAGCGAATCCGATTTGAAAAGCCGGATACTGAGTCCGCTCGCTCCGTTGCGTGTTGGCAGTCTGCACCAAGGGGCAGCATTTGATATCGTACAGCCGCATGTTTTCGATGACATCATCCAGCGGAAGCCGCTCCCGTTCCCTTTTGTAAAGGTTGTGGGTGTTGATGATGTTGGTGAGAGTGGCGCGGTTGAGAATTTGCAGGATCAGCGAATTGACGCGGCCCTGGACATCGCTATTCACGTTGGCGGGAACGAAGTTTTCGGGCACCTGCGGCGGCACAACGCGGATGGTGGCGATGGAGACGTAGGTGTCCGGCCAAAGAAACGCGACCACCACCGACACCACCAACGCCGCGAACAGCGGACCGAAAATCCATCCCTTGTGGCGGCGCAGAATGTCGATGTAATCCTCAACGTCAAGTGGGCGGCGCGCGATTGCCGTAGAATCCTGGGGTTGCATGATTGCCTCAAAAACTACCGGACGATGATCTTATCTCCGTTCTCGAGATAGAGGTTCTGCTCCAGATGCTTCGCTCTGGTGACCTCGTTGTAGTTAAAGTTGAAAACCTTGTCGCCTCGGAGTATTTTGATCTTTTTGGTGTTGGCGAATTCGTGGAAGCCCCCCGCATTGCTCAGCGCTTCCAGCACCGTGGTGGGAGTCACCAGCGGAAACGAGCCCTGGCGGTTGACTTCGCCGATGATGTAGTATTTCTTGCTGCGAACCTCGGTGACGAACACCGTTACATCCGGATTGTTGATGTATTTCGTGAGCAGTTCGGTGAGGGTCTTAGTCAACTGCATCGGGGTCTCGCTGGCGGCCTGCACTTCACCAATGAGCGGCATGGTGATCTTCCCGTCCGGGCGAACGGCCACGGGCAGAGTGAAATCGTTCTCGCGCCAAACCTTGATAAACAGAATGTCTTCGGGACCGATCAAATACTTGTTCGGATCCACCGCTGCTCCCACCGTATCAGCCGCTGCGCCGGCCGGGTTCGGCGGCGCGGCGCTCTGTGGCTTGGCAGGTTCCGGCTTGGTCTGACCGTTAATTGGAGCGCAGGCGATGGTGATGATGGCCACTGCTAGGGCCAGCGTAAAAAAGTCAGACTTCGCCTTATGCATGCTCTTGACGGTCTCCGCGGTAAGGATCGAGCGATGATCCGGGTGTTCCACCAGCGCCGAGCCTAGCAGAAGCACTTATTGTACAACGGCGGTGCGCGCCGACGCCGGAAACTCGTTATGCTTGTCTTCGATGCGATACTTTCTTGCGAAAACCGACCCGGAAACTTATACCGTCGATCAGCTCGCGAAGGAGAAAAAAACTGTCTGGGATGGCGTGACAAATCCGCAGGCGGTGCGCGCGATACGCGAGATGCGGCCTGGCAATGGAGTCCTCATCTATCACAGCGGCGGTCAGGCGGCCATCGTAGGACTGGCAAAAGTGATTTCCGAGCCGCGGCCGGATCCTAAGAATCCAAAATCAGCCGTAGTGGAGTTGGAATTTGTGCGCATGATCGACCCTCCGGTTACTCTGGCCGCGATCAAACAATCGCATTTGTTCGACGACTGGGCGCTGGTGCGGCAAGGGAGGTTGTCGACCATGGCCGTACCGGATGAGTTCGTTGAGTGGTTGCGNNGCTTCTGGCGATCTTGGCCGGCTCCGCGCTGGGCCAACAGGCGCCCGTGAATTGGACCGCTGCCGACGATCATCAGAATATGATGGAGCAGCTCGGCATAAAGGCGCTTCGGCCTGGGCCAAACGGCAACGAGAGCGCTCCCAATCACGCCAATTACGACGAATCCAAGGCCAATCCCTTCCCAGATCTGCCGGAGGTCTTGAAACTTAAGAATGGCAAAAAAGTCACCACCGCGAAGGTGTGGTGGAGCGAGCGCCGCCTCGAAATTGTCGAGGACTTCGAGCGGGAGGTGGTCGGCCGCGTTCCGAAGAATGTTCCCAAGGTCACTTGGACGGTCACTGAAACGGTAAAGGCGATGTCCGGTTTGAGAGCGGTTGTCTTGAGACAGTTGACCGGGCACGTGGACAACGCATCGTACCCGGCGATCAGTGTTGATATTCAGATGACGCTCGGGACGCCGGCCGATGCAACGAGTCCGGTACCGGTGATGATGATGTTCCGCCGTGGCGGGCCGATCAGTGGTGTTTCCGCGAATGGCGACCCCGTTGCGGCGGAACAACTCATCGCCGACGGTTGGGGTTACGCGTATCTCAATCCCGCGAGCATCCAGGCGGACAACGGCGCAGGATTAACGAAAGGCATCATCGGCTTAGTCAATCATGGCCAACCCCGCAAGCCGGATGATTGGGGTGCGCTGCGGGCGTGGGCTTGGGGCGCCTCGCGTGGCCTGGACTATCTGGAATCCGATCCAGCAGTGGATTCGAAGCATGCCGGCATTGAAGGCGTTTCCCGCTGGGGCAAGGCCGCGCTTGTGACCATGGCGTTCGATACTCGCTTCGCCCTGGTGCTGGTTGGATCGTCCGGCGAAGGCGGCGCAAAATTGCATCGCCGCAACTTTGGAGAAGCAGTGGAAAATCTCACGGGCTCCGGCGAATACCATTGGATGGCCGGGAACTTCCTGAAATATGGCGCGGCCGAATCCACCTTTGGCAGCAAGACTGCCGCTGATTTACCCGTGGACGCGCATGAGCTGATCGCATTGTGCGCGCCGCGGCTGACGTTCATCAGTTATGGCGTGCCCGAGAAGGGCGATGCAAAATGGCTGGATCAACAGGGCAGCTACATGGCTGCGGTCGCGGCCGGTCCGGTATTCAGGCTGTTGGCTGCGAAGGATCTTGGAGTTTCCGACGACTATCGCACCGCGAAGATGCCACCTGTCAATGTGGGTCTGTTGGATGGCGAGCTCGCCTGGCGCCAGCATGACGGCGGACATACCGATGGCCCGAATTGGAAATACTTCATCGCGTGGGCAGATAAGCTCGTCCGTCATGCTGGGCCTGCGCCTGCGTTGGCCGCGGAGCCCGCTCCGCGAACCGACCAAAATTCGATGATCGCCCATCAGCAATTCGTGGAGAAAGCCAGAAAGGGTGGCATCGATATCTATTTTGAGGGAGACTCCATCACTCGGCGGTGGGCAGCGGCGGACTATCCCGAACTGCTGGCCAATTGGAATCAGAACTTCCTGGGTTGGAACGCAGCGGATTTCGGATGGGGCGCGGATAAAATTCAGAACATTCTCTGGCGGCTGAACAACGGGGAACTGGATGGAGTGAATCCGAAGATTATCGTTCTGCTGGCCGGGACGAATAACGCCGCTGACATCGTGCTGAGCGGCGACGATGCCAGAGTGGCGGATATCACGAAAGGCTTTCAGGCGGTCCTACGGGTAATGCAGGCCAAAGCGCCTGGGGCCGTGATCATTCTGACCGGCATATTTCCACGAAATGACAACATGCCCGTGATGCCCGCCATCGACAAGATCAATCGCAAACTGGCCAAGCTTGCCGATGGGGAGAGAATACGATACCTGAACATTAACGGCAAGTTGGCGGACGCGGACGGCAGCCTTTTCGACGGTATGATGAACGCGCGCGACAAGCTACATCCCACGGTCAAGTGCTACCAGGTTTGGGCGGATGCGTTGAAGCCAATTTTCACAGAACTGCTCGGTCCACCCGGGAATCAGGCGGAGAAACAATGAGCGATGCCGGTATGACGCTCGATCCCGCCGATTGGCCCGCGTTCCGGCGCCAGGCGCACCGGATGCTCGATGACATTCTGGACTACCTCGAAAATATTCGGGATCGTCCGGTCTGGCAACCGATCCCGCCAGACGTCCGCGAGCATTTCCGTGGCGAGCTGCCTCGCGGGCCGTCGGATCTGGCCGAAGTTCACGAAGAATTCACGCGCTACATCCTGCCTTTTGCCGCCGGCAACGTGCATCCCGGATTCATGGGATGGGTTCATGGAGCAGGCACGCCGGTGGGTGTAGTCGCGGAAATGCTCGCCGCCGGACTGAACGCCAATCTGGGAGGGCGCGACCATATTCCGATCGAAGTGGAACGGCAGGTGACCGGCTGGATGCGGAAACTATTCGGATTTCCGGAGAGCGCCAGCGGACTGTTCGTGACGGGCGCTTCCATGGCGAATCTCATCGGAGTGCTGGTGGCGCGCGACACGGAACTGGGCTTTGAGACGCGCTGCTCGGGCGTTAAGGTGGGGAGTAAGCGACTGACTGCATACGCATCCGCGGCGGTGCATGGTTGCATTGGGCGGGCGCTGGATATCGCGGGCATCGGAAGCGATGCGCTGCGCCGGATCGCCGTGGATTCGCGCTACCGCATCAATCTGGCATCGTTGCGCACGGCCATTGAGGCGGATCGGCGGGCTGGTTTTACGCCGTTCCTGTTGGTGGGAACAGCGGGAACAGTGGACACCGGCGCCATCGACGATTTGGATGCGCTAGCTGTTCTGGCGCGCGCCGAGAAATTATGGTTTCACGTGGATGGTGCATGCGGCGCGCTGGCTATGCTTGCGCCAGAGCTCGCACCGCGACTCAAAGGGATTGAGCGCGCCGATTCGCTGGCCTTCGATTTTCACAAATGGGGACAGGTGCCGTACGATGCCGGCTTTGTATTGGTACGCGACGGCGTGTTGCATCGGCAAACGTTCGCCACATCGGAGCCTTACTTGAGGCGCGAGGCACAGGGGCTGGCCGCCGGATCCCCGTGGCCGTGCGATTTCGGGCCCGACCTTTCGCGCGGCTTTCGTGCGCTCAAGACGTGGTTCACTTTGAAAGTTTATGGCGCGGAAGCATTGGGAGCGTCCATCGCGCGCACCTGCGAACTGGCGCGGTACCTCGAAAACCGCATCGCGCAGACACCCGAGCTGGAGCTAGCGGCGCCGGTGGAACTGAACATCGTGTGTTTTCGTTACCGCGCGGAAGAGGCGCATCGCGTGAATGCGCGAATCGCGGTGGAGCTGCAGGAATCGGGCGTGGCGGCGCCATCCACCACGGTGATCGGAGGCAAGCTCGCAATTCGGGCGGCCATCGTGAATCATCGCACCGAGCAGGCCGATTTGGATGTGCTGGTGGAACGGACGGTGGAGCTGGGTCACTCATTGCGGGATCGCGCGGCAAAGAGCGCCGTGCTCGCGAACGTGGGCGCTACCGATTGGGCCCCGCGTATAGCTCGCGAAGCCGCGTTACGGCAGGTGGAAGCGCAAATCGCGGCCGAGCCGGAAGCCGTTGGTCCAAGGCTGGAGCGCGCCCGGCTGCTCACGGAGCTGGATCGAACGCTGGAAGCTCGAAACGCCTATCTGGAAATATTGGCGCGCGCGCCGGCGGATCGCACCGCGCTCAACGATCTGGGTACGCTGTTGTATGCCACCGGCTATCGAACCGCGGCTCGAACAGCTTATAGCGAGGCCGCGTCGCGCCATCCGGAGGATGCCACTAGCCACGTCAACTTGGCGAACGTGCTCTACCAAAACGGTGAGTTCGAAGCGGCGCGCGAGCACTACGAAACAGCCTTGCGATGTGCGCCCGATTTCGCCGAAGCACATCAGGGTATGTCCTACGCGCTGGCCGAGCTGGGCGATGCGGAACGCGCGGCCTGGCATCGCCGCAAAGGTTTCGAGCAGCGTGCCTTGCAGCCTTTGCCGTATAGGGGCGACGGTCCTCCGGTGTCGCTGCTGCTGCTGATTTCAGCGGTGGGCGGCAACATCCCCACGCGAAGTTTTCTGGATGATCGCGTGTTCCAAACTACGGTGGTCGTGCCCGAGTTCTACGATTTCTCGCAGCCGCTGCCGCGCCATCAACTAATATTCAACGCCATCGGCGATGCAGATTTGAATGTTGAAGCGCTCAAGGCCGCGCAATCTGTGGCGGCCCTCAGCGGCGCGCCCGTGTTGAACGATCCCTCGGCGGTGCTCGCCACCGGGCGATCCGACAACGCACGACGGCTGGCGCGCCTGGCGGGAGTGATCGCGCCTGAAACGGTCACACTGACGCGCGAGGTGCTGAGCTCGCACGATGCCGAAACCACTCTGATGCGCCACGGTCTGAGATTTCCGCTGTTGCTGCGCACGCCGGGCTTTCACACCGGACGCCATTTTGTTCGAGTGGACCGGGCCGGTGCGCTTCAAGAAGCAGTGGCTGGACTGCCTGGCGCAGAATTAACCGCCATTCAATATCTGGATTCGCGAGGACCCGATGGTAAGGTCCGCAAATACCGCGTCATGATGATCGACGGCGCTCTTTATCCCCTGCATGTCGCGATTTCGAGTCACTGGAAGATTCACTATTTCACCGCTGAAATGGCGGAACGCGCCGAGCATCGTGCCGAGGATGCGGAGTTTCTGGAAAACATGCCCGCGGTGCTGGGACCGCGCGCGATGGCCGCGCTGGAACAGATTCAAGGCGCGCTCGGCCTGGATTATGCGGGCATCGATTTCGGTTTGAGCCCGGACGGCGACGTGCTGCTGTTCGAAGCCAATGCCACCATGGTCGTGAATCCGCCCGAGCCGGATGAGCGATGGGCCTACCGGCGTCCAGCGGTGGAGCGGATTTTCGGGGCGGTCCGGCGGATGTTGTTGGGTAAAGCAACAAGCCACGGATGAACACGGATGGACACGGATAAGAAATTTACTTATCCTGCTGCTGGATTAGCTGACCCGCTAGCGCGATCTTCTGGGCCGTGTCACGTATCACGACGGCGCTAGGCACGCTGTAGGTGAACACCCTTCGAAGGAGGAATTTCTGGCGGACTTGGGCGGCAGTTTCCTGCAAATGTTCCGCCGCGGAGGCAGACGCCAAGTAAAACACTCGAACGAAGTCGTCAGTGGTGGGTGAAAAGCGATACTCGTTGACGCCAGAGTGTGAGGAGGTTGACGCTGCGTCCAGATTCTCGAAGAGCCACTTGGCCAAGGCAATCTGATCGTCTGTCCCACGGACTCCGACGGCTCGTGCGGCATTGTAAGTGAACGCCCAACGCAAATCTGTTGTGCTGCGGACCAGCGTCACGACTTCCTGAAAATCCCGGACCGTTTTGGTGTTCGGCAGATAGATTACCCTGACCAAACTTTCCGAAGGCTCCTTCATTTGGAATTCCGATGAGGCCGAACTTTGGAGCTTTTGGGAGGGAGTGTGGACAACAGCGGGTTTATCCATTTCAGCAAAAAGAAACTGTGCCGCCCCTGCCTGTTCCGATGTTCCGCGTACGGCGATGGCACGGAGATCTTCGTAGAGGAACATTCGAGGAATGCTTACGAGCGAGCGAACAGCCGTTGCAATCTCCTGCATGCCTTGTGGGATATCCGGATTCGTCAGATAAAACAGGCGGACGACATCGTCCGCGCTGTCGGACACACGATATTCGTGCTTGGCGCCGTTCTGGGGAACGCTGGTGGGTTTGTCCAGATTCGTAAACAACCATTCGGCGAGTGCAACTTGGCCGGCTGTTCCCTGAAGCGACAGGGATTTCTCGGTGGCGTCAACGTTCGCCTTAGGAATCTCCGTAACAGCCTGGATTACGGTCGCGATTTCCTGGAAGTTTTGCGTGGAACTAGTGGCGGTGAAATGGAGCAATCGATCCGTCTGTTGAGCCAGCGCGGATGAGGCAAGAAAAGCAGCGATGGTTAGCGAAGCAGCAGCAGTAGTCTGCACGGTTGACCCTCCCTGCCTAGCTTGACGCATCCACCCCGCCGGGCGTGGAATCGAATGTAAATAATTGCCAGGATGTGTCGTCTTTTTCGAAGGGAATTGGCCGGATCGGCTGGCCTGTAAATTCCGAAATGGCACGCTCCCAAAAATGGAGCGCCGAATGATTCGCCTGCATAACTCGAACCTCCCACGAGCCCGGAAACCGCCGCCACACGTCGTGCGCTATCGCGGTGCCAATTCCTCGCCGCCGGTATCCACGAACGACAAAGAATTCCGCCATATCCCAAACACTCGACGTCCTCGTCACCAAAACGAAACCTGCCAGCTTGTCATCCACTCTGACCAGAAACGGATGACGGTTCGGATCGCTCCAATAGAGCGGTAGCGGCGCGATGCCGAACTTGCCATCCGCGCCCAACTCCAAATGGTGAAACTCGCTGAAATCGTGCGCGTACAGCTCGATCAGGTTGGCAATGATCGGTATTTGCTCCGCGGTCGCGGGGATAACTTCGATTTGCGCAGATCGAGACATATCACCGTTAGGATAGCTCATGTTGACATCCGACCCAAGACCGGTTATACTCATGTCGGATGCCTTCCCAAAGGACTGAATTACTGCAAGGGACCTTGGACCTGCTGATTTTGCGAACGCTGGTGTTGGGATCGCGCCACGGCCAGGGAATCGCCCGCTCCATCCAGCAACAATCCGAGGATGTTTTTCTGGTGGATCACGGGTCGCTTTACCTCGCGCTGCAACGTCTGGAAACGAAGGGCTGGGTGAAAGCGGAGTGGGGGATTTCAGAAAACAATCGCAGGGCGCGGTTCTACACTTTGACCGCGAAAGGCCGGAATCAACTCACTCACAAGACCGATCAATGGCGCCGCGTCGCCAACGCGATTGCCCGGATTCTCGCACCGGGTGAGGCGGAAGGATAGAAGATGTTCTGGCGCAAGAAACGTCCGTGGAGCGATTTCGCTGAAGAGGTCCAATCGCATTTGGCGCACGAAGCCGACCAGCTTCAGGAAATGGGCGTTGCACCCGCGAATGCCGGGACCACGGCTCGGCGAGCTTTCGGAAATGCAACTTCGATACAGGAAGAGGTCTATCGACGCAGCCGGTTTTGGATATGGGATCAGCTCTCGCGCGATTTTCGTCACGCCATGCGCTTGTTCTGGCGCCGGCCCGGCTTCAGTGCCGTCGTTGTACTGACGCTGGCGCTGGGCATCGGAGCGAACAGTGCCATCTTCAGCGTGATTAACGCCGTGTTGCTCCGGCCGCTTCCTTACTTCGCGCCGGAGCGCCTGGCGATGCTGTGGTCGGAAGATTCCGCGCATGGCCTAAGGGAGGGCCACGTCTCGCTGCTCAACCTCGCCGATTGGAAAAGCCGCAGCCACACTTTTGAAGACATGACGGTTTTCATCGGACAGACTTTTCTCCTGGGCAATAATGACGGACCTCCCGAGCGGATGCGGTCAGCGCGCGTTCCCGCGAATTTCTTTCCGCTGCTCGGCGTTGAGCCGATAGTCGGACGCATTTTCACGGCAGATGAGGAACGGCGCCGCGAAGCCGTTGCTGTTCTGAGCTACGGGCTATGGCAGCGCCGTTTTGGAGGCTCGCCCAACGTGCTCGGTTCCGACATCGTGAAGGACGGGCGCAAGTCACGCATCATCGGCGTGATGCCTGCATCGTTTCACTTTCCGTTCCCGGACACCGAGGTGTGGGAGCCGATCACCACACATCCGTATTGGGCCGCGCGCGATCGCACCAACCAGCGCTCGGCTTCGAATTGGTACGTTCTGGGCCGTATCCGCGTGGGCGTTAAGTGGAAAGAGGTTCAGTCCGAAATGAGCGGTATCGCTCACCAACTTGAGGCTGAGTATTCCGAAAACAGGACTCGACCGGAGATCAGCGTAGTTCCGCTTCCCACGCAGACCACCGGCCGTGTACAGCTATCGCTGGCCGTTCTGTTCGGCTCCGTATTCCTGATGCTTTTGATTGCCTGCATCAACGTCGCAAATCTGTTGCTGGCGCGCGGATCGGCCCGCGAGCGCGAGTTCTCCGTCCGAAGGGCGTTGGGCGCTGGTCGTGGGCGACTCGCGGCGCAACTTCTAACCGAGAGCCTGGTGCTTTCCGCAGCAGGTGGAGCTTTGGGATTGGCGCTGGCCGCTGCCGCATTGAAAGCTCTAATCGCGTTTGCACCGCCCGGCATTCCACGCTTGGCCGAGGCCCGGATAGATCCACAAGTACTGTTATTCACGCTGGCTGTGTCGCTGTTTTCCGCGATCGTGTCTGGCCTGTGGCCGGCCATGCGCAACGGCACGGCGCTAGCGCGAAGCAGGCAATGGACTACGGTGGCGAATCGCGGCGTGCGGAATATGCTGGTGATCGGCGAATTCTCGATCGCGCTGGTGCTGTTGGCCGGCGCTGGCCTCATGCTGCGCAGCTTCTTGCTGCTGCAGACGGTGGATCCCGGATTCAATCCGGAAAAGCTGCTCAGCATGCGTATCGATCTCCACGTGGGAAGAACCGCGGCGCAGGAGGTTGCATATTTCCGCGATGCCATCGAGCGCGTCCGGACCATTCCTGGTGTGTTATCCGCCGCCGCGATTTCCGGTTTTCTGTGGTCCGATCCAGAAGACAGGGTCCAGATTGAAGGACGCGCCCCGCAGCAACCTGGTCCGTGCGACGACCTGATTGCCGGTCCATTTTTTGAAACCGCCGGCATCCCGCTCGAGAAAGGCCGTTTCTTTTCGGATCAAGACGGACCCAACGCACCTGCCGTTGCGATCATCAACGAGACGATGGCCAAGACTTACTGGCCGGGCGAAGATGCAATCGGCAAGCGATTCCGTTTCCCCGGAGGGGAATCCAGCCCCTGGACGACGGTGGTGGGCGTCACCGGCGACATGCACCGGCAGGGTCTCGAAAGGCAGGTGGTACCGCAGGTCTTTCGTCCGGATGCGCAGCAATCCGAGGATATGCTGGAGGTCATTGTTCGTACGTCGGTAGATCCCGGTGCAATCGCGGCGACGGTTGAGAGCGAGATCCAATCGCTGGACAAGAGCGTCGCAAAGTTCCGAGTGACTACCGTGGAGCAGCAGCTTGGCCAACAAACGGCGGAGCGGCGCTTTCAAACATCATTGATTGGGCTGTTTTCGCTGGTTGCTTTGCTATTGTCAGCGATCGGCATCTACGGCTTGATGCACTTTTTCGTAGTACAGCGCACTAACGAAATCGGTGTGCGAATGGCGTTGGGAGCTCGTTATGGAAATGTGCTGGGCCTGGTTTTGCGGCAAGGCATGTTGCTGGCCGGCGTCGGTGTCCTAGCTGGAATCCTCGGCGCATTAGCACTCACGCACCTGCTTTCCACCTTGCTCTTTGGTGTGACGCCCACCGATCCAGTTACATTCGCCACGGCGCCAGCCATCTTGCTCGGAGTAGCAGTTTTGGCTTGTTGGATACCGGCGCGCCGGGCCGCGGGAATTGATCCGGTGCGGGCGCTGCGGCAAGATTAGCCGCGGATAAACGCGGATAAAACAGTTTTTCTTATCGGCGTTTATCTGCGTTCATCAGCGGCTAAGAAACTAGCGCCGGCTCGTTGACCTCGCTGGCGGTGAAGTACGCACAGTCCGGGTGATGGAACACCAGGGCGCTTACGCTGGCTTCCGGGTCCATCATCATGCCTTCGGTCAGATGCACGCCGATTTCGTCCGGGTTGATCAGCTTCCAGATGTCTTGCTGATCATCCAGGTTCGGGCACGCCGGATATCCGAAGCTGTAGCGCTTGCCGCGATAGCGGGAGGTGAAACGCTCATGCATGGTCATTGTGGGAGGATCGGGGAAACCCCAGTCCTCGCGCAGCCGGCGATGCAACCACTCAGAGCAGCCTTCGGCGGTTTCGATGGCGAGCGCCTGAAGCGCGTGCGCTTTGAAGAATTCACCCGCCTGCTTCGCCTGCTCGGACCGCTCGCGTACCTGAGAACCCGCCGTGACGACGAACAGCGCCAGGTGATCGCGGCGGCCCTCATCGGCGTCGAGAATATAGTCGCTGAGGCACAGTCCGTCAGGACGCGGCTGCCGTCCGAACTGAAACGTGTGGATCGGGCTCTCGCCGCCAGGTGAAAACAGGTGAATGGCATTGCCTGCGCGCTCGGCTTCGAAAAATTGCCAGACCGCTTTGGCTTTCATGAATCGCGCGGCTTCCGCTTTTACTTCCTCGACATCGTGGAAAAGCTTCAACGCTTTCTGGTCGCGCTCGGCCAGCAATTTTTCGAAATTGCCCTTGAATCCAAGATGGCGTCCATAGAGCATGAACGGATTGATGTAGCTCCAGACTTCGGCCAGATTCGGGACGTCACGGACACGGCGGTCTAGATAAGGCGCGGCGGGCGTGGGGATATCGGACCGGACCTTCGTGCTCCGCGCCTCGGGGCTGGGGGCTAGGGGCTGGGGGCTGGGCGCGGGGGTTGGTTCGCCTTCGCCGAAGATGTGGGACGCCAGGACTTGTTCTCTAGTCGCTGGGTCCATGATTTCATTCAAGAGGCGCAGGCCGGTCATGGCGTCCTTCGCGTAGAAGGTGGGCGCGGAATAGCTGGGGCCGATTTTCGTTTTGGTGAATTTTTCCGATAGTGCCGCGCCGCCTACCAGCAGCGGGACGCTGACGCCGTTATCTTTCAAATCGCCGCCGGTGATTACCATTTGGTGCGCGCTCTTCACTAGCAAACCCGAGAGTCCGATGGCGTCCGGATGATGTTCACGGAAGGCCTTGATCAGGTCTTCCGGAGGAACCTTGATTCCCAGATTGATCACCGTGTAGCCGTTGTTGCTGAGGATGATCTCGACCAGATTTTTCCCGATGTCGTGGACATCGCCCTTCACCGTCGCGAGAATGATTTTGCCGCGCGCCGAGGTTTCCGACTTCTCCATGAACTGCTCGAGATGCCCCACACCCGTTTTCATTGCCTCGGCGGACTGCAGCACTTCGGCGACAATTAGCTCGTTGTTGTTGAACAATCGGCCGACCTCGGACATTCCGGCCATCAGCGGACCGTTGATGATGTCGAGCGGCGCTGCGCCTGCCGCGCGTTTGAGATCCAGGTCGCGAACCAGACCGTCCTTGGTGCCTTCGATGATGTAGTTGGCCAGGCGCTCGTCCAGCGGAAGATCGGCGGCCTTTTTCTTTTCCTTTTTGCCGGCTCTGCGGAAATACTCGGCGATGGCGGCGATGTGGAACTGATTCACTGCCATCTTTTGTTCGCGGGATTGCTGGCGCCAATCTTCCGGAGCGGTCTTCAAATCGTCCGCGTTCGGATGATCGGCGGGGACCTCGGCGGGCGGCGTGCTGAACAGCAGGCTCTCCGCCAGGCGGCGCTCCTCCACTGGGATGGACGCGAAGCGCTCCAGTTTCTCGGCGTTGACGATGGCGAGATCGAGCCCGGCCTTGGTGGAGTAATACAGGAAAACAGAGTTGACAACTTCGCGCGCCGACGCTGGCAGGCCGAACGAGATATTGGAAACACCCAGGATGGTCTTCACGAACGGGATCTTCTCTTTGATTAATCGAATTGCCTCGATGGTCTCCACCGCACCGCCGATATAGTTTTCGTCGCCTGTGGCGCACGGGAAAACCAGCGGATCGATGATGATGTCTTCGGGCGGAATGCCGTACTTTTCAGACAGCAGCCGGACCGATCGCTCGGCCACCGCCAGCTTCCGCTCGCGAGTAAACGCCTGCGCCTGCAGCTTGTCCTCGTCGATGGTTCCACAGATCACCGCAGCGCCATACGCTTTGGCCAGAGGGCAGATCAGCTCGAACTTTTCCTCGCCGTCTTCCAGATTGATGGAATTGATGATTGATTTACCCTGACAATAAGTGAGCGCCAGCTCGATACCCTTCGGATCGGTGGTGTCGATCATGATAGGCGCTTTGATCTTGCGGATCAGCTTTTCGTAGAAGGGAGGGATGTCCTTCATCTCCTCGCGGTCGCTGGACTGCAGGCACACATCCACGATGTGCGCGCCGTTCTTGATCTGCCAGCGCGCGATTTCCGTGGCTTCTTCCCACTTCTCTTCGGCGATCATGTTTTTGAAGAGACGCGAGCCGATGACATTGGTTCGCTCGCCGACGATGAGCGGACGATTGCTGTCCTCAGCCTCCACCAGTTCTTTGTTCGAATAGTAGGCTCGATGCGAGGGCGCCTGTATCGCCCGAGGCCGTTTTCCCGAAGCCATCTCCGCGATAGCTTTGATGTGCGCAGGCGTAGTGCCGCAACAACCGCCCACCAGGTTCAGCCAGCCATGATCGATGAACTTCTCAAGTTGCGCCGCGAGCGAATCCGGCGTTTCCCCGAACTTTCCATCCGCGTTTGGAAGCCCGGCATTGGGATAGCAGGAAACACGGAACCTGGACATTTCGTGCAGGCTGCGAATGTGATCCGTCATCAAATCCGGACCAGTGGCGCAATTCATGCCCACTGCGAGGAGTTCGTTATTCGCGATGGAGGCATACAGCGCGTCAATCGGCTGGCCGCCCAACATGGTGCCGTTGCGCTCAATGGTCACCGAAGCGACTACGGGAATCGGTACGCCCAGATCGCGGCGAAGCTTCTGCACGGCCAGCAGCGCGGCCTTGAGGCTTCCGGTGTCGAAACAAGTCTCGATCAGCAGAAAATCGGAGCCGCCTTCGACCAGCCCCTTGGCTTGCTCGTAATACGCGTCGTGCAACTTCGGGAAGGTGACCGTGGCGGTGATGTTCAGGTCCTTGTTGGTGGGGCCCATGGAGCCGGCGACGAAACGCGGCTTGGCTGGGGTGGAAAACTGGTCGGCCGCCTGGCGCGCGATTTTGGCGGCGGCGAAGTTCAATTCGTAAGCCCGATCTTCCAGTTTGTTATCGGCCAGCGCGATGCTTGTGCCGCCGAATGAGTTCGTCTCGACGATATCAGCGCCCGCCTCCAGATAGGCGCGGTGGATGTCGCTAATGACATCTGGCCGCGTAACATTCAGAATCTCCGGGCAGTTTTCACGCCCGAGGTAATCCGCTTCAATGCTGAGAGGCACCTGGTGGATCATGGTCCCCATGGCGCCGTCCAGGACTAGAATACGGTCCGCTAAGCTATCGATGAGCGTTTGGACTCGGTCGGGCATTTCGTTTCTCGTTTCTCGTTTCTCGTTTCTCGTTGGCTGCCACGACCGTTCAGGAGCCAGAACGAGAAACGAGAAACGAGAAACGTGTTTACTTACTAGTTTAACCCAAGCAGGGCTAAGCAGTTACGGAGGCGTTCGGAACCGGTTCAACCGCGTTCTCATTGAAGCTGTAGCCGAAGCCTCGAACGGCGCGGATCAGGCCCGGATTGGTGGGGTCTGGCTCGATTTTTTGGCGGAGACGCAGAATGTACACGTCCACCGTGCGATCGGTTACCGCGCGATCATGGCCCCATACGGCGTCCAAAAGCTGCTCCCTGCTGTACACCACACCCGGGCGGCTCATGAGAAAATCCAGCAGGCGGAATTCGGTGGCTGTCAGGGCAATTTCGCTGCCATGCCGCAATACGCGGCAACTGGCGCGATCCAGTTCGAGTGCCCCGGCGCGAACGGTTCTTACCGGCACGGTTTGGCTGCGGAACTGATTCTTGATGCGGGCAATCAGCTCGCGGATAAAGAAGGGCTTCACGATATAGTCGTTGGCGCCGAGCTCCAGGCCCAATATCCGGTCAGTTTCAGAGACTTTAGCGGTTAGAAACAGGATGGGAACGTGGGCGAGCTCGGAATGGTTGCGAAGGCCTTTGCAGATGTCCAGCCCATCGGAATCGGGCAGCATGATATCCAGGATCACCAAGTCCGGCCGCTCCCTTCGGCACAGCTCAATGGCGCCCTTGCCGGTCTGCGAACCCGCAAAGGCGAACCCTTCCTTCTCCAGGTTGTACTTCAGTAGACCAAAGAGGTCAGAATCATCTTCGATCAGGACGATCTTCTTCATAATGCCCTCATTTGAAGGTAACCCGATTTTGGTTACAGGTGCATTACAGACGTATTACGGCTGGCTGACGGAACGGGCCGTAGCGCAGGGAACCTGATATAAACCCTTAGCGGCGATGTATTGAGCGACCTCAGGAGGCAGTTCGTGGGGGATTTCTCCGGCCGCAAGCTGGCGGCGAATCTCAGACGATGAAACAGGCAGCGCGACAGTATCCAGCCGATGGACGCGCGCGCCCGGAGGCGAAGCGTACTCGTGTCCGGGCCTGGTAACCACAATGAAATCGGTGAGGCGGACCAGGTCCTGCCAGCGGTGCCAGGAAGTGATTTCGGCGAACGCATCCGCTCCAATGATGAAATACGGCTCTTCCCCGGAGGCTCGCACCCGTTCGACGGTGTCGATGGAATAGCTTTTCCCTGCTCCGGACTCCAGACGCGACACCACCAGACGCGGGTCTCCGTGGCAGGCCAGCTCCACCATTTTGCAGCGGTCCTCATAGCCAGCGCCGGTCTGGTCCGATTTGTGCGGCGGATGAGCGGCCGTCACAAACCACACTTGATCCAGATGAAATTTGTCGGCCGCTTCACGCGCCACCGTGAGGTGAGCGCTATGAATAGGGTCGAATGTCCCTCCGAACAATGCGAGTCGCATCACGTTGGCGTGGGGCGGACCCCCTGGTCCGCGGTCGACGCCCTCGTCGGCCTCTTGGGGCGTGCATGCGGGTCCTGGGGAACCCGCGCGGACCAGGGGGTCCGCCCCACAAGCAATGCAGAACTAAATGCCATTAAGCGGGCTGCTGTCAGGCTTTAACCGCCTTCGTGGACGCCTTCCAGTTCTTCTCATCCCAGAACAGCAGGCGGCCCTCGCGATAACTCTGCACCGCCAGATTGATGACGGCTTGAGCGCGCGCACCCGTCTCGACGTCCAGATGCGGCTTCTCGCGGCTACGGACGCAATTGATGAAATTCTCAACGTGCGCCGTCATCATGTCCTTGTCGTCCACGGGAATCTTGATCGGATCCTTGCCGAATTTGGCCAGATACTCGGGCTTCATGGTGGTCCGCTCTTTGGTCTCCCGGTTGTACTGCAGCTCCGGAATCACGGTGATATTCTCGGCGCGGCTCTCGAACTGTCCGTTCTCCACCATGATGATGGTTCCTTCGTGGCCTCGGATCAGTCCGGGAATGTGGTGCGAGTTCGCCATGGACGAGCTGAGCACTAACGAATGCCCGGCCGGGTAATCGGCTACCAACATGAAAGTGTCCGGGACCTCGCGCTCGTCTTTGAAGACATAGATGCCGCCCGTGCCTGTAACACGCGACGGGAATTGCGGCTCGCCCCAGCAGATCTGCAGCGGCGCGACAACGTGATAGAAAAGGTCGGTGGCGATGCCGCCGGAATAATCCCAGTACTTGCGGAAGCGGAAGAATCGATCGGCGTCGTAGGACCGCTTGGGCGCTGGCCCCAGCCACATTTTCCAGTCGATGTAATTCTCGCCCTTGCCGTCCGGGCCGGCCTCTGCGTCGATGGGCCAGTTCCACTCGCCCTCGTTGGAGTTGCGGTGATACGAGCCCTGGCTCATGATCATCTGCCCGATCATGCCGTCGGCGATGGCCTTGCGGGCCTTCCACCATTGGTCGCCGGAAGTGGTTTGCGAACCCACCTGGAGGACGCGCTTGGTCTCCTTCACCGTGTTGACCAGTTGCTTGATCTCCTCATTGGTGTGGCACATCGGCTTCTCGAGGTACACGTCCTTGCCGTGATCCATGGCGTCGAGGGCGATTTTGGCGTGCCAATGGTCGGGAGTTGCGACAATCACAGCGTCTATGTCGGAGCGGTTGATCACCTCCCGGTAATCCAGGTAGCCGTCGCACTTGAACCGCTCCGCTTGCGCTTTCTTGCGCTTTTCGTAGACGTCGCAGACGGCCACCACCGCGCAAGCGTTGTTGTTCTTCTCACCGTAGTGATGGAAGACTCCGCCAACATAGGAACCTCGGCCACCCGCGCCGATCACACCGATGTTGATGCGGTCGTTCGCGCCAATGACACGCCCGCTCGTCTTGGCGCCGCGCGCAGCAGCGAATGCAGAACTTGCAACGCCCAGCGATAATCCGACTCCGCCGGCAGTCTTCAGAAAATCTCTCCGGTCCACGGAGTTGTCCGGTTCAGACATGGAAACCCTCCCCATTGGGATTTGTATTGGATTTCAGTTTAACTCTAAACAGTGGCTGGTTGCTGGTGCGTAACGGAAGGCTGCGATGTTTCGTCTTCATAGTGGTATGGGGTTGCGGTTGATCGCCATGTTCGTGGTGGCTGGGTTGCTGCTTGCGCAGAAGATACCGCCGGCTACGTTCAATGGGACGGTGCATGGGGTCTCGAACAAGCAGATCACCATTGAGAACGAGGACGGCAACCTTTTGGATTTCGACATCAACCGTAAGACGCGTCTGATGCGCGGCAAGACCCAGATTTCGCCGTCGGATCTGGAAAAGGGAGAGCCGGTAACCATCGAAGCCCGGCAGGAGATGGGACGCTTCCTGGTGGCTCTAAGCATTACTGCGCAGCCGAAATCTACCGAACCGCGACCGTGAGGGAGTCGGTGCCTTACTCGTACTTTTCAAACTCCAACTGATCACCCGCCGCGGTCTGCGTTTCCGCCGCTCGGCCGCTGGGGAGTTCCAGCACCGAGTGCGCGAACAGGCTGACCGCCATCCGCCAGCGCGGCATCGCGGGCCTTACCTTGAGCACTTTTTTCTTCTTGTCGAGAAACAACACATCGATCGGAAATTTCATTCCGATGGTATGCACGGCCTCGCAGGGTGCGATCCACAAACCTTCGCCGGGTTCCAATCCCGTATGTTTCAGCAGGCCGGTACGGCGCTTGGCGCTGGTATCGGCGATATCCGCGCGGTCCGCCACGAGAGTGTCCCTGGATTGATTGCGGATGCGCAGCTTGGCCAAATTGTTTCTATCATAACGGATGATGAAACGCTGCCAGTGGGCCACCAAGGAACTCGCCATCGCTTATCACGACCAGGAATGGGGAGTTCCAATTCACGACGAGCGCACGTTGTTCGAGTTTCTGATCCTGGAAGGCGCACAAGCCGGTCTCAGTTGGGACACCATCTTGCGAAAGCGGGAGAACTACCGGAAAGCCTTCGATGGATTCGACCCCGCCAAGGTGGCGCGCTACGGCGCGAAAAAAACCAAGCAATTGCTCAACGATCCCGGCATCGTCCGCAATCGTCTGAAGATCGCGGCGGCGATTCAGAATGCTAAAGCGTTCCTGGCCGTCCAAAAAGAGTTCGGGAGTTTCGACGCCTACATCTGGCAATTCGTGGGAGGCAAGCCGAAGAAAAACCAATGGCGAGATTCGAAGCAATTGCCAACCAGGACGCCCGAATCCGACGCAATGAGCAAAGATCTTCAACGCCGCGGATTCAAATTTGTAGGTTCTACCATCTGCTATGCATTCATGCAAGCAGTCGGCCTTGTGAACGACCACGCGCCGGGCTGTTTTCGACGCTCACAAGTCGCCGAACCGAAGAACTGAATAACCGAACAACCGAACAACCGAACAACGGTTTTTACATTTCCCCGACAATTTAATTGCACGGAATTTGCGCCGTCTACTGCCGCAGGTGACAACTGCTCCCGGATAAAGCCGTATTCTGACATCACTATGAAACATTCACTTTGGATTCTCTCAACCATCTTTGCGGTGACTGCTCCGGCTGTCGCCGCCGACAAACTTTCGCTTCAGTGGGGCCAGCTTGCGCCTCAGGTGGAGGGCCGCCGTCTGACGGTCACCACAACCGACCAAACCAACGGCTATCGCGCGCGCTGCCTGCGGGTAGAAACCGACGGTCTAGTGATTGAAAACCCTTGGGCGGGTGGACAACCGCTCAAGCTCGACCGTCAGAAAGTCACCAAGATACGAGTGGATGACCGAAGCGGCCGGAACATGTCGCGTCTCGAGGATAAAACCGGTCCCACGCTCGACCTGCTGCTGCAATCCGTATTTACTCCGGCAGCTCCCATTGGATTGGTCGGGACGCCGGTGGTAGCGGCATATTTCGTCGCGGCCACGCCGTTCTGCGTAATTGGGGACCTATTTGCCCGGCTCAGGCCGGCGCTCGACATCGAAATAGTAGACTGATTCATGGCTTCCGGACCACAGCGGCGGCGGGTAACGATTTTTCTGATTTCCGTCCTCATTCCCGCCGTCGTTCTCACCGGCCTGGCCATTCAACTCTACCGGCAGCAACAAAAGCTGATCGTGCAGGAGCTGGAAAAACATGGAGATCAGGCGCACACGGCCGCGGAGATCCACTCGGTGTATCGCGAGAGCAATCTCCGGTTTGCCTTTTATGGATGCGCGGTGTTCCTGGCGCTCTCCGTGACTCTATTTTGCCGCTACGTGGTGTGGCAGGACTACCGGCGTGAGACCGAGCTGGCCGATCTGCGCTCGCAATTTGTGGCGCACGTTTCGCACGAGTTGCGCACGCCGCTCACCAGCATTCAGATGTTCGCCGAAACATTGGCCCTTGGCCGTGTCGCTGATCCCGAGAAGCAGCGCGAGTATCTGGAGACCATCGCACGGGAAAGCGAGCGTCTGGCGCGGCTGGTGGATCAAGTTCTGGCTTTCTCGAAGATCGAGCAAGGCCGAAGCGACTACCGGCTGCAGGCGCTTGCTCTGGTGCCGATTGTCGAAGCGGCGGTGCAAGCCGTTGGTCCATCCCTGGCGCAACAAGGATTTGCTTTTCGCCGGGACTATTGCGGCTGCGCTCCCATAGTCCGTGCCGATGCGGACGCGTTGGAACAGGCTATCTTGAATCTGCTGACCAATGCGATGAAGTATTCCAGTGATTCGCGCGACATCGAGCTCCGTCTGCGTCAATCGGGCGGCGAAGCAATCGTCGAGGTGCTGGATCAAGGCGTCGGCGTTCCCGAGGAACTGAGGGAACGGATCTTCGAGAAATTCTTTCGGGCTCCCCTGGGCTCAGGCTCAGTTCCGGGCGTGGGCCTGGGATTAACGGTGGTGGCGCATGTCGCCGCGGCGCATGGTGGACGCGTAGAGGTCCGCAACAACGAACCGAAAGGATCGGTGTTTTCGTTAATTCTGCCGATAGACCAGAAGATATGAATCGTGTTCTGGTAGTGGAGGATGAAACCGCGATTCTGCAGGGCCTGCGGGACAATCTCGAGTTCGAGGGATACCAGGTATTCACAGCGGCCGACGGAATCGCTGGCATGGAGCTCATCCGCAAGCACGATCCGCACCTGATTGTGCTGGACCTGATGCTGCCGCGCTTGAGCGGCTATGAGCTGTGCCGCAAGCTGCGGGCGGAAGGTGTCCATACTCCCATCCTGATGCTCACTGCGCGCGGCGAGGAAGCCGACCGCGTCCTGGGTCTGGATCTGGGCGCCGACGATTATGTCACGAAGCCATTTTCGGTGCGGGAATTGATGGCCCGCGTTCGAGCGCTTCTTCGCCGCAGCGCTCCCGGCGCGGACCTGCCCAACGAAATCGAGTTCGGGGATGTGCGCGTCGATTTCGTGCGCTATGAAGCTTTCCGCGCCGGCAGAAAGGTGGATCTCACGCGCAAGGAGTTCGGATTGCTCCGGCTATTGGCCGCGAAGGAAGGCGCCGTGGTTACGCGCGATGAACTGCTCGAAAAGGTGTGGGGATACGACGCAACGCCGACCACGCGCACGGTGGACAATCATCTGGCGGCCCTGCGCGCCAAGCTGGAGCAGGACGCGGCTGAGCCCTGTCATCTGGTGACCGTGCACGGCGTGGGTTATAAATTCGTGCGGTAAATCGCTTACGCGGTTATTCGGTTATTCAGTTGTTCGGTTGTTCGGTTCTTAAACCACCAGTACTGCCGGCTCTGGGGATACCAAGAACTCGGGGAAGGATGGGGGATCTTTTTGGAAATAGACATTGTAGCGGCGCACGAACGCGGGCGGCGGCGTTTGGTCCGATCCGTTCAGTAAGGTGGGTAGGATGCCGTTTGCGAAGTACATGTCCAGCTCACGCTTTTCCTTGGTCAAAACTTTGCCGCGATGTTCGCACTGGAAGAAATCCTTCACGCGCGAATAGGTTCTCTCAGACAGATTGATTCGGTTAGCTTCGCCGCTCGATTCCATCCTGGAACTGTAGTTCACCGTATCGCCCCAGATGTCGAAGGCAAATTTGTTGATGCCGACCACACCCGCGATCACAGGCCCCGTGTGAATGCCGATGCGCACCTTCCATTGCGCCAGCCGATCCGGACGCTGGCGCTCGCGCACCGCTTCCAGCATCTCGAACGCGGCCATTACCATATCCACCGGATGCGCCGGATTGCGCAGGGGCAAGCCGCTGATGCACATATAACTGTCCCCGATGGTCTTCATCTTCTCCAGGCGATAGCGCGCCACAATCTGATCGAAGGCCGTGAAGTAATCGTGCAGCAGCTCCACTAGTTCCTCGGCCGCCAGCTTCTCGGTGGAAAGCGTGAACCCGACGAAATCCGTAAACAGGATGGTGACGTCTTCGAAATACTTGGGAGACACCAGCCCTTTCGCGCGAAGCTCATCGGCCACCTCGCCCGGAAGGATATTCAGCAACAGCGATTCCGACACACGTTTTTCGATCATCAACTTCTCACCTGCCCGCACCCGCTGAAGCACTGTGGACAACAGACTCGATATCGATTTGAGAACGGTCTCAGAAAAAGCTGTGCCAGCCAACCCGAAACTCCCGATTTTCTCGTCGCCTACCTCGATGGGAATTATCGAAACTCCCTGAGCGAGGCCACTTCCCGAGCGAAGCGCTTCATCGCTGACCGCATCGCTAGCTCCTGCGCGATGGATTTCATTACTGGCCTGCAAGTAGAACGCAGCTCCGGGAACACCAAAAATTGGAATGGCCTGATTGATCGCAATCCAAACCGTGGTTTGAAGACTATCGCTTGCGAGCATGGCTTGGCCGAGCTCATAAAGCCGCTCCGTCTCACGCTTTCTTTCCAGCGCCTCCGCGGCACGCTTCCTGGCCGTAAGCGCAGTCTGGCTGACCACGATCGCCGTGATCAGAAATCCCGCAACGGCCACGTAGGATTGCGGATCGGTTGCCTTCAGACTGTAAGCGGGTTCCTGAAAGTAGTAAAGAAAGCCGACGGCGGCAGCTATGGACGCGAGGATCGTCTCCAGGCGGTCCCAACGCACCGCGAAAAACAGGATCGCCAAGAGCAGCGTATACGTAACGGTGGTATTGCGCAAACCGAGATGAAAGTGAAACTCAGTGAGCAGCAAAACGCACACAATCGCGACGGCCGCGATTACTCGCAAGGCTCTCCCGAGCCACGCACGCGTCCAAAGCATATATAAGTGATCGGACGGGGCGAGCCGTTCCGTTAGGTGGATGAAAACGAGCTCACGCCCGCTGCTGCGGCATGGCCGGAATCGGCGGCCGATTGAACATCGCTTCCGTCTCCGGATTGAGGAGCACCCAAAAGCCGTAAATCCCCAATGCGGTTCCGAAAGGAATGTGGATTAGGTCGAGTGCGGAAATCACAATCACGGTGATACGCGCCCAGGACCTGAATTGGAGCAGCCCTATGCCGCCTACGAGGCCGGGAAGCCCCACCACTAGGCACAGGACACACACGAAAACACCGATAGCCGCCAGCACCGGGACCGCAACCGCGGCATCCTCGGACTGATCGGATGAACCCACAATTCCCGCGATGCCGCCCATCACAGCCAGGCAAATCAGCCCGCCAAAAACGCAGAGCGCGCCGAAAACGATGTGGAGAATACCAAGTACCTTTACATGCTGCGCCATATTCCCCTCCCCGTAACTCGATCCCTCCGACATTACTATACGGATAAGGCGCGCGCAAGTTCCCGTTACTTGTCGAATGTGATTTTCGACTCGGCCCCGAACTTCTTGTATTGGCTGTAGCGGATGATCATGCGGATCCGCTGTGGACCGTCGCGAAAGTACAGCGTATCGTCGCCATAAGTAGTCACCGGAAACCAGAAGTTTCCATCCACCTTTTGCCGCAAAGTGGTGAAGTGAATAAACAGGTTCTCGGTCTTGGTGGTCCGGATCTGCGGAACGGCTTGCCCTTCGCTGCGGATGATCGAGTAGTCTTTCTTATCCACCCACAACATGCCCTCGAACAGCCGCTGGCCCTGCAGGATCTGGCGAGGCTGGATCTGGATGACATAGCAATCCACTCCGTCCATGCTCTCTTCGCCTTTGAAACGCGTCTCATACAAAAACAACTGGTCCCTGGTCAGCAAGAACGGCTGGACGTCGCGGATGTCTCGAAAATCCTCTTCAGTCAATGCGATCCTGTGGAGGTTGTTAAAAGGCCGGTCGATCATCTGCTCGGTGCGCTCTTGTTTCGGCGAGAAGATGATGTCGCGCTGTTCCCAATAACCGCCCACGATCGCGCCCCGATTGTCGAATTCGTCGATGGTCAAACTCTGGCGATACGTGTAGTTGGCCTGGGCTTGGGACGTTTCCGTTTCGCGCTGGGCCACACGTTTGGTCAGATCGGCCGGTGGATCGTCCGCGCCCCACACGGCGAAGCAAACCGCCGATGCTAAGATGAAGCGAATGCGCCAGTTCCTGACGACGCTTGTCGTGGTTTGGACGGCCGCCTCAATCGCCACTTACGTATACTCCCAACAACAGAATATACCCTCCTCGCTCGCGATCGCAGTGCTGCCCGCGTTTCTGATCGAAGCAGTTTTCTACCTGATGCCGGGGTTCGGAGAGGTACGGAAGGCCTTCGACCGGTTGGGCGGGAAGCCTCTTCGAGCCGCGCTTCTGGCCGCCAGCGCCGTCGTCCCCTATCTGGTGGAGGCTCCTCGAACCGGCACGTTTCGCCTTGCTTCCTTCGTCGCTTTAATGGCAGTGGTGTTGGCTGCGGCATTCTGGTACGCGTGGATCCGGCCCAGCTTTCCCGCCGACTTATTGTTCCTGGCCTTGATCGCCGCGGTCTATCTGAGTAAGCTCTTCAATCAGATCTATGGGCAACCTGCGCCGCACGTTCAGCTTGCCATCTTGGGACAACTGATGTGGATCCGGCTCGGCATCATGGCCGTGTTTTCACTGCGTTCGCTCCCGGACCCGCGCTTCGGTTTCGTGCCGTCGCGATCGGAATGGCGTATCGGCTTCCTGTACTATCTGGTTTTCCTGCCAGTGGGCGGGGCGATTGCTTACTGGTTGCGGTTCGCAAGATTTCATGCTCCGGCGATGGAGTGGTGGAAGCTTGCGCTGCTTGCGCCGGGAATGTTTCTTGCGTTTCTGTGGGTGGTGGCGCTGTTTGAAGAATTCTTTTTCCGGGCCTTTTTACAGCGTTTGCTGGCCGGATCGCTGGGAAGCGAGATCGGAGGCTTGGCCGTGGCCTCCGTGCTGTTCGGACTTGCGCATTTGTGGTTTCGCCACAATTTTCCAAACTGGCGATTCGCCATTGTGGGAGGGGTGAGCGGCATTTTCTATGGCCTGGCGTTCCTGAAGGCGCGAAGTGTCCGGGCAGCCATGGTGACTCACGCACTGGTGGTCACCACCTGGCGCCTGTTTTTCTCGTAGCTCACGTCGTCGTCGAACTCGCCTTCTGGAGTGCACGCTGCGCAATCCAATGACAGTAACGAACCGGAGAGTGTCGGCTAGCGGCTCCGGAAGCGGATCGATAACTTTGCCCTTCAGAAAGTCAAGCGCCATGTCTTCCAAATCCTCGCAATCGTCCGGCATATTCGCGGGATCTTGGGCCACCGAATGGCCCCCATTGATCCAATGGACCGTACAGTCCAGATGCACATATCCAAGGCCATCGGGAATATGAGTCACGACACCCTCATTGTCGACGATGCGGTAAAAACCCTGACTTCCGGCGGCCGACCTCAGGTCATTACAAAAGGTCTGATTACCCACGCGTGGACATCCGAACGTGTATAGAGATGCGTGCCCGTCCTGGAGTTGGTGAAACGCCAGCGTGGCGAGCGCGGCCCCGAGACTATGTCCGGTAATGCAAATTTGCTGATTCGGGTGACCGGCGCGGTAGTCACGAACAAGCTGCGCGACTGTGGTCCAAACAGAGCTCAGATAATCCTGAAACCTTGGTGCACTAAACCGGCAGATCGACCACCCAGCGCCTTTTCCGGCCATGGGATGATGTCCATATCGGCTTCTATATCGTGCGGATTATCCTTTTCCGTCCCGCGAAACGCGAGTATCGCGAAAGTGTTGTTTCCTGCGAAGAAGCCTCGAGCGGTTGAAGCGTTGTCGACAAAGCAATCGCCGATCGTCGCGGTGGTCGTGAACCCGGCGCCACGCGTCCGCCGCCCACGAAGCATTGGAGTAGTGGAGTCTCGGAGTGGCATCAAACGGCGGCCCCGCGAAGTTCACGTAATCGCCGCGCTACTCTCATTTGTGACGCAAGTGAAGCGAAATATCGGCGAATTTCCACGCCTATTTCGTAATGCCCACCTGGCTCATCAACCACGCGTATTCGAAGGCTTGCTCCTTCAGCCGATCGTAGCGGCCGGAAGCGCCGCCGTGGCCCGCGCCCATGTTGACTTTCAGTAGCAAAGGATTGCTGTCGGTTTTGAGTGTCCGCAAGCGCGCGACGTATTTCGCCGGCTCCCAATACCCAACCTGGCTGTCGTTGAGACTGGTGGTTACCAGCATTGCAGGATAAGCACGCTTCTCCAGGTTGTCGTATGGACTGTACGTTTTCATGTAGTCGTAAGCGGCTTGCTCGTTGGGGTTGCCCCACTCCAGATATTCGCCTACTGTGAGCGGCAGGCTCGCGTCCAGCATAGTGTTAATCACGTCCACGAACGGGACGGCAGCATGCACCGCGCGAAATAAATCAGGACGCAGATTCACCACCGCGCCCATCAGCAAACCACCCGCACTCCCGCCTTGAATCACAAGCCGATCTTTCGATGTCCACTTCTCCTTGATCAGATATTCGGCGCTGTCCACGAAATCGTAGAACGTGTTTTTCTTTTTCATGAGCATGCCGTCGTCATGCCAGGCCTCGCCCATTTCGTCGCCGCCCCGGATGTGAGCGATCACGTAAACCATCCCCCGGTCCAAAAGGCTAAGCCGCTGGCTGGCGAACGTGGCGGGCATGCCGGCGCCATAGGAGCCGTAGCCATACAAAAACAGTGGCGCGGTTCCGTCCCGCTTGAACCCCTTCTTGTATACGATGGACAGCGGCACTTTGGCGCCATCCCGAACGATTGCCCATGCGCGCTCGGAAACATACTGCGTGGGATCGTAGCCGCCCAGCACTTCTTGCTGCTTCAGCAACGTCGCCTTGTGCGTCTCCATGTCGTAATCGAAAACACTGGAGGGCGTGATCAGGCTGGTGTAGCTGTAGCGAAAGACATGCGTGTCGTATTCGGGATTGCCGGCCGGAAACGCCGAGTACACCGGCTCGGGAAAGGTCATGCTATGCCATTGGCCCGTCCGGAAATCGAGCATCCGGATTCCATTCAACGCTTTTGATTTTTCAAGCACCACGGCGAAGTTTTTGAACAAGTCGACACCCTGCACCAGCACGTCGCTCTGATGCGGGACGAAAACCTTCCAGTTCGTGGGGCTTATATCCGATTCAGGCGCGGTCAGGATCTGGAAATTCTTCGCATTCCTGTTAGATCGGATATAAAACAATCCCTCGCGATGATCGATGTCATAACGGTGCTTCTTTTCGCGCGCCAGGAACACGTGAAAATCGCCGCGCGGTTGATCCGAAGCCAGATAGCGTGCCTCCGTGGTATCGGTGCTGTTGATATCCAGGATGATGAATTTCTTGTCGCGGGTGCGGCTGCTAGAAATGGTATACAGCTCATCTTTTTCTTCGTAAATCGGATCGTTCCCGGTAGCGCCCAGCGTGTGCCGCCAGAGATGATCGGAGCGTTTGGTAACCGCGTCTTCCGTAGTCAGGATCAGGGTCTTGTTGTCGGAAGCCCATTCGAGCGACGTGACGCGCTCGGCAGTGTCGGCAAGCGTCTGGCCAGTGCGCAGATCTTTCACGTGCAGGGTGTACTGCCGGTAACCGGTGACGTCAGTGGTGTACGCCAAAAGATTCGAATCGTCGCTGACCTGGAAACCGCCCAGTCCAAAGAACGTGTGCCCTTTCGCGGCCTCGTTGCCGTCCAGCAACACTTCTTCAGGCGCGTCCATGCTGCCTTTGCGCCGGCATTGGATGGGATATTGCTTGCCTTCTTCGGTGCGCGAATAGTAAAAATAGCCATCGCGGCGGGTGGGCACCGAGAGGTCAGTCTGCTTGATGCGGCCCAGCATTTCCGTATACAGCGCTTCTTCAAACGGCTTCAGACCTTTGGTCATCGCGTCGGTGTAGGCGTTCTCGGCCTTCAGATACTCGACCACCGCCGGATTGGATTTGTCGCGCAGCCAAAAGTAGTTGTCGATCACAGTGGCTCCATGCCTCTCTTCGCGGTGCTCAATGCGGTTAGCGACCGGTGGCGTGTCGGTAGAGCCACCCAGGACGATCCAGCTCAAGCCGAGGACAAGTATTGCAGCGATTTTGGGGCGATTGCTTTTCATAGAACCCTTCTTTATTAGCCGCGGATAAACGCTGATGAACGCGGATTTTTATCTGCGTTTATCAGCGTTCATCTGCGGCTAATTTTAGCACTGGTGGGCCAGTGACGAATCGCCCTCTACCGCTGCCGCCTGCACCGGCATCCGGAATCGCGTCGTGAAGTGTACCGTGCTCCCTTTTCCAGGCTCGCTCTCCAGCCAGATTGAGCCGCCCATCAACTCCACCAATCGCGCCGAGATCGTAAGCCCGAGCCCGCTTCCGCCGTAACGCCGCGTCATCGACCCGTCGGCTTGAGAAAATGCCTGGAAGATTACTTTCTGCTGGTCCTTGGCGATGCCGATACCGGTATCTCTTACCGCGAACTGCAGGGAAACGGCCTCGGCGCTAATGGATTCGACTCCCACTCGGACCTCCACGGCGCCGGCAGGAGTGAATTTGATGGCGTTCCCCACTAGATTGGTCAGGACTTGACCGAGGCGCGTGGGATCGCCCGTCACCTGGTCCGGCACTCGCGCCGCGATGGAGTGAGTCAGTGCCAGCCGTTTTTGCGCTGCCTGTGGCGCGAAACCCTTGATCGTCCCGCGTACCAACTTGTGCAAATTGAACGGGACCTGCTCGAGATCCACTTTTTCCGCCTCCATCTTGGAAAGGTCCAGCACATCATCCAGCAGGTGCAGCAACGCATCGGCGGAGTTCCGCGTGGTCTCCAGCAATTCGCGCTGTTCGCGGGAGAGCTCCGTATCGAGAGCCAAATCCGTAGTCCCGATGATTCCGTTCATGGGTGTCCGCAGCTCGTGACTCATATTCGCCAGGAAGCTGCTCTTGGCGCGATTCGCGCCCTCCGCCATCTGCATGGCCACGACAAGCTGCCTCCGGTGATTCAGCGCTTTCCGATATTCGCGGTTTAGATGCCGGCCTTGAATCAGGGATAGCCCCACATACACGATCGTGATGAAGGCCAGCAAATAGCCCTGGTTCCCGCCCACGTACAGGTCGGCCACGATGCATGGCACGAGCATCGGCAGAACGTGTAAGTTCAGATACAACATGCGCGGCGTGAACGGAACCAGCCCCCCGGAACTAATTCCCACCACGCAGAATGTCAGCAGCACGGAGTTCCAATTGGAAAAGCCATACGCCACATAACTGAAGCCCGTCATCGAGCCCCAGGCTGCCGAAAAGATCAGAAGACACGCGCTGAACGCGATCCTCCACTTTCTGGGATGCTGCGGATAAATGTCACTCTTACGGAGCACCAGGAACAAGCGTGTGACGCACGCAGCCATCGTGAGAACACCGAAAATTGAGGATACCAGCGGGTGCTGGACGAAGTATGTCCCCGCCAACAGGACAAACTGCACCGTACCCAAGCTGGCCCAAATGCCTGGGACGGTCCGGCGGGCAATGTCAGCATCTCGCTGAATCGCCAGGTCCGCAACTTCGCCGAGTTGCTGGTTTTTGGATGACACCTCCCGATCTATCGGCAAGTGGCAGCAAAAGCTTAAGTTAGTTAGCCTGTCCCCTTGCTGACGCCCGGGGCTACATTCCCTAAACCGTCACGCCGCATGGTAGCCCCGCACGTAAGTAAGGGGACCTCAGTGCGCGGTCACCTGAACGCTCTCCAGCGCGTCATCCGACACTCCCAACTTAACGCCTTGGCCCTTACAAGCGGCCAGATCGTCGGGGTTGTAGACTTCGCACGGCGGCTGATCGAGCCACGCCACTGCGATGTAGTTGCCCGGCGCCACTCCGTGGATGAGAAAATTCCCGTACTGATCAGCATAGGCGAGCCTGTACGCTTGCGAACGCCCAATTGGAGGATCGGGAATCAGCAGAACGCTGGCGCCGGTAGCCACCACGCTGGAATCGGCCGCCGTCACGGCTCTTCCCAGCACTTTGCCACCTCGCGTGCACAACACCACCTCCATCTCTTGCGGCTCCGCACCCGGTTCTGCTTCGAGACCCGTGGCCAAGTGATCGTTCCTGCCCACCCGGACCGCCTCCAGATACACATCCTCGGGCGCGTTGAGAACTTCCAGATCGTAGGGCTCCTGCGGCTGAAATGGAAGGCTGAACTCGAGATTCTTTTCCACGTAGGCTCGCACGGGGGAAGCTGTAACACGCCGCGGCTGAAGTTCCACTCCGATGCCTGGAAGCTGGATGGACTCGTCCCCGTCCACCACGATCTTTCCCTTCCAAATCTGCTGCGGCCCGATGACGATGGATTGCTCCTCAACGTCCGCCTCGCCCACTGAGATCGGGGTTCTCGCGCTCAGCGCTTTTCCGTTGTCGGATCCGGTAGTGATGATGAGGTAAGGGCCGGGCGTAACACCTTTAATCTCAAAATTGTGTTTCTTATCGAAGGTAACGTCCACCGGCGCAGTGACCGATCCCGTATTCTCCGCGTCATTCCAGCGCAAAGTGATGCTGGGACCCTCCACAATTGCCCCGCTCAGCGCACTGATCACACGCCCGCGGATACGGACGGTGTGGACCAGCGTGAGAAAAATATCGATGCTCCCGAGTTCCCCTCCTGGCAACACCTTTACCGCAACCGCATCCGCTAGCTTTTGCACTTCCGGATAAAACGTCACCGCGTAGCTCAATTCCTCGCGCGCCTTTCCGGAAGCATCGGTGCGGCGTTGTTCCTCGGCATTCGGAGGAAGCCGCGGCGCCTGATACAAAGCGGCAACGTAATACGATCCTGGTTCGAGCCCATGCACGCGATATTCCCCGAGATCATTGGTCCGCGTGGATGCGGCCACTTCCCAGCCATGGCGGCCCCGCCTACGGTATTCGCGATACAACTGGACGGTTATGTTCACGGCCGGCTCACCGTCGTCAAACTTCACCTTGCCGCTAACCACTCCCGTTGGAACCATCCGAAAATCGAATGAGCCAACGTCCTGCCCCGGCTGGATCAGAAAAATGGGCGGCATTTTAAAAGCGCCGATCCGTCCGGCGGTTTGCTTCAGGTACCCGTCGCGTTGCACCGTGACCGAGTACGTCCCGGGCGCGACCTTGGGGAACGAGAATTTTCCCTTGTCATCGGTGATTTGGGCCAGCGAACTGCCCGAGGCATCAGCCGGACTGAGCACCACTTGAGCCCGCCGCAGCGGCTGTCCGGTGGAATCGCTTCGGACCGTCCCAGCAATGCTCCCAGGCTTTTTGTCCGCATCCGGCGAAGGCCCCGGAACACTCTGCGCACCGACCAACTGGGTGCAGAGAATGATAAGGCAGAGTTTTAGCCGGGATGGCATCAAGTCCACTGAGGGTATGACGTAGTTTTCGGGCTAGCCGTTGGATGGAAACAAGGTATCATCTACAAATGATCAAAACCATTGGAGCTCTCTGGTTAATTCTGTCGGTTTGCGGAACTCTGCCAGCAGCTGAAAGCAAGAAATCTGGCGACACTGCCGAGTTCAAGGATCTGATTCGCCAGTACTATGCTGCCTGGAGCTCGGGCAGTCCGGAAAATCCTGCGCGGCTCTACGCCAAGGACTCCAACTTGGTGTTTTATGACGTCGCTCCGTTGAAATATATCGGTTGGGATGAGTACAAACAAGGAGTCCAGAAGAACCTCTTCGACAACATGGTGAGTGCTACTTTGACACCCAAGGACGACCTAGTGGTAACACGGCGGGGCAACGTCGCCTGGACCACCGTGACCGGTCACCTTTCCGCCAAGATGAAGGACGGAAAAGGACTGGAAGCCGATACCCGCCAAACCGCAATCTGGGAAAAGCGTGGCGGCAAATGGTTGATCGTGCACGAGCACGTGTCAGTCCCCATGCAATAAACATTCGCGTTGGCCGCACGACATAAAAATGGAAAGCATGTAGGAACGTACGAAAAACCGAGCCGCGACCGGCAGGAAGCGCTATCCGAACTCGAGAACTAGCGGCACTTGTGGTATCGCTCCACCGGTCGCGGCTCGGCTACATTCATGTCGCACCCCCATTCGCGTTCCTGCCCAGCCAAACAATGTTATGCTCGACTAAACCACCGGGAGTCCGTTAATGTCGAGCCGTTACAGCCTTATTACAGCAATTCTAGTCACT
Organism: Bryobacterales bacterium; assembly: GCA_003162425.1. Taxonomy (GTDB): domain Bacteria; phylum Acidobacteriota; class Terriglobia; order Bryobacterales; family Bryobacteraceae; genus Palsa-89. The sequence goes on along the minus strand of PMOK01000169.1, from coordinate 95,855 downwards.
TTCACACACATCCCCCTCGCCGCGGCCGACCAATGGGTGAAACTCGCCACTCCTCACTTCGAGCTCTACACCACCGCGGGTGAAAAGAAAGGCCGCGAGGCTATCCTTTATTTCGAGCAGGTCCGCAGTTTCTTCCTGGAGGCTTCCGCATCCAAGCGCGTTTCAGAATTTCCCGTGCGCATCGTCGCGTTTCGCGGGGAAAAAGAATATCAGCCCTACCGTCTCAATGAATTCGCGATCGCCTACTACGCTCGCGGCCGCAATCGCGACTACATCGTGATGCAGGATATCTCGAGCGAACATTATCCGGTCGCTATTCACGAATACACGCACTTGATCATCGAACACACCGGTCTGAAACCGCCTCCATGGCTGAACGAAGGCTTGGCGGAGCTTTACTCCACGCTCACGCCGGTGGGCAAAAAGGCAGCGGTCGGCGATATCATCCCCGGCCGCGCGCGAACCCTGCTGACCAGCAAATGGATCCCGTTGGACGCGCTCACTTCCGCCGATCACAAGTCCCCTCTCTACAACGAACGCGACCGCGCTGGCATGTTTTACGCCGAAAGCTGGGCTTTGACGCACATGCTGTTCTTTTCGCACGACTATCGCCCCGATTTCCCCAAGTTTGTCGTGGCTGCAAGTTCCGGCAAAACGACGGATGAGGCTTGCCAGACCGTTTTCGGCAAGCGCCTGACGGAAGTGGAGGCCGGGCTGCGGCAATATCTCAAAGGCGAACGATTCTATCGTGCGGTCTTCGACGTAAAGCTTGAAAAATCGGCTGAAGATCCAGATGTTACCGAAGCGTCCACATTCGAATCCGGCATGGTACTGGCGGACTTGCTGGCTCTGAGGAAAAAAAACAACGAAGCTCTCAGCGCCTACCAACAGTTGGCCAAGGACAATCCGGACAAACCGGATGTCGAGGAGTCGCTCGGGTATCTCGCTTGGCAATCCGGCGATAAAGAAGCCGCGCTCGGCCATTTTGCGCGCGCCCTCGCCGCTGGAACCAAGAATGCCCAAATGTGCTACGACTACGCGATGCTCTCGCGCAGCGGAACCGACGCCGTCAAGAACGCTCTTCCAGCTTTTCAAAAGGCCTTGGATCTGAAGCCGGACTATGCCGAGGCTCGCCTCCAGCTCGGACTGATGCTGGTGAACACGCGCAACTATCCGGAAGCAGTCGCGCAACTTCGTCAGGTCAAGAAGGTGGATCCCGAGCAGGCCCAGTGGATTTTTCCAGCGCTGGCCTTCGCGTATCTACAAACCGGCGATAAAGAGAAAGCTCGCGAGAATGCCGCGCTCGCAAAAAAATGGGCAAGGACTCCGCAGCAGATTGAGCGTGCGGATTCGCTGCTCCAATCCCTGGAACCGAAGAAGACAATCGCTCAAGCCGCACCAGCTCACGAGCAAGTTCCTCGAATTCAGCGAGTCGAGCGAAGCGAGTTTCAGGTGGAAGAGCAAGCTCCGCCGGCCAATCCGTTCGTCGCGAAAGAGGACAAAATGACCCGGGTGGAAGGCGTCGCTCAGCGCCTGGATTGTAGCGGAAAAACGGCGCGGTTCCATGTTCTGGTGGGCAAGACTGCCATGATTTTCGATATCCCCGATCCCAACCGCGTGCTGATCACGCATTCCGGCGAAATGAAGCATGACTTCTCGTGCGGCGTCCAAAAACCGTACAAGGTGTCTGTGGACTACGCCGTCCTTCCGGATCCGAAGACCGGCACCGCGGGCATAGTCCGCGGCCTCGAGTTCTAACCTGACACTGCCTGTCATATTTCTTTGATACATTTGCTCTCATGCGCGCCGATCGCCTGGTTTCGATCATGCTCCTGCTCCAGGTGAATCGCCGGACCACCGCCCGTGAGCTGGCCAAGCGGCTGGAAGTTTCCGAGCGCACCATCCATCGCGACATGGATGCCCTATGTACCGCCGGAGTACCGGTGATCGCCGAGCGAGGAAATGGCGGCGGCTGGGGTTTGATGGAAGCCTACAAAACCAATCTCACCGGGCTCAACCATTCGGAGATTCTGAGCTTGTTTCTCACCAAACCCGCCCAGCTTCTGTCCGATCTCGGGCTGCACCAGGCTTCCGAAGGCGCTCTCATCAAGCTGCTGGCCGCCCTGCATCCATGTCGCGGCGCGATGCCGAGTACGCACGCCAGCGCATCCACATCGACACCGCCGGATGGCGCAATTCTCCCGAGAACGTGGCCTCGTTGCCGGTTTTGCAGGAAGCCATCTGGCAGGAACGCCAACTGCAATTCCTGTATGAGCGCGCCGGCTGCTCGCCCTCCGAGCGAATTGCGGATCCCTTGGGACTGGTAGCGAAAGGCAGTGTCTGGTATCTGGTAGCAGCTGTGGAAGGCGCCCCGCGCACGTATCGCGTTTCAAGGATCAGCGACGCGCGCGTCACCGATCAACCTTGCGCCCGTCCAACGGATTTCGATTTGGGAGCGTACTGGCAGCAATCGGCCGCGGAATTTCAAGCCGGTCTCCCGCGCTTCTACGCGAAGATCCGAATCGGTCCGGATGTGCCACGCTGGATGAGTTATCGTGCCAGAACGTCGCGCGTCGAGCACAGCGAACCCCCGGACGCGCAGGGCTGGTCCACGCTGACCATTCGTTTCGACGTGGAGGAAGAAGCCTGCCAGTTCGCTCTCAGCTTTGGCGGCCAAGCCGAAGTGCTGGAACCGGAGTCGCTGCGCCAGAAAGTAATCGCGGCGGCCGAAGCCATGGTCTCGCTGTACGTCAGCGGGCGGTGACCACTTTCGGAATCCGTTCGGCCACGGAAGGCAGCGCGGGAAAATTCGTGTATGGCTCCGATTGATACCAATAACAAGAGGAGAAGAAATTGTCGCCGCGATCGTTCGCGTGGCCATGCTCGATCGTGTGCCTGAGATAGCGCTGGAACGTGACGGGATTGTCGCCATGCCAGCGATAGCAGCAATAGCGCCCGCCCGTAAGCTCAGCCGCGATGATCATTGGAGCGCCGTACTGGCGGTGCGCAAACGGAATGGCCCCATTCTCGCCTCCGAAATCCCAGCTCCCCAGGAAATAATCTTCCGATCCCGTGCCGTTGATCAAAGGCTTGGCTTCATCGTCGACGAAAATCATGTCGTCGCCTTCGCCCCACCAGCCATCCGCGTTCTGCAGCACTCCTAAAGTCACGCCCATCAAATGGCCGCGCCCGCGAGTCTCGGCGAACACGTAATTGTGCTCACCGTTAGGATTGAGCTTCGCTGCCTCGCCCGTCACTGGAACGCACGGCGCTGCTTGCCGGTACTGCGCGTGAAAGTAGAGCGCGTCCGAGGGAAGAGCTGGAACGTTCTGGTAATCGATGTTCGAATAGAACGCGTCAATCGGCTGCGTGCTTTCGTTAGTGACGGTAAAGCGCGCCGATTTTTGGTACGGCATCACAAAATAGCAGTTCAGGGACTTGCCGGGCGAGCACGCCAAGTACGCAGATTCGTAGATAACATATTGCCCAAGGTTCAAGCCGAAGAAATCGCCGATGGGCGCTTCCACACTTGGCTTATCGTTGCCGTCCCAATATCCGCGCAACACAATTTCCTTCAGATGATGGTCGCTGCGCGCCGCAATGGTGAACCAGATGTGCGTAATCACGCCCGGTCCCGAGGCGCGGAACACCTCGCGCGTGCCGCCGCCGGCGATGGGCCAGTAATCGCGATTCCCGCCCGTGGTGTCGAAACTCGATTGCTTCAGGGATTTATATTTTTGAGCGCGCGCGTAACCGGGAAGGAAATCATGTTCGCGATCCGCACCCGTTTGCGCTTGTCCGGGCACCGCTGCCGCAACCGCCAATCCGAGAAGGAATCCACGCCGGTCGTCTGATCCGTTTGCCATGAGGCCCAGCCTATCATTTTCTTCGTAGGACAAGCCTCCGGCTTGTCCGGCAAGTCGGAGACTTGCCCTACCTGATAAACAGCAGATCCTCGTAAGGCTGCGCACCTACGCGCCCCGCGTCCACCGGCTGCATTGAGCCGTCCTTCGCCAACGAATAAGCCTGATAATTCCTCGCTGCCAACCAGTTCAGCAATTCTTCCGGTTGGAAGCCGAGTTCACGTATTTCCTGGGGCGCGTATTCGAGTGCTAGGACGGCGTTGGGATTGCTTTCGAGCGTGCGCTGCATGCCCTTCAAAACGGGCAGCTCGTAACCTTGCACGTCCACTTTGATGAATCGCAGCGGAAAGCTGGAGCCCTGTTGTTCGACAAACGTATCGATTCTTAAGATTGGTACCTGAACCGAGGCGCGAATCGCCTTTATCCCGCGGAAATGAGTGGTCACTACGCGGTGATCGCCGTGATGATCCTGGTTGCACCACAACTCGATACTCCCGTCCGCATCTCCCACAGCGGCATGTACGGGAACGATCCGTCCTTGAGCCTGGCGCGATTGGGCCAGACGATCCAGCAAGCGGAGATTGAACGCCTCGGGCTCGAACGAGTAGACTTTGTACGCCGGATCAATCGAGTGCGCGAAAACCAACGAGGTGTAACCGATATTGGCTCCGATATCGAGTACGTGTCCCCCTTGGAAAAACTCCGGATGCTGCGCCGCCAGTGCGCGGTAGGAATCTTCGAGGTGGCGCTTATACAGATAGTAGGCTCGAGAGAAAAGCCATTGGCCAGGGCGCGTATTCAACAAACCGGATTTTCGCGCTACAGAATAAATCCCGGTAAAGGTTGCGCGCTGGCTCTTCGAAACACTCATTGCGCGGACGCCTCGAACTCGCGGAAAATGGAACCGAGTTGAGCAGTATTATGGCGGAGATCGTAGTTTTCGAGAATTCGCTGGCGCGCTGATTTTCCAAGCTGACGGCGCAATTCGGAATCGTCCAACAGACGGGCGATCGCTGCGGCCAGCTCTTCGTCGCTTGAGGGAGTAACCAGCAGACCATCCACTTGGTCCCGGATCAATTCCGGAATCCCTGTGATGCGCGTTGTCACGCAGGGAATCTCCATCGCCATCGCTTCCATCAGGACCACAGGAATACCTTCGGCGAAACTGGGCAGCGCGAAAATATCGGCCTGCTGATAGAGAGCGCGAACGCGATCGGCATTCTGCCAGCCTTCGAAAATTACATGCTGCGCGAGACCACGCTCGGCCACGTTGCGTTCCAGCCCTGGGCGCTCCGGGCCATCGCCGGCGAACCGCAGCCGCACTGAACGGCCTTGGCGCACCAGGCGGTCCAGCGCGGCGATCAAAATATGCGGACCCTTGACCCGAGCCAATCTTCCCACGAAGAGAATCTCAAACGGGGACTGGTTCTCGCGGAACGGCCGCGGCGCATAGAGCGCGGGATCCACGCCTAGACGCGCGACACGGAACTTCGCCCACTGAGCTTGGTCCGAGAACCGCATCAACTGGCTGCGGCCATATTCGCTGATGGTGCACAGCAAATGGAAGGTGCGGATCTTCTCCGCCAGATAGAAACTCCGCGGATCCGTAAATTCGTCGGGGCCGTGGATGGTCACCGATAGGCGCAGAGGCGCAAGATGGCCGGCCAGCAGCCCAACCGTGGAAGTGAAATGCATGTGTAGGTGAGTCAGGTCCTGGCGGCGCATCCAATCGGCAATCACGGCTGCTTCCGCCAAATAGGCGAGATTGAGCAACGCGGATCGCGCGTTCAGGCCAGTCAGCCGCAAGCTATAAGCAAACGCACGGAGGTAACGGAACGGCCGGGTGAAAAACACCAGGATATTCGCGGCTATTACGCCAGACGCTCCCTTGGGCTTCACGTAGAACGCCCTGCGTTGTTCGTCCCGCTCATCGGGCGCCAGCCGCTCGAAGGGCCGGTCAGCGGCGCGGATGGAGGCCACGTGAATGTCGAAGCCCAAGCGCCGCAACTCGAGAATTTCCCGCAGGATGAACGTGTGATGCACCGCAGGGTACTGGCTCACCAAGTACGCAATCCGGATGTGGGGGCTGGCGGACAACGGAATTATGATAGTAACTCGCGGGTGGGGACTAGGGGCTAGGGACTGGGGACTCTATCCGTGTTCATCCGTGTGTATCCGTGGCCAGAAACAGGCTTTGGATCATTTCTCCAAACGCAGAGCATCAATCTCTTTCAGAATTCCTTCCACCATGGCGTGCACCATGATCTCGCCCTTCTTGCGGGTTGCCAGCGTTGCGTCCCCATAGATGCCGGACGCTGAGTAGGCGCCTTCACCGTTCGGATTCCGCGTCAGGCCACCCTTAGGCGACGGATGATAATCCTTTACGGCTTTCGTCATATCGACAGTGTCGGGCGCGATGTAAAGCATCATGGAAGTTTCGATTTCGTCAGCGTGCGTTCCGCCTTCTTCCTGCTTCACCTGTTTCTCCGCGGATTCTGCCACTTTCAGAATGTCGGTGTAGCGGAAAAGGATTCCGTCTTCGGCCAGCACGTCGGCTGAAAGCCGTAGCGCGCGAATGGTCGAGACTCCCGTGTTGAGCGCGTAAAAGCGGCGCGGACCGTAGCGCGCCAGGCTCCGGCAAATATCCACCAGCAGATCGCGGGCGGTCTCGATGCGCAGCGTGGTGGAACCTGGATACTCGATGAATGCCGGATAGAAATGATAGTTGACGGTCGGCGCTACGACAACCACCGCACTTTTCAGCACCTCACGCTTCAGATATTCGGCGATAAGAAAATCGTTCTTCAACTTGAGGTGCGGTCCGTGCTCTTTCGATTCGGCGCCGATGGGGATCACGACAATCGCATCCGGAGTGAGAACTTTCTCGGCTTCCTGCCAGGTCAGATCCTCCAGCAGAATGCCTTTGTTTTGGGCCCCGGCACACGTTGCAAGAGCCAGGAGCGTCGTAAACCGGAACGTTCGCATTCCATAAACATAGCAAGAGATCGCCGCACCCTGGTTTCATTTATAACCCGCATCAAAAATTTGGATGCTAGCCCAGCACGGTTTGCGCTATTGTAGAGAGTTCCCCCGGTTTTCATTTTCCAATCCCAGGAGGTTAGATGAGTCCCAAAGAAGTGTTGGAGTTCGCCAAGAAAAACCATGTGAAGCAGCTCGATCTGCGATTTTCGGACATTCCGGGCCTGCAGCACCACGTGTCTTACCCCATCACGGAGCTGAGCGAAGAATCGTTCCAGGATGGTTATGGAATGGACGGCTCCAGCATACGCGGTTGGGCGGCCATCAATGAGAGCGACATGCTCTTGATGCCGGATGCATCCACGGCTTTCATTGATCCTTTCTACGAAATCCCGACCTTGGTCATGGTGTGCGATGTGGTGGACCCCATCACGCGCCAGAATTACAATCGCGACCCGCGATGGATTGCGCGCAAAGCGGAGTTGTACTTGAAGAACAGCGGCATCGGCGACACGGCATACTTCGGCGCCGAAGCGGAATTCTTCATTTTCGATAACGTGCGCTTCGATCAGAATCAGCACTCCGGCTTTTATTTCATCGATGCCGAAGAAGGCCGCTGGAACTCCGGCCGCGAGGGAGACAACCTGGGCTATCGCCCGCGCTATAAGGAAGGTTATTTTCCAGTGCCGCCCACGGATCACTACCAGGGTCTGCGTGGAGCAATGGTGGAAACCATGATCCGGTGCGGCTTGAACATCGAGTGCCATCATCATGAAGTCGCAACCGGCGGCCAGTGCGAGATCGATCAGCGTTTTGACACGCTGGTGAAATCCGCGGACAACATGATGCTGTACAAATATGTGGTCCGCAACGTGGCGTATCTTGCGGGCAAGACGGTCACATTTATGCCGAAGCCTCTGTTCGCGGACAACGGCAGCGGCATGCACACACACCAGAGCATATGGAAGGGCGGCAAGCCGCTCTTCGCCGGCGACGGTTACGCGGGATTGAGCCCCATGGCGCTGAACTACATCGGCGGCCTGCTGAAGCATGCCAGGGCGCTCTCGGCAATCATCGCTCCCACCACCAACAGCTACAAGCGGCTGGTGCCGGGCTACGAAGCTCCGGTCAACCTGGCTTACTCGCGGCGCAACCGTTCGGCAGCTTGCCGGATTCCCATGTACTCGGCCAGCCCGAAGGCGAAGCGCGTGGAATTCCGCCCGCCCGATCCGGCCGCCAACCCTTATCTCGCTTTCGCGGCGATGATGATGGCCGGGCTCGACGGCGTCCTGAACAAACTGGAACCCGGCGAACCGCTCGACAAAGACATCTACGATCTGTCGCCGGAAGAGATGAAGAGCGTTCCGTCTATGCCGGCTTCGCTCGAAGAAGCTCTTACATGTCTCGAAGAAGATCACGAGTTCATGCTGAAGGGCGATGTATTCAGCGAAGACCTGATCGAGACTTTCATCGACTACAAGCGCAAGAATGAGGCGGATGCCATCCGGCTGCGCCCGCATCCGTACGAGTTCGCGCTGTACTACGACATTTAGAGGAATAGCCCCGCGCGTTTGTCCCCTTGCTGACGCGCGGGACTACCCAACAACGATGAGTTTGTCGTATTGCTACGCTGCACGGTAGCCCCGCGCGTGAGCAAGGGGACCCTCAACACGCCGCGAGCAGCTTCTTCTCCAACATCTGTTCCAGGTCCGGATTGAGCTTCTTTCCATCCGAAGCCACGTAAAAAACATCGATGGCCTTGTGCCCTTCAGTGTCGATCAACACCACGTCAATGTTGCACGCGGCTGCTGAGAATGTGGCTGCCAGATCGTAGAGCAGTCCAGGGCGGTCTTCCGCGATGATCTCCACCAAAGTCGCCGTCTCGCAGGCTTCGGAATCGAAGTGAACGCTCGGCTCGGTGCGGCGCTTTGGTTTCGGAGGCGCTGGACGAGCCTTGAGAAGCTGCTCCACATTGAGCTTCCCCAGCGCCGCGCGTTCCAGGCTCTGCTCCAGGCGTTCAATCTCCTGGGAATTCAGATCCAACGTGCGCTTTGGATCCGCGAATACGAATGTGTCCAGTATCAGACCCTGCGTGTTCGCAAACGCCTCCGCCTTCAGAATGTCCATTCCGAAACTGGAAAGTGCTCCCGCCAGCGAACTGAACAGCGCCGGCCTGTCGCGCGCCACGATGGTGGCCCGGTACACACTGCCCTGCCGTTCGATCTTCACCGCCGCGCCCGTTGGCCGGCTCAGTTCCTTCAGCTGAATGTCAGCCTGGACCTCCGCCGGCGTGTGGGTATGCAGGTAGCGCGTTGGAAATCCTTTGATGAATGCCGCCAACTCCGGAAGGTCCTTGGGCAGTTCCTGAATGCGGCCAGTCTCTAATTCACGTACCAGCTCCTGATGAGTGACGCGATAGGTTTGCCACAGTTGTTCCAGCCGCCACGGAGTCATAGCCGCTGGATTGACGGCTGAGATGTCGGCGTAGGTGAGCACGGTCAGCAGCTTGAGCTGCTCGATAGTGCCGATGCGCTCCGCCAGCAGGCAGGCGGTGGCCGGATCGTGAAGGTCGCGGGAATTCATAACGGTCGAGAGATCCAGGTGGTGCTCAATCAGGAATTCCACTCTGGCCTGCTCTTCCGCCGGCATTTGAATGCGCTGTATGGCTTGCCGCGCCAGTTCCACCGATCGCCGGGAATGGTCGCCGCTGTTGTCTCCTTTGCCGGTATCGTGGAACAGCAATGCAAAGCGCAGCAGCGCTTGGTCCGCTATCTCAGAAAGTATCTCCGCGAATCGCCGCCGCGTGGGGTCTTTGGTGTGTGCAAGATCCGCCAGCCGCTCGATGGCCACTAGCGTATGTTCGTCCACGGTGTAGCGATGATAATAATCCGGCACCACCAGGCAAGCGATGTTTTCCCACTCGGGAAACAGCGCCTGCACCAGGCTGGTGTAGTGCATCGCACGTAGAGCCATGGCGGCGTGGGGCAGTGAAAGGATGCCGCGCAAAACGGGCCACAACTGCTGCTGGGTTTGGCAGTACCGCGCAAAGACTTCCCGGTTCTCTTCCAGTCGTCTCTCCGTCTCGGCGGCCAACGGGATTCCATGGCGCGCAACAAATTCGAAGAGTCGTAGCGCCAACCCTGGATCCTTTCCGAGTTGCGCGGGAGTTCGAAGGAAAATGCGCTCGTGCGAAACGGTGAAGTCCGCGTTGGACAAGCGCGAGCGCCAGTCCCGGAATTGATGGAGCAGCGAGTTTTCGCTCTTCTCAGTGGAATCCAGCGTGCGGCGCGCCTCGCTATCGATGACGCGCGCGTTCCGAAAATATTCGCGCATGAATTCCGCAGGCGAATGGAACGGCGAGATGGAATGTAAGGTCACGTCCTCCTGCGCCTCAAAGCTCAACAGATTCTGGTCGCGGCCCGCGCGGTAGTGCAAAAAACAGCGCAAGGAATCGAGGAACCGCGCGGGAGCAGCCAGATGCGCGGATGCTGCCGGGTCGGACTTTCGCAGCTTGGTGAGCCAACCCACCAGGTGCAGGTCGCGCAATCCGCCGGGTGTTTCTTTTATGTCCGGCTCCAGGTGATAAAAAGTGTCCTGGTATTTCCGGTGCCGGGCGCGCGCCAGGCGGGCCAGGTGCTGTGACAAGCTCCGCGAGTGACGCTCGAAAAATTGCCCGAGCTTCGCCTCCAACTTGCCGTACAGCTCACCCGATCCGCCCAGCAGCCGGCGATCCAGCAAACTGATGTTCAGCTCGATGTTCTGTTCATGGAGTTCGGCGCATTCGGCAATCGTGCGGACCGAGTGGCTCAGCCGCAGGCCGGCGTCCCACAGCATGCGAACAAACTCAGAGAGAGCGTCCTTCAGCGCGGCCGCCTGGGACTCGCGGTCCATCAGTATCAGGATGTCGACGTCGGAGTAAGGGAACAACTCCCGCCTTCCAAAGCCGCCCACGGCCAGCATCGCAATCGAATCGGGAAAGGCCGGCGCAAGCGAAGCCTGGTAAGCCCGGAGCGCCATTTCGTCGATCAGCCCGGTGAGCCCGGCCAGAACCGGCGCGGCTTCGCCCGATTCGAAGAACTTCCGCTGGATTCGCTCCCAGGCAGGTTCTGCGTGCAGCTTCTCCACGTTCGATTGTATCGCTTGGCGCGGGCGTTGCCGCAGTGCCATCCTTCCATTGCAAGCACTTATCTAGATCTAATGACTGTTACTGTCAAAAGCAAAACCCTTTTGATCGTTCCGCCAGCGATTCAACGCCTGGCCGGCATCAGGACGGGTGACCGGCTGGAAGTGCGCGCTTCGGCGCGGACCATACCGATCACCGCAGTAGAGCAGACCTACAAACCCACGAAAGCCGAGTGGGCAAAAATTCGCCGGGGCGAAGCAGCGTTGGCGCGTGGCGAATTCGCATCGTAACCGAGTTTGTCAATGACCTGGATAGTCACCGTCGCAAGGCCCGCACAAAAGGCCGTCGCAGGGTTTCCCGCTAGAGACCAAGTGAGGATCGTAGCTGCGGTTCAAGCCATGGCCACCGATCCGTTTACCAGCGACGTTATCAAGTTGGAAGGCGGAGGCGAGCGCTGGCGGCGCCGCGTGGGTAGCCACTCTCTCCTTGACAACTTAGGAGAGTTCCGCTACGCTTCTCCTTAGTGATTTAGGAGAGTGCAAACATGGACAAAAGCGCGGACCTTCTGCCCGGAACATTAGACCTGCTGATCCTGAAGGCCGTTTCGCTCGGGCCGCGCCACGGCTATGGCGTGCTGTTGCGCATCGAGCAGATCTCCGGCGGCTCGTTTCACATCGAGCAGGGCGCGCTGTATCCCGCTTTGTTCCGTCTGGAGCACCAGGGTCTGCTCAAGAGCGAGTGGGGGACGTCGGACAACAACCGGCGCGCCAAGTTCTACCAGCTCACGGCGACTGGGCGTAAACGGCTGCGCGTGGAAACCGAGAGCTGGAACCGGCTCACGGCGGCGATGGCTTCCGTACTGAATACTTCGCGCGAGGAGGTGTAGCGTGCTGGCGCGAATCCAATGGTCGCCCTCCGCGACGAATGATTCTTTCCGAGCCGCGACCGTGAGGGAGTCGGTGCTTGCGCCGACCATTTCACAGCTTCCCATGCAGCCGGTTGGCGGGCTTCACTCCCCCCGATGTCCATCGAGAAACTCCGCATCAATCGCCTTCCGCCCGCGAAACCCCTCATGCACTCCATGCCAAAACTGAATTCCGGATTCGCCCAGTTTCCAGCACAGGTAAACCTCTTCGCCGCGGAACAATGTCGGAAAGTCGATCAAGCCGATGTCCAGATCCTTCACCACGCAACCGTATTCCTGGATCTTCTCGACAGCTTCCTTCAGCCGCAACGCGCTCGATTCCCGGCGGCGCTTTTGATCCATAACCTGCGAGTGATCCACCCGCACTCCGCCCAGCATGGTGATGCGGGTCCTAAAACCCTGCCATTCCTCTTCGGCCTGCTGAAATGCAGCCTTGTGCGAGATCGCTTCCCGGATTGTGAACTCCACTTCGGGAAGCAGTTTTTCAGCCTGATGGAGGGTGAAGTACCTCGGCATCCGAGCTCAGACGCCGGAAATCTGAACCGCTAGCGACCGGCTGCGAGGTCCGTCGAACTCGGCGAAAATGATGCTCTGCCAGGTACCCAAAAGCACTGTCGCGTTTCTTACCTGCAGGCAGAGGGTCTGGCCCATCAGCATGCCGCGCATGTGCGAATCGGCATTCTTGCGCTCGCAATCCGAGTACTCGGGATCGTTATGGCGGTAATACTGATTTCGATCCGCCACTTCTTCCAGAAAGCGCTTCACATCGTGAATGAGCGCATCCTGCCACTCATTGAGAAACACGCCGGAAGTGGTGTGCAACGACTGCAGATGTACCAGCCCGTCACGAATGCCGCTCTTGCGCACGATTTCATTGATGCGCTCGGTGATGTTGAGCAACTGCATGCGCTCGCTGGTGATCCAGTCCACGATCCGATTGAATACCTTGTAACCGCCTGTGGAACTGGTCTCCGCGGGAGCAGATTCCATTTCCAGTACCTGAATTTTTGATGGGTGCATTGAATCCCGTTCCTAAGTTTTGATACGCGGGCCGGCCGCAAAAGCTTCAAAAAAATTACAAACGAGTAACTTATTTAACTATACCAGTGGGGCAGGCGCTTTCGCCTGCCAACCGATTTTTTCACAGCTTCTCAGATTCAGAAGTGAAACCTTGCGTTATCATTAGGCTCGGAACGCATGGCATCCACAACCCGGTCTCGCCCTTTTCTGATCATTTTTTTATTAGCCGCTGTGATCCTGACCGCCTACGCCGCGTGGCCCCGGTTTCGCTACGCCACCTGGGCGCTTACGGGACGCAGCCCCGTTTGTCCCTTTTCTCACGCCGTCCGCTGGCAGGACGAAGAGGATTCGCTGCGTATTGCGAAAGATCGAATCTTGCGCGCCAGCAGATTCATGTCGCAGGATCACGGGCTCGAGCTCTGGGATACGCCCAAGGGCCGCTTCTGGATACCCAAGGGAAACCGCTACGTGCTGCCTTTCAATCTGGCCGAGATGGAATCGCACATCTACGGCACGGGACCGCATTTCGTGCAGGCTGGCGACATCGTTCTGGATTGCGGCGCAAGCGACGGGGATTTTACGCGAGAGGCGCTGCAGGCGGGCGCGAAGCTGGTGGTGTCTATCGAAATCTCGCCCCCAGCGCAAGAATGTCTGCGCCGCAATCTAGCGGAGCCCATCGCCGATCACCGGGTCATCGTGTATCCCAAAGGTGTCTGGGATTCAGACGGAACTCTGCGCCTGAACGTAAGCGATGCCAATTTCGCCGCCAACAGCGTGGTGCTGCGACCGGAGGGTTCGCATACCGATGTCGAGGCGTCGCTCACCACCATCGACAAGATCGTTAGCGAGCTGGGGCTGCCGCGCGTGGATTTCATCAAGATCGATGTAGAAGGAGCCGAGGTAAACGCATTGGCTGGCGCGCGCGCCACCATTACGAAGTTCAAGCCGCGGCTGTCCATTGCCACAGAGCACAAGCGGGACGATGAGGTTACGATACCGGACGCGGTGCGTCGTCTGCGGAACGACTATAAGATGACCTGCGGGCCGTGTTCGAGCTCAGACGGCCGAATTCGGCCAGAGGTTTTGTATTTCGACTAGCGGAAGAGAAGTCAAGGAAGTCAAGGAAGTCGAGGGAGCCCTCGGCTTCCGAGCTTTACTCTATTGCAATCGGTCGATCGAAAACCACATCCAGCGTCGACCCCTGCCTCAGTTCCACTTCCTTACCTCGCGTCAGCAGCACCGTGGCAAGTCCGACAGCGCTTCCGGCTGCGGCGCCTATGCCCGCACCAGTCCAGCTACGGTCGGCGATACCTCCGATGGAGGCGCCCGTGCCGGCTAGTATCGCGATGCGCGCTGCATCCTTGCCCTTGGTCGGCGCCTGCTCCACCTTGTTTTCTGCCCCAGTCACCTTCTGACTGCTGTCGCCGGAATCCACGGAATTCAGGTGCGGAGTGAACTTCACCACTGTACCCTGCGCCAGCGTCAGCGTCTCCAAACGAATCGCCAATTCGGCTCTCCCACTAACACGCCCGCTGCGCTTGGTCTCGGCCACAACACCTTGCACATAACTGCCCACCGGAACGATGATCTGCCCATTCACGGCGATGGGACTGGCTGACCGAAGGTAAACGTAATCGCCTTCCTTCGCCGTGCGTGTGCTGAGCGAGTTCTCCATGCGCAGCAACAGGTGGGTGCCCTGAGGAATCTCTGCCGCGGATACAAAGGCCGCCGCGAAACAAAAAAGGAACGGTGTTCTAATACCCATGGACTGCTCCTGTTTGAACAATAACCATGATCGATCCCCGAAAGTCGCGCGGACCTACTCGATCCCCGCCTTACTCAGCAGCCTTCTGAGCGCTACCGCGCCGCCCGCACCCTTCTGCGTTCCGGCTACGTTTCCATCCCGGTCAATCACCACATAAAGAGGAAAGGAGTGGGTTGGGTACATCGCCGCGAGATTCGTGTCCTCTGTAAGGACCACCTTGCACGCCCGTGGCATTCCTTCCAGGTATTTCTTGACCGTTTTTTTCGGTTCCATGAAGTCCACTGCCAGAACCACGAGGCCGCGATCGGCAAACTCCCGCGTCAGTTGATCCACCACAGGTTGCTCGCCCCGGCAGTACTTGCACCAGGTGGCCCAGAACTGAAGCAGAACCACTTTCCCTTTGACCGATTCATTCGAAAAGTTCTCGCCGTCCATCGATTTTGCACGAAACCGAGGAGCCGGCTCCACTGCCGAAGCCGCCAACGTCATCGCCAACAGCACGGCTACGGTCATTAAGCCTTTGAAGTTTACTCGGGCGGTCATGTCGATTGATGGTAGCAGGATGAGAAGCTGCATGGTAACGATACGAAAAACTGCGTAAAGAACCTTAAAGTCCTGCGACTTACCGGATCGAAAGCGTGTTTGTCAATTTATCGGAGGACTTTTAAGACAAGTCCAATAGGAGCAATAAAGTTTATGAAGACGCTTTCCAGAATGACCGCGATTGCTGCAATGCTGGCCGCAACGGTCCTGGCTCAACGCCCGTTCGGCGTGATGACCGGGTCCACGCCTCCCGATCCGGCCACAATCGTGGCGAACAGGGTGGCACGGCTGACCAAACTTCTCACTCTTAACAGCAGCCAGGCGACTCAGGCTACCACGATCTTTACCAATTCACTCAGCCTGGTTACACCCATCGAGACCAGCCTGCGCGCCGGCCGGCAATCCTTACAGACTGCGGTGAAGGCGAACGATGAGGCAACCATCGAGTCTGTGTCCACGAACATCGGAGTGCTGACGGGCCAACTCCTGGCTATCCAAAACAAGGCCGATGCCGCTTTCTACGCCATTCTTAACACCACTCAGCAGAACACCCTAAGTCAGAGCCGCGGTTTCGGGCGCGGCTTTGGACGCGAAGGTGGTGGTGCAGCAGTCGCTCACTGAGTCAAATCCCCCACTAACGCTCAGGCTACAGCCAGAATTAACATCAACCGACAATTCCTGTACCCGTGAGCGTTAACGGGCACGATGAGACGCAACCAGCCCTCGCCGGATCGCGTCATAATGGGGACAGAGCAAAGGAAAGTCCCGCCCGCCGCCCGCGTCTGGACTAAGCTCTGTTTGAACCTTACCCGTTCGCCGATTTATCCCGTGGAGAGACAATAATGAACTCGAAATCCCTCTGCTACCGTTTTGCGACGCGCTGGATAGTAGTGCTGTGTACGCTATCCTTCGTGACCGGCTTCCTAAACGCACAGCAGAGCCGCATTACCAAGGCGATCGATAATCGCGAGCGCGTTGTCCTCAGCGGCCACATCCATCCCAAGGCACGGCCTGAAGATGATCAAGGACGAGTTGCGCCGTCGCTCCAAATGTCCTATGTCACATTGATGCTGGCGCAATCGGAAAGCCAACATGCCGATCTCCAGCAATTACTCAAAGACCAGCAGACCCCCGGTTCCGCGAACTATCATCACTGGCTGACGCCTGAGCAATATGCGGAGCGCTTTGGTGTAACCACAGACGATTTGAATCAGATCGTCACATGGCTCCAAGGACAGGGACTCAGCATCGCGGCTGTCGCGCGGGGACGGAATTGGATTGCCGTCAATGGAGAGGCCGCACGAATTGAAGGCGCGTTTCAAACCGAAATCCATGAATACGTTTCGGGTGGCGAAAAACATTTCGCTAACGCTACAGAACCCTCCGTGCCGGCGGCGCTCACCGGAATTGTAGGAGCGATTCGCGGTCTGAACGACTTCCGCATGAAGGCTAGAATTATTTCTCGCAAGCCAAGTGCGCAGAATACGCTCGCGCCGCACTATACTTCCGGCGGCGGACAGACTTTCATCGCACCCGATGATCTCGCCACCATCTACGACATCGCCCCGCTCTATACCGCCGGTATCAATGGAAAAGGACAATCGCTCGTCATCGCCGGGCAAACCCAGATCAATCTTTCGGATATTCAACAGTTCCGGTCGAGTTACGGCCTGCCCGCCAACAATCCTCAACCCCTCCTGGTTCCGGGTGCACAGGATCCGGGAATCAGCTCCAGCGACTTGTCCGAAGCGGATCTGGATCTGGAATGGTCGGGCGCCGTGGCGAGAGACGCCACAATCCTGTTTGTGTACTCGTCGGATGTGATTCAATCGGTGCAGTACGCAATCGACCAGGCCTTAGCGCCCGTAGTCAGCCAAAGTTACGGATCGTGTGAACTGGAGACTCCCAGTTCGGATGCTTCTTCGTTCCAGCAAATGGGACAACAGGCCAACTCTCAGGGCATGACCTGGTTCTCCGCTTCCGGCGACACTGGCGGCGCGGATTGCGACGACACGCAGAATCCTGGCTTGTCCGTGGACATGCCTGGCTCGGTCCCGGAAGTGACCAGCGTGGGCGGGACGGAGTTTGCCGAAGGCGGTGCGCAATTCTGGAGCGGTACCAACTCCCCCACCGGTGAGTCCGCGCTGTCTTATATTCCGGAAACGTCCTGGAACGACAGCGCCATCGATGGGACCCCTTCCGCCAGTGGAGGCGGCGCCAGCATTTACTTCCCGAAACCTTCCTGGCAAACCGGACCGGGCGTGCCTGCGGATAACGCCAGAGACGTGCCCGATGTCGCGCTGTCCGCCTCGGCCGATCACGACGGATATTTTGTTTACACCGGTGGCAGTCTGCAGGTTTTCGGCGGAACCTCGGTTCCCACGCCTACGTTCGCTGGAATTATTACTTTATTGAATCAGTATCTGGTATCCACGGGCGCCGAGTCGTCACCCGGAGTGGGCAATATCAACCCCAAGCTTTATTCTCTTGCCCAAACCGCACCCAACGCATTTCACGACATTACCACCGGCAACAACATCGTTACGGTGCCGTGCGGCGGCCGCTTTTCATCAGGATGCACAAGTACTCCGGTAGGCTACAGCGCGGGAAAGGGATTTGATCAAGTAACGGGACTTGGTTCCGTGGATGTCTACCGGTTGATCACGGCGTGGAAGGGCGGCACCAGCACCCTTCCTCCTCCCACCGCTGCGAGCATAACCCTCATGAGCAATTTGCGTACTGTGACCGTTACCGATTCTATGTTTCTGATCGCGACCGTCGTGGGCGCCAACGGTGCGACGCCAACCGGCACAGTGCACTTCTCGGTGAGCGGCACGTCGATCGGATCAGCCGCGCTAGTGGGATCGGGCGGAACTGCTACCGCCACCTTATCCGTGAGCGGCAATCAATTACCGGCGGGCTCGGGCACCATAACCGCGGCCTATAGCGAAGGCTCCTCCAGTAGCGTGACTGCTTCCGTGACGGTGAGCGTGAGTGGGACATCCACTTCGACAGGAACACCGCTTGTCCTGGCAGTGGCGAATGGGGCCTCCTTCCAGCACGTGTATTCGCCAGGAATGATCCTTTCCGTTTTCGGATCTGAACTCGCCCCCTCCGTCGCGAGGGCGTCGAGCGTCCCTCTGCCTGTCTCGACAGCCGGAGTAGCTGCGATAGTAAACAACGTAGCCGCGCCGTTATACTACGTCTCGCCGGGTCAGTTGAACATTCAGATTCCATATGAGACCGCGGTGAACCAGCAGGCAACTCTCAAGGTCAACAACAATGGGATGGTCACGTCCTATCAATTCAATGTGGTTCAGGCCGCGCCCGGCATATTTACCGATTCGAGCAACGTCATAGTGCCGATTGGAAGCGGCAACCGGGGCGCAATCGTCACTCTTTATTTGACTGGCGCCGGGACGGTGACGCCGCAAGTGGCTACCGGCGGGGCGCCCGGCGCTGGAACGCCAGTCGAAAATCTGCCGAAGCCGTCTCAAAACGTTACCGTTACAGTGGGTGGGGTTCCCACCGCAATCGAATTCATCGGGATCCCGGCGGGCCTGGTGGGCGTGACTCAAGTCAACTTTTACGTTCCCACCAGTATCGCGGACGGCACTCAACCAGTAGTCGTTACGGTGGGTGCCGAAGCCAGCGCCCCTGCCTATCTAACGGTCACCAACTAACGACGTAGCGCACGCGCTCATGCGTGCCGCGTCGGCACTCCTGCCGACGCTAGGTTTTCCCAAACGGATCTTCAAGCGACGGGCTCTGCGGCGTAAACAACTCCGAGCCCGCGTCCAGGATGTGCATGTCGTCCTCCAGCCGCACTCCAAACTCGCCCGGAATATAGATTCCCGGCTCGTCGCTGAAGGTCATCTGCGCCGCCAGTGCGATGCTCTTGCCGCCAGACTGCAGGGTGTTGGTGGCGATCAGATACGGCCATTCATGCCCATCCATCCCGATCCCGTGGCCCACTCGATGCGTGAAGTATTTGAATCCCGGACCGTATCCCGCGTCGACAATCACCTTGCGCGCGGCCGCATCCACCGCATCGCAGAGAGCGCCCGGCGTTGCCGCCGCCAGAGCCGCGCTTTGAGCCTGATGCACAATATCGAAAACCTGCTTCATCTTCTCGGTGGGTTTGCCGAGAACGAAGGTGCGGCTGATGTCGGATTCGTAATGCTCCACCGAGCACCCGCCATCGATCAGTAGAATAGTTCCCTCGCGGATTATCTGTGGTTTCACCGACCCGTGCGGCAGCGCCGAATTCTCGCCCACCTGCACGCTCGCGCCGCCCTGAAATCCGAGCTTCTGATGAGCGCTCGACACCAGCGCGCCAAACTCGTGCTGCGTCATGCCTTCGCGAATCGATTTCCAAGCCGCTTCATAAGCCTGCAGCGTCACGCTGTTGGCCAGCCGCATCAACGCGATCTCGGCCGGGCTTTTCAGCATGCGGCAACCGGAGGTGACCTGGGTCGCGCTCGCGATGGTGGCGGCCGGAATCGCGCGCGCAATTCCATCCGCGAACACATATTGGACGCGCTCTTCGATGCCGATCCGCCCGGTCGCAAGCCCACGCTCTTTCAGAGCGAACGCCACCACTTGATACGGGTTCTCATTTTCTTCCCAGGTAAAGACATGCGGCGACTTCCCAAATGGACCCTGCGCGATCTGCTCCAGCGACCGGTCTTTTTCAAACGCCGGCGCGACGAAGAACGGCTCGCCACGCACCGGCAGCACCATTACGAACAACCGTTCGCTGTTGCCCCAATTCACACCGCTGAAATACAAAAGCGAAGTACCGCCGGCCACTGCAATGGCATTCAGTTTGTTCTCCTGCATCAGGCGCTGCGCCCGTTCCACGCGCGCCAACCGCTCTTCAGTGGTGATGGGATGGGCTTCGGCGCGGCGGCTTTTGAGCGCCGCGATCGGCGAATCGACAGGCGCGGAAGGCGCTTGCGCGGAGGCGAGTCTGGTGGCGGCAAGCGCAGCAGAAGCGTTCAGAAGAGTGCGGCGAGTGAGCATCGTGGTGTCTATCGTAGCATTCGTCGGAGCTCATCTGTGATCTTAAATATGTATTTGTGTTAAAATGCGTTTATGCGGACATCCATTGACTTACCGGATGATTTGTTCCGTCAACTGAAGATACTTGCCGCGAGCCGGCGCGTCACGCTGAAAACCCTGGTGCAGCGGGCTGTTGAGAGCGAAGTGGCCCGCGCGCGTGCCCAAGCTCCGCGCCGGCGGCTTCGGTTCCCCATTCTCGATTCGAAGGAGCCAGGGACTCTCAACCTGACGAATGCCGAGATCGAAGACCTACTTACCTGATGTGAATGTTTGGCTGGCCATCGTCTCGCGCCGCCATGTCCACTATCAAATCGCATCGGGCTGGTTTGAAACGATCTCGAACGATGAAGTGGCCTTCTGCAGAATCACCCAGATGGGGCTGCTTCGATTGTTGACGAATCGTCATGCAATGGGTATCGACGTACTCAACCAGATCGAGGCTTGGAAGGCGTACCGGCGACTGGCGTCAGATGGCCGGATCAGGTTCTTGGCCGAGCCACTTGGGATCGAGACAGCCTGGCACGGCCTTACCGTGTCGCGCCAACCGGCTACTAATCTGTGGACCGACGCTTACCTTGAGGCTTTCGGCCGGCTGACTAGCGCGCGGGTCGTCTCCTTCGACCGTGGCTTCGCGCGATTTGATGAGTCGGAAGCTCTCATTCTTGGGCCTTGAAGCCGTCCGCTAAAATGAGTCTCAGGAGATTTCCATGGCGCGTATTGGTGGAGTGGAAGCCAGCCAAGCGGGACCCTTGACGCGTTTCCTCTATTGGATGACCAAGCGCAAAGTCGGGCGCGTCATCCTGCCCTTCAAGATCACCGCGCATCAGCCACGGCTGTTGCTCGCGGTGGGCGGCATGGAGATGGGCCAGCAGGCCTTAAAGACTTTCGATACGAAACTCAAGGTGTTGGCCGAAATCAAAGCCGCTACGCTGGTCGGTTGCCCGTTCTGAATCGATATCGGATCTGCCGTGGGCAGAACTGCAGGCGTCACCGAAGAGCAGTTGATGGCATTGCCCGATTTTGAAACCTCGACCGCTTTCACGGACCTTGAGAAACTGGTGCTCCGTTATTCGGCCGCAATGACCAACACGCCGGTGGAGGTTTCCGATGAATTGTTCGCGGCTCTGCACCGGCATTTCGATGAGCGCCAACTTGTGGAACTGACGTCGGCCATTGCCTGGGAGAATTATCGCGCCCGCTTCGATCACGCGTTCGGCATCCAAGCCGAGGGCTTCTACAGGGGCGCACTGTGCCTGCTACCCCAACGAGAAACCAGAAACGAGAAACGAGAAACGTCTTAACGTTTTTTATCGAAGTTCAGCGAAGCCGAATTCATGCAATAGCGCAGACCGGTGGGCGTGGGTCCGTCTTCAAAGACATGCCCGAGATGCGCGCCGCATTTGTTGCACACTACCTCAACGCGCCGCATTCCGTAGGCGGAGTCCGTCTCGGTACCGACGCTCTCCGGAGCGATGGGCGCTGAAAAGCTGGGCCAGCCGGTACCAGAATCGAACTTGGTGTCCGATTGGAACAATGGATTCCCGCAGCACACGCAGCTATACGTGCCGTCCTCATGATGGTTCCAGTATTGTCCGGTAAAAGCGGGTTCGGTGCCTTTGCGGCGCGCCACCTGATACTGCTCAGCCGTCAACTCGCGGCGCCATTCTTCGTCNNGCGTGCCGTGTTCGCACTCTTGCGAACACCCGTGGCGACCGAATCCAAGGCGTTCACACGAGTGTGAACGCGGCACCGAGGAGTGCGTGCGCCACGGGGCGTCTTCATCACCTTTGGTGGGCCAGCAGGCCCATGGGCGCTCCCTCCCGGTCGCGGCTCGGTTTTGTCGATGGCGGTTTTGTCCAGGTAGGTCACTTCAATTCACTCCACTCGTGGAGCCAATCCATATGGACGATGCTCTCGGGATCGCCGACGATGCATTTCCGCTTCTTCAATCTGCTCAGCTTGTCGGGCTTCGCTTCCTGAATGATCCTGAGGATCTTCCCTTTCCGGATCACCTCGACCGGGACACCCGTTTCGAGAGCCTGATCGAGAATGCCGTAGAGGTTTTCCCGGAACTTGGAAGCGGTCACTCTCATTTACTACTCAGCCAGCTTCACCAGCGCCTGCGCCGCTAGCACCGCCTCGGCGTCCTCCGCGGTGAATTGCTCAGTCTTGGCCGAATGATTCATCGAACAGAACTTGGGACCGCACATCGAGCAAAAGGCGGCATCCTTGAAGCCTTCCTCCGGCAGCGTTTCGTCATGCATGGCTTCAGCCGTCTCCGGATCGAGCGAAAGCTCGAACTGACGCCGCCAGTCGAAGCGGTAGCGGGCGCGGGAAAGCTCATCGTCGCGATCGCGCGCTCCTGGACGATGCCGCGCCACATCGGCGGCGTGCGCGGCAATCTTGTAGGCGATAATTCCCTGCTTCACGTCTTCGCGATTCGGCAGGCCCAGGTGCTCTTTGGGCGTGACGTAGCAGAGCATGGACGCACCATACCAGCCGATCATCGCCGCGCCGATGGCCGACGTAATGTGATCGTAGCCGGGCGCGAAATCAGTCACCAACGGTCCCAGCGTGTAAAACGGAGCCTCGTAGCACAGCTCCAATTCCTTTTCCACCTGGAGCTGGATCTGATCCATCGGGATGTGGCCAGGACCTTCGATCATCACCTGGACATCGTAGTCCCAGGCTTTCTTAGTCAGCTCCCCAAGAGTTTTCAGCTCGGCGAACTGAGCGTCGTCGCTCGCATCGGCCAGACAGCCGGGTCTAAGCCCATCGCCAAGCGAGAAGCTGACATCGTGTTTCTGGAAGATCTTGCATATGCGGTCAAAGTTTTCGTAAAGCAGATTTTGCTTGTGATTTTTCACCATCCACTCGGCTAAGATCGCTCCGCCGCGACTCACGATGCCCGTGATGCGCTTGGTGGTGAGCGGCACATACTGAACCAGCACGCCGGCATGGATGGTCATATAGTCCACGCCCTGCTCAGCCTGCTCTTCAATCACTTCCAGCATGACTTCGATGTTCAGATCTTCCACGCGGCGGACCCGAGTGAGCGCTTCGTAGATCGGCACCGTACCGATCGGGATAGGCGACTCACTGATAATGGCTTTGCGGATGCGAGGGATGTCACCACCGGTAGAGAGATCCATCAAAGTGTCGGCGCCGTATTTCACCGCGTAGTGGAGTTTGGCCACCTCTTCGTCGATGTTCGACGTGGTTGCGGAATTTCCGATGTTGGCGTTGATCTTGCACTTCGACGCCACGCCGATGCACATGGGCTCCAGGTTGGGGTGGTTGATATTGGCCGGGATGATCATGCGCCCGCGCGCAACTTCAGCCCGGATCAGCTCTGGCTCCAGGCGCTCGCGCCGCGCGATAAATCGCATCTCCTCGGTCACAATGCCCTTGCGGGCGTAATGCATTTGTGTCCGGATCGGATCGTTCAAGCGTGGGGAAATCCATTCGGTCCGCATACTGGCCATTTTAGCGCGATCCGTAGCGCACGCACTCATGCGTGCCGCGTTCACACTCGTGTGAACGCCTGGTTTAGAAGGAATGGTGATCGCATGACTGCGTGCACGGCAGGCCGGAGGCTCGCGCTACAAACCAAAAACGTAAAGCACTCTATCCGCCGCAATGGCGATATGCTGCCGTCCGTCGATTGTGAAAGAAATGGGATTCGCAGCAATAGGCCCACCGGTCTGGAAATCCCATAGCGGCTTGCCGGTCTTCGCATCCAGAGCGAAGAAATTACCTTCGTCCGACCCGCTGAACACCAATCCGCCCGCGGTTGAGAGCACGCCCGCCCAAGGCGGTGAATGCATCCGGAACTCCCACACCATGCGACCCGTCGTGGCTTCGAGCGCACGAATCGCGCCCCAGGCATCGTCAGAAGGCAACTCCTGCTCGCCGCCGCCCGCGAAGAAAGTTCCAGGCTTGTAATTGGCCTCGCCCTTATAGTATGTGGCGCCCTTCTCCCGAACCGCGACATAGAACAGCTCCAGCCCTGGATGGTAGGCCGGGCTGAACCACACCGTCGCGCCATTCAAGTTCGGCCAAACCTGCGCCCCTTTTTCCGTCGGTTCGATTCCGGGATTCATCATCGGACGGCCGCGATCGTCCAGGCTCTTCGCCCAGGTTTGGTGCGCATAAGGCTTCCCGGCCAGAAATTCGCCGGACTCGCGATCCAGCACGTAGTAGAACGCGTTTCGGTTCGCAATCGCCACCAGCCTGCGTCTGGTGCCGCGAATCTCGGCTTCGAACAATACCGGCACGTGCGTGGAATCCCAATCGTGCGTGTCATGCGGAGTGAATTGGAAATGCCAGCGCGGCGCGCCGGTGTCCCCGTCCAGCGCGACCAGGGAGCAGGTGTACAAGTTGTCGCCGGGGCCCGAGTCGCCGTTCCAATCCGGCCCCGGATTGTCGACGCCCCAATAAACCAGGTTGAGTTGCGGATCGTAGGAGCCCGTCACCCAGGTGGCTCCACTGCCGGTCTTCCACGCGTCGCCGGACCAGGTTTCGTGGCCGGGTTCGCCAGGCCCAGGGATTGTCCAAAAGCGCCATGCCCGCCGGCCCGTCTGCGAATCGTAGGCATCCACGAAGCCTCGCACGCCCGCCTCGCCGCCGCTAATGCCCACCACCACTTTGCCGCGAATGGCGAGCGGCGCCATCGTCATGCTATAGCCCGGCTTGTAGTCGGCCACCTTTGCGGACCACCGTTCCTGCCCGCTCTTGATGTCGAGCGCCACCAAATCGCAATCGAGCGTGGCGACGTACAGCTTGTCGTCCAGGATCGCCGGGCCCCGGCTCACGCGTCCGAATCCAATGGATTGGTAATCCGCCGGTATGGGCCGTTTCCAGGTCCATAGTGTGCGGCCAGTCTGGGTGTCGAGCGCGGCAGCCGTGTTGGGGCCAGTGACGTCCATCACGTCGTCGGCGACAATCGGAGAAACTTCCGTGCGCCGATCCGGAACTGGTACGCCCACTTTACTTTCAACCCGCCAACGTTCGCGGCTGTGGTCTGGTCCAGCGGCGAGAAGCGATGCCCCTGATAATTGCGCGAGTAAGTCAGCCAATTGCCGGGCTCACGATCGGAATTGAGGATTCGCTCATACGGCACCTGCGCCGCCAGCGTGGATGCGAAAAACAGGAGCGCGCACGATCTCACGATTTCCCCCGCAGGCTGGCGAGACACGCCACCAGATCCGTGAGTTCTTCGGGCGCGAGAGAATGCTCATAAGACGGCATGGGACTCTTGCCTCGCAATTTGCGCAACTCCCTCAGGTCGGCTTTGCGAAAACTGTGAAACTCGTTGCTTGAATCCTTAACCTGGATCGAAAAGGTATCCTCGTTGAGGCGGATGCCGCGGATGGTCTCCCCGGTCGAAGTAACCAACTCCACCAGCAGGAAACCTTCCGGAACGGCTGCTTCAGGCGCAACGATGGACTCGCGCAGAAACGCCAGGCTGCGCCTAACGCCGACATCAGTCAGCTCCGGACCCTAACCCGAACCATCACCCGCGATCATGTGGCAGCCGCTGCAACCTTTGGAAACGTACAAACGTCCGCCGCGAGACGGATCGCCGGGCACCGGTTCAGAAGGAGCCGACCCGAGTGTTCTAACGTATGCCGCCCCGCTCGCCACCTCCCGATCCGACATCTGCCAGAAGGCGGGCATTTCGGGCACGATGCCTTCGGAGATAACTTTCCGCAAAGCATTTTCACCGGGCGCATGGTTGAGCTTGGGACGATGCAGGTTTGGACCTCGTCCTCCGCCACCGGTTTGCCCATGGCACAACGCGCATTGCGATTCGAACAGTTTTTTGCCCCAAACGGGATCGCCGGCTGGATCAGCGGGAGTCTGCGCGAAAGCGTAGGAAACAACGAGAGCGGTCATGACCCATCGCACGATCCTTCGAGTTTACCTGTCCCCTCCATGAACGAGAAACGAGAAAACCTCATCC
Source organism: Bryobacterales bacterium (assembly GCA_003162425.1). Taxonomy (GTDB): domain Bacteria; phylum Acidobacteriota; class Terriglobia; order Bryobacterales; family Bryobacteraceae; genus Palsa-89. The sequence continues at coordinate 69,608 of PMOK01000169.1, read as the reverse complement.
AGTGGTAGGCTCGTTCTATGACGCCTTCCGCCGAAAAGACCTCGGTGCGGCCGGCTGAAATCCTGAACCGGCGGCCGCGATTTATCAGCCATCGAACTTCCGGCTTTACCGAATCCGTGATCCGCGAAATGACCCGCTTGGCCATGGAGAAGGGTGCCGTTAATCTGGCTCAGGGCTTCCCGGATTTCAGCGCTCCCGAGGAGATCAAGCGGGCTGCCCAGGAGGCTATCTCAGCCGATTTCAACCAATACGCCATCACCTGGGGCGCCAAACCCTTTCGCGATGCCATCGCCGCCAAATACCGGAAATGGTATGGACTGGATTACGATCCCGAGAGAGAAATTACGGTCTGCTGCGGGTCCACCGAAGGGATGATCGCGTCCATGCTCGCGGTTACTAATCCGGGCGACGAGGTGATCGTATTCGAGCCATACTACGAAAATTACGGTCCGGATACATTATTGTGCGACGCCAAGCGGAAATTGGTCTCACTCCGGGCTCCGGACTGGACTTTCGACCCGGACGAACTGCGCCGGGCGTTCTCTCCCAAGACCAAAGCCATCATCCTGAACTCGCCGAATAACCCCACTGGCCGGGTGTTCGGACGCGCCGAACTCATGGTGATCGCGGAACTCTGCCAGGAGTTCGACGCTTTGGCGATCACCGACGAAATCTATGAACACATTTTGTACGATTCGGCATCTCACATTCCGATAGCGACGTTGCCGGGAATGCGAGAACGAAGTGTATTAGTGAACAGCATGAGCAAGACCTATTCGGTCACCGGGTGGCGTGTGGGCTGGGTGTTGGCGGCGCCGGATCTGACGGACTCCATCCGAAAGGTCCATGATTTTTTAACTGTGGGCGCGGCCGCTCCCCTCCAGCAGGCGGGAGTCCTGGCGCTCAACATGCCGGATTCTTATTACCAGAAACTGGCTCGCGACTACCAGGGCCGGCGGGACATGCTCCTAGCCATTTTGGAGGGAGCCGGGTTCCGTTGTTTTCGCCCGGACGGAGCGTATTACATCATGACCGATATCCGTGATTTCGGTTTTCCGGACGATTACACCTTCGTGCGGCACATGATCGACCAGGCTGGGGTGGCGGCCGTACCTGGGTCGAGCTTTTTTGCGAATAGTAGTGACGGTTCGAAATTAATTCGCTTTTGTTTTTGCAAAAAATATGAGACTCTAGAAGAGGCTAGAAATCGCCTGACAAGAATCTAGCCCAGCGTTACCCTGTAGGTAACTTCTGCCAGGTAGCAAGACAGCAGTTCCGGCACGTGTCCCGGCTGGAGGTTTAATATGCTGCCAAATTTTCTGTTGCCTGAAAGCATCGCTCGATCAGATGGCATGGGACCGGAGATTGATCTCGGCTCCAAACGTGGGAAGCTCTTAGTCCTTACGTTGGGTATAACCAGAATCCTTGAACAAGAGAGTCTGGAAGTGTCGGTATGGGGTTCTACCGACGGTGAGAATTGGGGTCCGAGACCTTTGGCTACCTACCCGCCCAAGTTCTACTGTGGCATTTATTCCATTCTGCTAAACCTGGTGTCGCGCCAGGAAGTGCGATTCGTGCGCGTGCAGTGGAAGATGAGCAAGTGGAGCAGGCAGGAGTTCACACCAATGTGCGGATTCTATTTGTACACCGAAGAATCCGGAGCCCGCGTAGGCGCCGCCGTCGCGTAGCGCACGCACTCTTGCGTGCCGCGTTCACACTCATGTGAACGCCTGGACGCTCTCTCCGCCTTACAACCGATTAATCAAACTCGCGACATAACCCGCGCCGAATCCATTATCGATATTCACCACCGTCACGTTACTGGCGCAACTGTTCAACATGCCGAGCAACGCGGCCACTCCCTGGAAACTCGCCCCGTAGCCGACGCTGGTGGGGACCGCAATCACTGGCACGGATACGAGTCCTCCAACTACGCTCGGCAACGCTCCTTCCATCCCCGCCGCTACCACAACCACACGCGCTTCACCCAAGCGCTCGCTGCTGGCCAATAAGCGATGGATGCCTGCCACGCCCACGTCGTAGATCGAATCCACTTCGTTGCCCATCACTTCGGCGGTGACCTGCGCCTCCTCTGCCACCGGAATATCGCTGGTGCCGGCGCAAACCACAGCCAGCTTACCCTTGCCGCGCATGGTCCGATCCCGCCAGATGCGAACGGCGCCCGAGAGCGGGAAATACTCGGCCTCGGGGTATCGCGCTTTCAAACCGGCTGCGATGGATTCGTCCGCGCGAGTGATTAACAAATTCGCCGACTTATCCAAAAGGCGTTCAGCTATGCCGGCCACCTGCTGCGGCGTCTTGCCCTTCCCGAAGATCACTTCGGTCAACCCGTGGCGCAGGGCGCGATGATGATCCAGCTTGGCGTAGCCCAGGTCCTCAAACGGCAGGTGGCGCATGCGCTCCACTGCGGCATCGATATCCACAGCGCCCGAGCGGACCGATTCCAGCAGGCCGCGCAATTGGTCTTGATCCATGTCAACCTGAGGTTAGCAGGGAAGTGGCAACCGTTTCACGTCCGCACCCAACGAGAAACGAGAAACGAGAAACGGGGTTTACCATTGGATCGTTTGACCCGTCCTGATGCCATACCTCCTAATTTCGCCCCCGTTCAGCTCGAGGACGAATCGAGCCGTTTCGTGACCGCCAAAATGGGCGCACTTGCTGGCTGCGGTTTTGCACGGCGGTGCGCTCTCTACCAGTTCAACGATTCTGTGGTTTTCGTCCATCCAGATCATGTCGAGCGGGATATAGGTTTGGTACATCCAGTAGCTGTATTGGCCGGAAACCGGATGCACGAAAAGCATCCCGTGGTCGGGAGCGAGCGTGGCGCGGAACATCAAGCCGCGCATCATATCGCGGGTGTCAACCGCAGTCTCGGCTCTGATGATATGGCCGCCCGGCAGAGTTACATCGCGGGTGAGAAGTTCCTCGATGGGCGAAGGTTTTGAACCACAACCGGCGAGCAGAAGCATCAAACACAAGAGTAACAACGATCGCATGAATTAGAATGGTAGCGAAAATGCCCTTCTGGAAGCGGCTGCGCCTTACCCTCGATATGATCAAGTTTGAGCACTCGGTGTTTGCGCTGCCGTTTGCCCTTACCGGAGCGTTGCTGGCGTTTCGTGAAAACCATTTGCCGCCGCGCGCTCTCGGGGAAAAACTGCTCTGGATCGTGGTTGCAATGGTAGGGGCCCGGTCGGCAGCCATGGCCTTCAATCGCATCCTGGACGCCGAGATCGACTCCCGCAATCCTCGCACGCGCATGCGCCACATCCCCGCAGGAATCCTGAGCACCGGCTTTGCCTGGGGCTTCGTCGCGGTGTCGGCTCTCGTGTTTTTGCTGGCGGCGCGCGCACTGAACCCGCTCTGCCTCAAACTTGCTCCCGTAGCGCTCGGGTTGGTGTTTTTTTATTCCTACACCAAGCGCTTCACCTCGTTTTCGCATTTGATCCTGGGATTGTCGCTGGGCGTGGCTCCCACAGCCGCGTGGATTGGGGTCACCGGATCGCTGGACCCTAGGATCTTATGGCTCACCGCGGCGGTGACCTTCTGGACAGCGGGCTTCGATGTCATCTATTCTTGCCAGGATTACGAATTCGACCGTTCCGCAGGCCTGTTCAGCCTCCCCCGTCAATTTGGCATCGCCGGAGCGCTGTGGATCGCTCGCCTTTTTCATATAGCGATGATCGGATGCCTGATCGCACTGGCAGTCAGTTTCGAGCTCGGCTGGCTGAGCCTGGCCGGAATCGGTGCGGTGGTTCTGCTGCTCTTATATGAACACAGCCTGGTCAAGGCCAACGACTTGTCTCGGGTAAATGCGGCGTTCTTCACGGTGAATGGATACGTTAGCGTGCTATTCTTTTTGTTTTGGGCCGCTGATATTTACTTCCTCGGCGTCCGAGCATAAGCCAGATGCACATTCACATTGAAGATCGTCGTTTGCTTCCGATTTTAGAAAAGGTCCAGGCTGGCGCCCGCCTGGACTTCGACGACGGCCTGGCGCTTTATCGCACCTCCGACATTCTGGCCGCCGGCTACATGGCGAATCTGGTTCGCGAGCGAATGCACGGCAACGTGACCTGGTTCAACGTGAACCGCCACATCAATCCCACCGATGTCTGCGTGGCCAGCTGCAAATTGTGCGCGTTCGGCAAGCGCGCCAAGGACCCGAAAGCCTACACCTGGTCGCTCGAAGAGGTCTGGCATCGCGCCGGCGAAGGTTGGTCGGAAGCCGTCACCGAGTTTCACATCGTGGGCGGATTGCATCCTGAACTCACGCTGGACTGGTATTGCGAAATGCTGCGCGGATTAAAGCAGCGCTTCCCGGAGGTCCATCTGAAGGCCTTCACCATGGTGGAAGTTGCCTATCTGGCGCAGCGCGCCAAGCTCTCCATTCGAGAGACACTCGCGCGGCTGATGGATGCTGGTGTCGATTCCCTGCCCGGCGGAGGCGCCGAAATCTTCAACGAACGCGTGCGCCGCATCATCTGCGATCACAAGATCGATGGCGCCCAGTGGCTGGAGGTGGCTCGCACGGCGCACCAGCTAGGATTGAAATCCAACTGCACCATGCTGTACGGCCACATCGAAAACGAAGAGGATCGTGTGGACCACCTGGTGAAGCTGCGCGCTCTTCAGGACGATACCGGCGGCTTTCAGACTTTCATTCCGCTCGCGTTTCACCCCGCCAACACCGCGCTCGAACATGTCGCAACCACCACCGGATTTCTGGATCTGAAAATGATCGCCGTAGCGCGCCTGATGCTGGATAACATCGAGCACATCAAGGCCTACTGGATCATGATGACGCCCCGGATCGCGCAGATCGCCCAACGCTTCGGCGCTGACGATCTGGACGGGACAGTGGTGGAGGAAAAGATCTACCACGACGCCGGCGCCACCACCAGCCAAGGCCTCAGGCGTGGTGAACTGCTGCGGCTGATCCGCGAAGCCGGCCGCGAACCAGTAGAGCGCGACACGCTATACCGGCCGGTGACGCGTACCGAGACGGCATTCACCGTATTGGTGTAGGACAAGCCTCCGGCTTGTCCAGGCAAGTCGGAAACTTGCCCTACTTCACTCGCGTCACATCCAGCTTCGCCGTCATCTTTTCATCCCCCATCTGACCCTTGACATCGCCCTTGATGTGATCGGCGGCCAGAGCCAGATCGAACGTCAATACATTCCCATCCTCCAGCACCACCTCCAACGCGATCTTGTCGCCCTCGATTTTGCCGGTCTTGATATCGAACTGGTGCTCTTCGTTAGGACCGGCGGTCCCAGTGATCTTCCCGCCGTCTTGTTTGAGATTCAGGAACGCAGTGTCGGCTTTGGTCTCGCCATCGGGGCCTGTAACGTCGAAACTGCCGGACCATTTGCCAGTGACGTCGGCTAACAGGCTGACCACTGAAAGCAGAAGACAACACACAGTTCTTTTCATGCCTATGGATACGCGGCTTGGTTGGGCGGCGTTCCATCTTTCGCGAACGCCGCTGCCCCTTCTTTCCCCAAATAACGCTCCACCAGGCGCGGGTCCGTCTTGCCAAGATCCACCACAATCAAGCCATCCAAGGCATTGGAGAACTTCCTGTCTACGTTGAAGGCCACCAATTCCCCGCCCAGTTTCAAATACTGTCGCAGCAGAACCGGCACTCCTTTCCGGTCAGTCTCCACATCGGCCACCAGCGTCGAGAGGTCTTCGATGTCCCATTCCGCGGCGCCCACCATCTCTCTGGTCGACCTGTTGATCAACCAGAAAGGAGTCTGGCGGAAGGGATTGCGAGCCCGCACCAGCGGCGCCAGCTCCGACGATCGGCGAAAAGCATTCAGGTACGTCACCATGAGCCGGCGCGAAGCCATGGTGTATTTGTTGCTGATGCTCACCGGCCCAAAGAGCACCCGATAGCGGGGATTTCGCACCAAGAACTGTCCAATGCCTTTCCACAGCAGCAACAGCGGCGCATAGGACTTCTGGTATTCCGATCGGACGAAGGAACGCCCCAGCTCAAGCGCCGGACCAGTCCGATCGAGAAAGGACCGGTTCCAATGGAACAGGCTGCTGGTGTAGAAACCCTTCACTCCCGCGCGCGGCAAGATCTCATCCGAAGGCCCCAATCGGTACGCCCCCACGATCTTGCGTTGCTCTTTGTGCCACACAAACAGGTGCCAGTAATGATCGTCGAAAACATCGCGATCGATAGATTTGCCGGTGCCCTCCCCGATCTCGCGGAAAGTAAGTTCGCGAAGCCGGCCGATTTCACACAATGCATTCGGTATCTCGGCCGCTTTGGCCAGCAGAACCGCGAACTCCCCGGAATCCACCAGCGTTCGGTCCGGCGAAAGTTTCGCCACGTCTGCGGCGATCAGTTCACTCAATACCGGCTCTGCCACCGGCTCCGAACTCGTTTTCTGCGCTTCGGCCGCCGGGGCTTGACGGCCCTGCAGCATGTAGGTGCGATGTCTCAGATAGCGCGTCAAAGCCACATCGTCCTGATAAGTACCGAGCTTGGCGGGAGCGATGGGATTGCCGATACGAACCTCAATGGTCCGGTTGGTTTTATTCAGGAATTCATGCGCCAGCAGCGTCGTGCGCACCTTGGGATGTAGAAATCCGAGCAGTTGAAACCAGGCGCCATTCGCTCCAGGAAAGAAAACGGGAAGGGCCGACGCCCGAGTGAGACGAATGATCCGCGCGATGCTGCGGTTCCACTCCGGATCCGTGACCGCGCCTTCCTTCAGATTGAGATGAGCAACCTCGCCGGCGGGGAATACCGCCAGCAATCCGCCGCGTTCGAGCCAGGCAATGGATTCCTTCAAGCCTTTCCGATTCGAGTGAACAGAGCCTGGGCCTCCGAACGGATCCACGAAAATGCAGTGTTCCGCGGAGCCGGGAAGATTGGATAACAAATGGTTGGCCAGGATCTTCACGTCCCCCCGAACCGATCGAAGCAAGGTGGCTAAAATCGCGCCTTCCATCAACCCGAAGGGATGATTGGCGACGGCCACCACGGGTCCCTGTTTGGGAACCAGCGCGAGATCGCGAGCGGAAATCAGCGGATGCACGTTGAGTGCGGTCAGAGTGCGTTCCAGAATGGGCCGGTCCCCGTCGCTATTTCGCAGGCTGTCAAAAAAGCTCTGGAAGCGATCCAGAACCAGGAGCCGCTCCAACGCGCCTTCGATCGGCGCGGGCAGTTTCGGACCGAATAGCGTAGAAAAAGCATCCTGCATGGGCCCATAACACCACTCGAATGTGAATCCGTAATTACCGCGGTGTTACGTTTTGAGCTGTGGGGCGCCGATTGCCAATCGGCGCAAGCACGGGGAGTTTCAGTATAATCGAGCTTTATGAAAACGATCCACGTAAGCATCTTTCTCTGTTCCAGCCTGCTGGCATTAGCGCAGCCCCAACCAGGAGGCAAAGAACCTCCGCGCGGTCCGGGTTCCAAGCCGTCGCTACTGAACCCGGCAGCCCTCAAGGCCAAAGCGCCGGACGACTTCAAAGCGCAGTTCACCACCACCAAGGGCGATTTCGTGGTGGAAGTCCATCGCGACTGGGCGCCCAACGGCGCGGACCGCTTTTACGTTCTGGTGAAGAACGGCTTCTATGATGGCGCAGAGTTCTTCCGCGTAATTCCCAATTTCATGGTGCAGTTCGGAATTCCGGGCAATCCGAAAATTGCGGCAGCCTGGGCGCACGCCAACCTCAGAGACGACCCCGTGAAGCAAGGTAATAAGCGCGGCAGGATCACATACGCAATGGCCGGGCCGAACACGCGCACCTCGCAGGTATTCATCAACTTCAGAGACAACAGCAACCTGGACTCTCAAGGGTTCGCTGCGTTTGGCGAAGTCACCGAGGGTATGGACGTCGTCGACAAGCTTTATGGCGGCTATGGCGACATGCAGGAAATGGGTGGCCACGGTCCATCGCCGAGCAAGATAGAATCCGAAGGCAACGCCTATCTAGACAAGAATTTCTCTCAGTTGGACAAGATCAAAACGGCCAAGATCCTGCCGTAACCGCGCAACTGAATAACTGAACAACCGATCAACGGGCTGGCTTGTCAAGCCCAACTTCGAAGAATAAAATATCCTGACCGGTCGCAGCTACCTTGATCCCGGTCAGGTAAAACTTCGCTCCCCGCCGATGCTCGGTCTGGAAATAGAAAAACCCGTTGGCTGACTCGTGCGGCGGAATCATTCTGGCCGCAAACGCGCGTCCCTCAATTTCCCAGGCGCTCAACGGATTCTTGTGCTTCATCAACTTCGGCAATGGGCTGCCATTCCCCATGGAAGGCTGCTTCCGCGGACCACCCAGAGTCTGCACCTCCTCCGACGGCGTGGCTTCCACGTGCCGATTGTCGGCGCCGGTATACTCCGCTTCCACATGCTCCAACTTCAAGGCTTGGTCCGTGTCATTCTGGATGATGACCAGAACGGGCAGAACGCCATACTTATTCGGGTCCAATTTCCCAAATGCCGTGTGAGCCAGTTCTTCAGAATCATAAGCAGCCGCCGCCAGAGTTACCTTGTCGTTGGTCTGGTGGTTCGGATACGACGAAACAGGGCCGGGCGAAAACTTGGTTTCATCCTTCTTGTCCGCTAACGCCACGGCCGCGGCCATGAACAGGATCAGGCAAATCGAAAGCGCTCTCATTTATTTCCTTTATTGGGCATGCCGGGTTATTGCGTTCCCGCTGCTTGTATTCTATTTCGTTTATCGTTGCGCGCGCGATCGGCGCTATTTGCGGCACTTTCCCGAACGCCTGGGCGGCCAACCCATATCGTCTCCAGCGACGCCTGCCGGAGGCATTTGGTTGCATGCGGTTTCAGTAGGCGAAATCATCTCGAGCGCAGCCGTGCTCCGGGAGTTGCGGGAACGCTGCCCCAGCCTTCCCTTGTATGTTTCCATGACAACGGTGGCCGGCCGCGATGTCTCCAAAGATAAGCTGCATGGCTTGGCCGATCGCGTGTTTTACGCGCCCATCGATTACGCGTTTGCGGTCCGAAGAGTATTGCGTAGAATCCGGCCCAGTGTGGTGGTGATTCTCGAAACCGAGATCTGGCCCGTGCTGTATCGCGAAGCCAAGCGCGCCGGAGCGAGCCTGGTGATTGTCAACGGCCGCATCTCCAACCGCGCTCTGCCGCAATATCTCAGATGGAGTTTGTTCTTTCGGCAGGTCCTCGAATGGCCGGATGCCATCTTCGCCCAGAGCGAGCCGGATCGGGCACGCTACATCCAGCTCGGCGCTGCGCCGGAGAAAGTGAAAGTTCTCGGAAATTTGAAGTACGATGCACCACCGGCGCGGAGCAATCCACCTCAACCGATCGGCGAAATAATGGAAAAATTGCGGCCGGCCACGGTCTGGATCGCCGCCAGCACTATGCCCGGAATTGACGCCGCCGATGTCGATGAGGACCAGGCCGTGCTAGATGCCTTCCAGCAACTGGCGCCGTCGCACCCGCAGTTGTTGCTCATCCTGGCGCCGCGCAAACCCGAACGTTTTGAAGTGGCCGAGCAGTTATTGCAAGCCGCGGGAATCCGGTTTCAGCTCCGATCGCGAAGTGCGATGGATCCCGCGCTCGCGCTTCCCTGCGTCCTTCTGCTCGATTCCATCGGCGAGCTCGCCGGCCTGTTCTCACTGGCCGACGTGGTGTTCATGGGCGGCTCGCTCGCACGCCGCGGAGGCCATAATCTGCTGGAACCAGCCGCCTGCGGACGCGCCATCGTTACCGGCCCGCATCTTGAGAACTTCGCCGCCATTGCTGAAGACTTTCGCGAGCATTACGCCATGCTCGAGATCGCCGGCGCAAGTGAATTGGCCCCCGCCATCGAAAAACTGATTGGGGACCCGAGGCTCCGCGAAGATCTGAGCGCCGGCGCCTCCCAACTGATAGCCAAACACCGGGGAGCAACCAAGAAAGCGGTGACTGAAATCCTGAAGTGGCAGGATCTGGCTGTTCCTCGCTCGATTTCGGGCGCTTGGTCCAGGCCGCTGCTATGGCTGCTCGCGAAAATCTGGACGGCGGTCACCGAAGGAAAGCGACTTAAGGATAGCGCCCAAGCGCGCCGCCTGAACACACCGGTGATCAGCGTCGGCGGCATCGGGATGGGTGGCGCGGGGAAGACTCCGATGGTGGAATACCTGGCGGAGCGGACGCGCGCAGCCGGTCTCGATCCGGCCATCCTGACGCGCGGCTACAGGCGGAGATCCATCGCGCGGCGCGCGGTGGTGAAGGCCGGCGAGATCGTTCCGGTCAGCTTGACGGGAGACGAGGCCCAGACTTTCATCCGTGCCGGCCACGCGCACCTTGGAATCGGCGCGGACCGCTGGTGGACCGGTAGCTTGCTCGAAGAGATGTACCATCCCGGCGTTTTTCTGCTGGACGACGGCTTCCAACACTGGCGCCTGGCTCGGGATTTGGACATCGTTCTGATCGATGCGTTGAACCCGTTCGCGGGTGGCGCCGTTTTTCCGTTGGCGGGACTCCGGGAACCATTGAATGCTCTTCGCCGCGCCGATGCATTCGTGATCACGCGCACCGTTGCGGAGCGCGAATATCGCGGCCTACGCAATCAATTGCAAGCCCTAAACGCTCGCGCCCCCATATTCCGCGCCGTCGTGGAACCGCTTTACTGGGTCAACGAAAGAACTGGCCAGCCTGGACATCCTCCCGAAGGGCCGCTGGCAGCCTTTTGCGGATTGGCCAATCCCGCCAGCTTCTGGGAAACCCTCAAAGCGCTAGGCATCCAGCCGGTTTTCACGTGGACGTTTGGCGATCATCACGGCTACCAATGGACTGAGCTGCAGCGGCTGGCGGCGCAGGCGCGGGTGCACTCCTCGAGCGTCCTGTTGACCACCGAAAAAGACGCCGCAAACCTGCCCGAGCGCGCGGGCGAAATTCTGATGGACGCCTCAGTAGAGCTTTACTGGCTAAAAATCGGCATCCAAATAGATGATGAAGCCGGCCTGATGTCCCTGATAAAATCAAAGCTGCCCAGCTGATCGCCTCTAGCGCCGGAGAGCGTCTCAACCTACCGAACCGAATAACCGAATAACCGAATAACCGAAGAACGCGAGGAGGCAACGCCGACGAGGCTACAATCGTAGTTTGTCCACTTTCCACGAAACTCAGCTCGTTAATACCATCGGCCATTTTGGCGGAGCAATCATTTTCGGCATTTTTCTATACTTGCTCCTTCGCGACCGCTCCGGCACGCGCTTGCGCGGCAGTTGGCTGTCCTTCGCGGCCGCCGGTCTCGCCTTCCTCTGGAACATCGGCGCCCTCGCCGCCCTGATTGCATCCACTCGAAATGCGAACCTCGCGCAAGTCATCGTGTTCTTCTGTTTCGCGGTATTGAGCCTGTTGCCCGCGGTCTTGCTCCATCTTTCGCTCGATGGCAGCTTTGCGCCCGTCATCGCATCCGGATATGTTCTCAGCACCATCGCCATCGGCATACATTTTTTGGAACTGCTTCATCCCGGACTCAATTATCAACAACGCGCCCTGCTCCTCATCACCGTTGGCTTCGCCATCCTGACCGGTATCTCCGTAGCCGCCGTCGCGCTGCAGCAGGGCGATAGCGATCGCCGCGCCAAAGCCTCCCGGATTTTCGGCGCCATGTGCGCGGCTTTGGTGGCCATGTCCTTCGTACACCTTGGGTCCGTTCAGCCCCTGCACGCCTGGTCCAGCGAACTGCTCTTGCATCATGCCGGCATCCCGCTCGCTTTATTTGTTCTGTTACAGGACTACCGCTTCGTATTGTTGGACGCTTTCGTCCGCTTCCTCGCGAATGTGCTGTTGGCGGGTCTTCTGACGTTCGCCGTCATCCGCATCACCTTCCAATGGGTCTCCATCGACCAACGAGTTTCCGGCAATCCTCTCTACGCCGCGCTTTTGTTGGTTGGTATTTGCCTGCTGCTCATCGCATTCGCTCTCCTGCGTAGCCAAGTCCAGCAATGGCTCACCCGCGTGGTCTTCCGTCGGCCGGATCTGAACAAGGCCCTGCACGAGATGCAATCGCGCTCCGTATTGTTCACCGATGAATCCGGCTTCCTGGATTGGGCGGCCGGCGAGCTGGCGCAGTTCATGCGCACCGAGCGCGTTGAGGTGATCCCGGAAGCCCGCTGCCGCGACATGCTGCGTGGACCGGACCTGCTGTTTCCCGTCCCGGCCTCCGATCTGCCCGCACTGCGGCAATCGCCGGACTTCGCGTGGGTGGAAGCGGTGGTGCCGCTAAGGCTCGCCCACGGCGACGTCCGCTATTTGCTCTTGGGACGCCGGCGCGGCGGACGACGCTACCTCAGTGAGGACCTTCAATCACTCAGCCGCCTCACCACCGTGATCCTGGAACAGGTGGAGCGTTTTCGCAATCTCGAAATGCAGCGCCTGGTCTCCCAAGCTGAATTGCGAGCCTTGCAATCGCAGATCAATCCCCATTTCCTGTTCAACGCGCTGAACACCCTCTACGGCATAATCCCCCGCGAAGCTTCCGGCGCCAGAAAAACTGTGCTCAACCTGGCCGAGATCTTTCGCTATTTCCTCCAATCGGAAAGGAGTTTCATTCAGCTCTCCGAGGAGCTTGAGATCGTGAAAGCGTATCTCGAAATCGAGCGTCTGCGTCTGGGCCCGCGGCTGGAGGTTCGCATTGATGTCGACGACGCCGCGTTGCCCGTGCTGATTCCAATTCTCTCCATTCAGCCGCTGGTCGAAAACGCCATTAAACACGGTCTCTCCTCGAAGCCCGGTCCAGGACTTCTCGGCCTGCGCGCCACAATTCTCGATGGCGAACTGCGCATCCTCGTCGAAGACAACGGCCTAGGCCTGAATACAGAGAATCCTGGACCTGGCGTCGGATTAACCAACGTGAAGCGGCGCCTGCAACTGTGCTTCGGTCCGGATGCCGATATTCTGATCGACTCAAGTTCCGAAGGAACCAAGGTCCAATTCGCGATCCCCCTAGCAAAACCCGTCCCTGCATGAACCAACGCCTCACTTTTCTGTCACCTAAAGTTTGTGAGCAAGTTGATCTTTGTGAGCAAATCGTGGCGCACGCTCTCAGCGTGCCGCGTCGGCACTCATGCCGACGCTTGGTTTTCGCCACCTGCGCCGCATTTAAACCATGAAGACACTCATCGTCGATGACGAACCCATCGCACGCCGTGTCCTCCGTGAAGAACTGGAACAATTCCCCCAAGTACAAATAGTCGGCGAAGCCGAAAACGGCCGCCAGGCCTTACAACAAATCGCCACCCTCCAGCCCGACCTTGTCTTCCTCGACCTCCAGATGCCGGTCATGGGCGGCTTCGAAGTGGTCCGAAATCTCAAAGGTGGCCGGCTGCCGGTCATCGTGATCGTCACTGCGTTCGATCAGCACGCCATGGAGGCCTTTGAAGCCGGCGCCGTGGATTATCTTCTCAAGCCGGTGAACGAAAGCCGATTGCGCAAGGCCGTGGAACGTGCCTCTGCTCTTCACGGCAAGCCGCTTCAAGTGGCCGAGCACCTGGCCAACCTCGCCTCCAGCGACCAACCGAGCCGCAAAATCGTGGGCCGCGCCGGCGAAGAATATTTCCTTCTGGATGCCGACGAAGTCCTCGCCTTCCAGGCCGAGGGCGAGTTGGTCTGGATCATTACCGCCAAACGTCGGTTGCTTGCTTCGCATTCACTCCGCGCCCTGGAAACTCACCTGCGCCACTCTCCATTTCACCGCGTGCACCGCAATGCCATTGTAAATGTCAACCATGTGCGAAAGATGAGCGCGTTGAGCAGCCAGCGTTGGTTACTCACACTGAGTAACCAGCAGCAACTTACGGTTAGTAAACGTCAAGCCGCCAGCGTCCGGAAGTTGCTGCACTGGTAGTCCGCCTGCCGCCAGTTTTAGCCCGCTCATTCCAGAATCAAGCCCGGTAGCAAGTTTTTGCGCCAGCGATCGTGCCGCCGGGGCGCATGATCGTACTAATGAGGCAACTCGCGTCCGTTCTCTTTGGGCTCGCTCTAACCCTGCCCGGATTCGCACAATCCATCAACAGCGGCACCGTCAGCGGAACGGTTTCGGACCCATCCGGCGCTATAATCGCCGGCGCCTCCGTTCGCCTCAGCAACGCCGTGACTGGATTTAACCAGTCCGCCACTACCGATTCGAACGGCGCCTATCGCTTCAACAGCGTCCCGCTGAACAACTATCGGATGACCGTAGCCGCGTCCGGTTTTACTCCGATCACCCAGGACGTGGACGTGCACAGCTCCCTGCCGACCACAGTGAATATCGCGCTCAAAGTGGCCACCGAAACCACCACAGTCGTAGTACAAGCGGAAGGCGCGCAGGTGGAGACTGATCCCTCCACTCACCAGGACGTCGATCGAAACACGTTCTTGAAGCTCCCTAGTTTCGACCCGGGCGGCGCTTTGAATCAAGCCATCACTTACAGCACCGGAGCCGTGGCGGCCGACGCCAACGGATTCTTTCACCCCGTGGGCGATCACGCCCAAGTCGGTTACATTGTCGACGGATTCCCCATCACGGACCAGCAAAGCAAAACTTTCTCGACGCAGATTCCGCTCAATGCCCTGCAAAGCATGGATCTAATCACCGGTTCGCAAGATGCCCAATATGGCGACAAAACCAGCCTGGTGGTGAATGCCACCACTCGATCCGGCCTCGGCGCCACCAAACCTTTTGGAAGCATCGAAACCGGCTGGGGCTCGTTTGGGACCTTTTCGGAAAGCGCGTCGTTAGGTTTCGGCACGCCGACCTACGGAAACTTCATCGCCGTGAACGCGGTTCGTTCCGGCCATTTCCTGGACACCCCCGAGTTTCTTCCCATCCACGATATCGGGAACAACGGCAGCATCTTTGACCGGTTTGACTGGCAACCGGGTCCGCAGGATGCCATCCATCTGGACCTTTTTACCGCGCGAAACTGGTTTCAGGTTCCCAACGATTACGATCAACTAGCCCAGGATCAAAAACAGCGCGTCCTGAGCTGGAGCGTCGCCCCCGGTTATCAACACACCTTCAACGCTCACACGCTGCTCACGGTGAATCCCTATGTCCGGCGCGACCAATTGGATTACTACGCCAGCCGCGATCCTTTCGACGACACGCCTGTTACCGCGTCGCAGAATCGTTTCCTGACTAACTACGGCATCAAGGCCGACATCGCCTGGACGCACGGACACCATGACATCAAAACCGGCTTCCAGATTCAGCAGACTCGATTGGACGAGAAGTTTCAATTTGGCATCACCGATCCCGCCTACAATCCGGTTTGCCTCGCCGCCAATGGAACCGCGCTCCCGTTACCCGGCGTCACCAATCCCGATGCCTGCTCCGGCATTAACCCAACTTACATGGGCAATCCCAACCTGCAGCCGGGCATCGTGCCGTACGATCTCACCCGCGGCGGCTCCCTCTTCTACTTCCAGGGAAGTCACAACATCAACGAATACGCGGTTTACATTACCGATGCCATCAAGCTGGGAAAATTCACCATTAGCCTCGGCCTTCGCGACGACCAGTACAACGGCCTTTCTTCGGCCAACAGTGTTCAACCTCGAGTGGGCCTTTCGTACTTGATTGCAAGCACCAATACGGTCTTGCGCGCGGCCTATTCCCGGTCGTTTGAAACACCCTACAACGAGAACCTGATCCTGTCGAGCGGAACCGGCGGCGGTGGACTGGCGCAGAACGTCTTTGGGTCGGTCTCCGAATCCCTCAAACCCGGCATTCGGAACCAGTACAATACCGGACTCCAGCAAGGAATCGGGAAGTGGCTCATTATCGATGCCGATTACTTCTGGAAGTACACCACCAACGCGTATGACTTCAGCGTCTTCTTCAACACGCCGATCACTTTTCCCATCGCCTGGCACAATTCCAAACTGGATGGCGTAACCGGCCGGCTCAGCACCATCGACCTGCATGGATTTCAAGCCTATTTGACTCTCGGCCACACGCGCGCCCGCTTCTTTCCCCCCGAAGTCGGCGGCTTAATTCCATTGGGTGGCTTGCCCACAAATGTCTTCCGCATCGATCACGATCAGGCTTACCAACAAACTGTGGTGACACGTTATCAGCGTCCTCACAATCGCGAGTGGATCGATTTTACATGGCGCTACGACAGCGGCCTGGTGGTGAGCGGCGTGCCGGATGTGGCGTCCGCCCTGATGTTGACCCCTGCGGAACAGGTTACAATCGGCTTCTCCTGCAACGGCGTATTTGCCACTTATAGCAACCCCATCACAAGTTGCAACGGCGTCGGCAAATCCACACTGCTCACTCTTCCGCAAACCGGCACGGAGAATGACGATCACAATCCCGATCGCGTGAAACCGCGCAACTTATTCAACGCGGGCATCGGTACCGACAACCTGTTCCACAAAGAGTCCGGCCCACGCTGGACGCTCCGATTCACCGTAGAAAACCTAACCAACAAAGTGGCCCTCTACAACTTCCTATCCACCTTCAGCGGCACCCACTTCGTTGCCCCGCGAACCTACCAAGCCAGCTTGGGCTACGCGTTCTAGCACAGCTCTGTACTACTAGACCTGGAAATCTTTGCAGCCTGCGACGATTTGTGGGGCGGACCCCCTGGTCCGCGGCCGACGCCCTCGTCGGCCCGGTTTTGGTTGCGGCTATGCTGCTCTGTGGGGCAGCGCCATGCGCTGCCGTTCCCCAATCCTAACCTACACTTACCTCTTTCTGTTAATTATAGTTTACATTCAGGATAAAATCAGTGTAAACTAAACCGTGTCCTGGAAATGCTCCGCTATCGCCGTTACGCTCGCCTTAGCAACCATGCCACTCGCCTTCCCCCAAGGCGAAACCACCAGCGCCATCGCCGGCCAAGTAAGCGACGCCACAGGAGCCGGAATCGCGGGAGCCACAGTCACTTTAATCAGCGCCGACGATGGCTCCCACCGGTCCGCTCAGACCGACCAGACTGGCCGCTTCCACTTCCCGCAACTAAAACCCGGCTCCTACACTGTCCGGGCCCACGCTGAAAATTTCGAAGATCAAACTCGATCGCAGGTCCCCGCCGGATTAGGCCAAACACAAACAGTCAATTTTGTCTTGAACATTAAAGCAGCCAAGGAGAACGTCGTCGTCACCACCGACGCTCCACTCATCAACACCGAGAACCCCAACACGGCCACCACCCTCAACGCCAAGGCTCTTGAAAACCTGCCCAATCCCGGTTCCGATCTCACCTACCCGGCACAGTTCGCTCCAGGCGCATTGATCAACACAGCCGGAAGTTCGAACGATTTCGTGGGCGGTCAAAACGGCTACGGCAACGTCCAGTTCAATGGCCTACCGGCGCTCTCGAACGCCTATATCGTGGACGGCCTCGAAACCAACGATCCACTCACGAATCTGAACAGCGGCCTCTCCACCAACTTGGTACTTGGACTCAACTCCATCGCCGAAGTGACGGTGAACACCACCTCTTACGCTGTCGATCAAGGCCGTTACGGCGCGGCTCAGATCAACTACATCACCAAAAGCGGCGGCAACAGTTTTCACGGCAATCTGTACGAGCTTTGGAACGGCGCGCATTTGAACGCCGCCAACTACTTCACCAACTCGACGCCGGGCAATCAAAAGCCGCGCTCGAACGTGAATCATTTCGGAGGCAGCATGGGCGGTCCAATCGTTCATGACAAACTGTTCTTCTTCTTCGACGGCGAATGGCTGCGTATCGCGCTGCCCATTGTGACGCCGGTCACCGTCCCCTCGCCGCAATTCCAAAATTACGTGCTCTCCCAATTGCTCCAAGGCGGCCTGGATCCAGTAACTGGCGCCCGTTACCCGGCCGCTCCTCAGTTGGTCCCGTTTTACAAGCGCATGTTTGCGCTCTATCAGAACACCGCCGGTACGCCACTGCCGGTGCTGGGCTGCCCGCTCGGCGTCAATGGAAACGGATGCGCCAATCGCCAGGACGTATCGCAATCCAGCGCCGATCAGGAGCAAGTATTCACCGTTCGCGTGGATCACAACCTCAGCGCGGACAACTCTGTGTGGTACCGATTCCAGGCGGATACGGGCGTCCAGGCAGCCTACACAGATCCCATCAACCCATTGTTCAACGCCACGTCACCCCAACCACTTTACTCGTTCGCATCCGGCTACACGCATCTGTTCAGCCCATCGCTAGTGAATTACTTCAACCCAGCCTTCTCCTGGTATGCAAGTCTCTTCGGACCTGCGGATCCGGCTAAAACTTTGGCCGCGTTTCCGATTGTGCTGTCGGGCATCGGACCGGACGCTCCGTTCACCACCATCGGCGGCCTCGACAACAACTGGATCCAGGGCCGCCGCGCCGCTCGCTTCCAGGTCAGCGACACGCTGAGTTGGGTGAAAGGCCGGCACGAATTCAAATTCGGCTTAAGCGGACGCGTCTTGCGCCTGAACGATTTCGATTTCAGCACCAACGTCACGCCGCTCGTCACCTACACAACGCTGGCGCAGTTCACTTATGGCGCAGCGTCCACGGCCACAGCATCATATCCAATCGCCGCGTCACAACCGTTCAACTATCTGAACCTCGACCTATTCGCGCTCGACACCATGCGGCTCAGCTCCACTCTGACGTGGACCATCGGCCTGCGCGCGGCCCACAATTCCGATCCGCAAAGCCCGCACCACCTCATCGCGCGACTGGACGGCTCCTTTGAAGGCGCCTCGCATGATACCAATCAGCCGCTGGACGTGATCATTCACACCGGGCTCAGCCAACTTTTCCCCGCGACTCCCGAAATACAATGGCAGCCCCGCACAGCGCTCGCCTGGCAATTCACGCCCAAGAGCGTGGTCCGCGCGGGCTTCGGAGTGTTCAGCGATATCCTGCCCGGCAGCGTAGCGGACCTGGTGGCGTCGAATCCACCGAATGTGAATACGTTTCAAGGTGGGTTGCAAGGACAAGCCGGTGGACTCGCCATCGCGCCCGGCGTTCCCAACAGCGCCATTGATGCAACCGCCGCAGCAAACCAGGCGTTCCTGGCAGGTTTCGCGAACGGCCAGCTTTCCTGCGCGTCAACGCAGGCGAATTCATCGACCTGTCTTCCTCGCGTCGGGCTGACCGCAGTACCCGATGGCGCCCTGCGCGTGCCCTATTTCCTGCAATGGAGCTTGGCGCTAGAGCAGCAGCTTGGTAACACCGGCAGCCTGCGCGTGCAGTACGTCGGAACGCGCGCCGTCCAGTTGCCCTATCAAGTGCAGGTCAATGGATATCAGACGGTCTGTAACGGATGCTTCGCCCCGTTCCCCTATGGCCAGCCCCAAGACCCGCGCTTCGGAGCAGTGACGCAGCTTGAAACAGGAGCGAACAGCCACTACAACGGACTGCAGTTGACGGGCGCGAAACGCGTGGGACACGGCCTGCAACTGAATGCGAATTACACCTTCAGCCATTGCCTGGACACCATTTCAAATGGAGGCTTTCTCTCGTTTTCATCGGCCGGTATTCTTTCTCCCTTGCCCGGCGACCTGGGCCGCCAGTATGGAGATTGCGATTACGACATCCGGCACAACTTCAATGCGTCATATGTCTACGAATTGCCATTCCGTGCGAACACGCGTTGGTTGAATCACGCAGTAGGCGGATGGCAAGTTTCCGGAACGGCCTTCTTTCACACCGGCGTCCCGTTTACCGCGCTCAGCGCACCCTACACGGCGCACGGCAATGGGATTCTGCAAGGAGGCGGTCCGCAATTTGCGAGTGTGATGACGGGCGTCCCTCTTTACACAACGCAACCCGTCGCGGGAGTTACTCAACCCGGCACGGTCCAGTGGTTAAATCCGAATGCCTTTGTGTCCACGGTCGACCCCAGCACCGGCGCCTGCGCAGGTGGCGACACGCCCGCTCACTGTCAGTTCGGCGACCTGGGACGCAACACTCTGCGCGGCCCATGGTTCACCTGGAGCGATCTTTACCTGACAAAAAAGTTGTCGTTAACCGAACACGTTTCCCTCCGCATTGAAGGCCAATTCTTCAACGTATTCAATCACCCAAATTTCGCCCTGCCCTCAGTTGTAGCGGGAATCCCCGGCCGCCCCGCAACACAAACCGGTTTCGGAGCGATCAGCCACACCACATCGCCACCCACGGGACTGCTAGGCGTGGGCCTGGGAGGCGACAATTCCCCCCGCATGATCGCCCTGCGGATGCGCCTGGAATTCTAACTCGCTCGCTTGGAGGGTTCCACCTGAGTTATTGTGTAACCAACGAATCATCCAAGGATGCGTCCATTCGACAATGCTGAACACAACCCTAAGAACTATCGCCGCCCTCGCAGCTCTCGCCTTCCCGGCTGCCGCCACCCCCAATTTCTCCGGACATTGGAAGCTCAACACCGAGAAAAGTAAACTCGATGAGCCTTATCAGGAAGAGCGAACCATCGATCACAAAGATCCCCAGCTTACCGTTAGTTCGAAGGCTTCCGTCGACGGCGAGGAGGAAGAGAGCACGGTCAAGTACAGAACTGACGGTCAGCGGACCCGTAATATGATCGATGGCGATCCACTCTTTACCACCGCCCATTGGGACGGCGATGTTCTGGTATTTGATTCCGAGATCATCAGCGACACGGACACCACCGAACTCCACGATCGTTGGACGCTTTCCCCGGACGGGAAGCATCTCACAGTGTCCCGAAAGCAGAAGGTCGGCTACGACGAACGAGAGCTCGTCTACGTCTTCGATTTGGTCTGATCGAGACTGATATCGCGAGGTTCCTCATCCACCCGCCTGCCTCCCAATCCCGCCCGCTCACCACGTCGTCCCGCTCGCTCATGATTCAGTAGCAGCCAGCCGAGCATCTCTATAGCATACTGGGGTACAGTATTTTCATGTCGCACACCTCTCGAGACAAACAGAAGCTATTGAACCGTATCCGCCGCATCCAGGGACAGCTCTACGCCGTCGAAAAGGCGCTCGAAGAAGAAAAGGAATGCTCGCTGGTCCTCCAGACCATCGCTGCCACCCGGGGCGCCATCAATGGCCTAATGGCCGAGATCCTGGAAGGCCACATCCGTTTCTTGATGTACGCCGAAAACCAACCGCCCAAGCAAAAAGCCGAGTCCACCGAAGAGTTGCTCGACTTCGTACGAGCCTACGTGAAATAGCCCAAAGGAGCGTTACCCATGCATCCCGCAACAGCTCAGTCACCAACCGAAACCATTCCGGCGCGTCCAGCTTTGCCCGCGCACGAATCCGAAGAAGGTCACCATTTCGAATGGATTGAATATGCTCGCGTCGCACTGGTCGGGATCGCCGCGGCAGTTGCCTGGACCCGCGCCGTCCCGCAGTTCCATGGATTCGATTTCATCTCGCTGGCCGCGGCCCTGATCGGCGGCTATCCGGTCTTCGAAGAGGCCATTTCGAACTTGCTGGCACGCCGCATGACCATGGAACTCTCCATGACCATCGCCCTGGGCTCCGCGCTCGCCATCCGCGAATATTTCACCGCCCTCATCATCCTCCTGTTCGTATTGATAGCCGAGATGCTGGAGGAACTGACCGTGGGCCGGGGGCGCCGCGCCATTCAAACCCTCCTCGACCTGATGCCTAAGCAGGCCAGCGTGCGGCGCGATGGCAGTCTGATGGATCTTCCTATCGAACAGGTAAATCCCGGCGACATCGTAGTGGTCAAGCCCGGCGCGGAAATTCCGGTGGATGGAACAGTAGTGAAGGGATATTCGTTCGTCGACCAGTCCAGTATCACGGGTGAGTCCGCCCGAGCCGAAAAGGTGGTGGGAACCACGGTCTTCGCCGGCACCACGAATCTTTCCGGATCGCTCGAAGTCGCCACGGATAAGCTCGGCCGCGACACCGTCTTCGGCAAAATCGTCGAAGCTGTCGAGCACGCCGAGCAATCGCGCGCGCCGGTCCAGAAAACAGCCGACCGCCTCTCCGGCTACTTGGTTTACTTTGCCCTCGCCGCCGCTGTACTCACATTCCTCATCACACACAACACCCGCTCCACCATCGCGGTCATCATCGTCGCCGGAGCTTGCGGTATCGCCGCCGGTACGCCGCTCGCGATACTCGGCGCAATCGGCCGCGCGGCCCATCAAGGCGCCATCGTCAAGGGCGGCCTGTATCTCGAAACGCTGAGCCAGGTGGACACCGTGGTTCTCGATAAGACCGGAACGCTGACGTTCGGCGATCCGGAAGTAGCTGAGATAATCCCGGTTCCCGGCGTGAATTCTAAAGATGTAATTGAGGCCGCGGCCATCGCGGAGCGGCCGTCCGAACATCCGCTGGCAAAAGCAATTCTCAAGCGCGCGTCGGAGCTCTCACTGCCCGTCATAGAGCCTGATCATTTCGATTACTCGCCGGGAAAGGGAATCTTCAGCGCGTCGGCGTTGGGAGTCATCGCGGTCGGCAGCCGCGCCTTGCTGCTCGAAAAAGGAGTTACGCCGATTCAGTTTACTCTGCTGCCGGAAAACTGCGGCACCGTCATGGTAGCGCGCAACGGACGCCTGCTCGGTGCCATCCGTACCGAGGATCGCCTGCGGCCTGAAGCCATCGCGGCCGTTCATGCCCTGAAAAAGATGAACATGCGAGTCGAGCTGCTCACGGGGGATGCGCTGAATGTCGCCAATGCGGTGGGGAAAAAGCTGGGCGTCCATCAGGTCTCGGCCGAGCTGCTGCCTCACCAAAAGCTGGAGCGCATCGAAACACTCATTCGCATGGGCCGCGTGGTTGTCATGGTCGGCGATGGAGTGAACGATGCGCCCGCTTTAGCGAAGGCGAACGTCGGCGTGGCCATGGGCTCAGGGACGGACGTCGCCCGCCAAAGTGCGAATGTCCTGCTCCTAGGAAACAACCTGATGGATTTTGTCGAGACACTGCGCATCGCGCGCCAGTGCCGGCGTGTCATCATGACCAACTTCGCTGGCACGCTGGCCGTCGATACCGTGGGCGTTGGCTTGGCCGCCGCCGGATTATTGAATCCACTGCTGGCTGCCTTCATCCACGTTGCTTCCGAGATGGCGTTCATCCTCAACTCGGCCCGATTGGTGCCCTCGCTCTCAGGTAAGTATCGGCGCGCACGCGCGGCCGGCAGCGCTTAGGAAATTTACGATGGCTCAGTTGCAAACTAAACGGATCAAGCTTGCGGACGTGCTGGTCTGCGCTGGCTGCTGTTGCGGGCACCCCGAGAAGGGACATCCTGAAGTCCCGGTAGCATGGCTCAAGGAAGAGTGGCGACGCAGAGGCCTGCTGAAATCGATCCAACTCACCATCGCCGGATGCATCGGCCCTTGCGACGTGCCGAACGTCCTTTGTATAACCACTGGCCGGGGCAGCACCTGGATCGGAAACATCGACCGGCACGACCATTATCAAGCGCTTCTCACGTGGGCAGTGCAGTCCAATGCGGCTGGCGCATTGGCGCCATTGCCGGGCGAGTTCCGCGACAAACTATTCAGCCCGTTCGATGGTCAGTCTGTCTCAGACGCGCTTTAGCCCAAATGCAAGCCAAGGCACCGTCCGCTCATCCCGATTATTTGACCACCCACGATCCGTCTTATCCCGCTGGCCAGTATTTTATGCGCTTTTGCGAGTTTCGGTAGTAAACAAGCTTAAGATGGATCGCCTCATCAGGACCGTCATCGCCGACGACGAACAGATCGCGCGGAAGGTCTTGCGGGAGGAACTGGATCTTCTGCCCGAAGTGACCATAGTAGGTGAGGCCGAGGATGGCCCTCAGGTCTTGCAGCAGATCGTTGAACTGCGGCCCGACCTGGTGTTCCTCGATCTGCAAATGCCTGGGATGGGAGGCTTCGAGGTGGTCCGGAATCTGAGCGGGCCACGGTTACCGGTCATCGTGATCGTTACCGCATTTCATCAGCACGCCATTGAAGCGTTCGAAGCCGGCGCCATCGATTATTTGCTGAAGCCTGTCAGCGAAGCCAGGCTCCGGAAAGCCCTGGAGCGGGTCAAGAATCTGTTGGGCAAGCCGCTCGAAATCGCGCAAGACCTGGCCAATATTGCCTCGGCGGCCGAGACACTCAACCCGGCCCGCCGCAAGCTAGTGGGCCGCGCGGGCCGCGAGTATTACCTGCTGGATGCTGATGAAGTGCTGGCGCTTCAGGCCGAAGGCGAGCTAGTCTGGATCGTTACACCCAAGCGCCGCTTCATGGCCAGCCAGACTCTTCGCACATTGGAGACCAGTCTTCAGTCTTTCTCGTTCCAACGCGTGCATCGAAACGCCCTCGTAAACATCAACCATGTCCGCAAAGTCACCGCCCTTACCAGCCATCGCTGGATGCTGACTCTCAGCAACGAGCAGCAATTCGTGGTGAGCAAGCGCCAGGCCCACAACATTCGCCGCCTCCTGGAACGGTAGCGCAAGCACCGGTCGCTTACGCTCGCGGTTCGGAAACGTTCGAGCGTTACCGAACCGCGACCGTGAGGAAGTCGGTGCCTAGCCTCGCCATCCGAGGGTGCCCGCTCATGGCCCAGGATGGCTCGTTCACGCAAAATCCAGGACCGCCTATCAGACTTTTCTAGGTTGAAACCGGGCGACCACGCACAATCGAAGGATGAGGAAACTCGCTTGTAGCCTTACCCTGTCAATTAGTCTTGCCACGTTCAGTTATGCTCAGTCGAGCGGCGGGAACTCCGGGACCGTTCGAGGCACGGTGCTCGACCCGTCCGGAGCAGCCATCGCCGGTGCAGGCGTGGAGATTGAGAACCCCGTTTCGCACTATACGCAAACGACGAAGACCGACAGCCAGGGAAATTTCGCGCTCAACAACATTCCGCTTAACAACTACCACGTGACTGCCAACGCGTCCGGATTCCAACGCGGAACCGAGGACGTGGATGTGCGTTCGCCTATCCCGCTCGAAATCAAGATCAGCCTGAAGATCGGCACTGAATCGTCCAGCGTGACGGTAGTAGAGGCCGGCGATCTGCTGGAGACAAACCCTGTCACTCACACCGACATCGATCGGGGCCTGTTCGACAAGATGCCGCTCGAAAGCCAGTCTTCATCCCTCAGCTCGCTGGTGACACTGGCATCACCCGGTATCTCGGCCGATTCGAACGGCCTCTTTCATGGACTCGGCGATCATGCGTCGAACTCGTTCTCGCTCGATGGCCAGCCCATCACGGATCAGCAGAGCAAGGTCTTTTCGAATCAAATACCGCTCGACGCAGTTCAATCCATGGAGGTGATCGCGGGGGCGCCGCCAGCCGAATATGGTGACAAAACCAGTGTGGTAATCAACGTCACCACGCGCTCAGGCCTGGGTGCCACCGAACCGCACGGCGACATCACCGCTTCCTATGGCACCTTTGGCACCGCCAATGTCGGCTTCAATCTTTCCTATGGAAGAGAGAAATGGGGCAATTTCATTTCGGTGAATGGGTTGAACACAGGCCGATTTCTCGACGGCCCCGAGTTCCAGACCTACCACGACCACGGCAATGAAGAAAATCTGTTCGACCGCTTCGACTTCAAGCCGTCTATCGCTGACACCATCAACGTGAACTTCGGCTTCACGCGCTCCTGGTTCCAAACGCCCAACTCATTTGACGGGCAAACCGCGGACGCATGGTCTGGACTGGTTGTTAACAACAACGGGCTGGGCCCGAATGGAGCGCCGGTAGGTACGCAAGATCAGCGTTCCAAGATTCGAACCTACAACATCGCACCCACATGGACCCACCTATTGAATCCGAGCACGGTCTTCACCCTCGGAGCCTTCGCCCGTCAGGATCAATACAACTACTACCCGAGCCGCGACCCCTTCGCGGATTTCACCCCGGATCTTCAATCGGAAACCATTGGGCAGAGTCGCACGTTGACCAACTTGGGAGCGCGCGCCAACATTTCCTATGTGAAAGGAATCCACAACATCAAAGCCGGCATCACTTATGAAGACACCATCCTCACTGAGAAGGACAGCTTCGGTATTGTTGACCCCACCTTCAATCCGGTTTGCTTCAACGCCGATGGAAGCCCCAACACGAATCCGTCTCTAACAAACCCCAACAACTGCACGGGGACATTATCGCCCAACACAGCCTATGATCCTCTCTTGGCCTGCATCGACCTGACCAGGACGGGGCCGCTCAGTGGTTGTCCCAGTTCCACCAGCGGGTTATACGGGTTCCGCGGCCACGCCAACATGCGGGAACTGGCGCTCTTTCTCCAGGACACCATGACGATAAAGAACTGGACGCTCAACCTCGGCGTTCGGTTCGACCACTACGACGGAATCACTCACGCCAATCAAGGGGAACCTCGGCTTGGGATCGCTTACAACATCAAACCGAGCAATACCGTGCTGCGGATTTCCTATGCCCGCACGCTCGAGACGCCTTTCAACGAGAACCTGGTGCTGGCGAGCAACGGTTGCCTGGACCCAGTGGTCAGCGATCTCATGGCCGCTATACAGGGCTATCCTTGTCTCACTCAACCGCTGCGGCCTGGCTGGCGCAACGAGTTCCACGCCGGCGTTGAGCAGGCCTTCGGAAAGTACTTCGTGATTGATGCCGAGTACATTTGGAAGTACACTCACCTGGCCTACGACTTTAGCGTGCTGGGCTCCACGCCGGTCACGTTTCCGATCGAGTGGGCCAGCTCCAAGATTCCCGGCTACGCAGTGCGCGCCAGCATGCCGAATTTCCACGGCTTATCGGCATTTCTCGTCTTCTCCAGTGTCGCTGCGCGCTTCTTTCAGCCCCAAGTTAGTGGGATCGGCGCCACGCCGGCCGGACAAGGCGGCAACGGAGTATTTCGCATCGATCACGATGAGGTTTTTAACTCCACGGCTCACATCCAATACCAGCCCTCGAAACGAAGTCCATGGCTGGGCTTCAACTGGCGTTACGATAGCGGCTTGGTTGCCGGTCCGGTACCGTGTGCGGGAGGCAACTGCAACAACGGTCCCAACGGAACCGATTCCATGGTTGACGTTTCCGGCCTGACGCCGGACCAGCAGTTCCAGGCCGGTCTTTTCTGCGGCGGCGTGCACGCGACTCCCACCACTCCCATCAGTCCCACGGGTCTCTGCGATGCATCACAATACGGCTCAACCCTGATAAAGATTCCTGCGGCCAGCGCCGAGAATGACGATCACAATCCGCCTCGCATAGCACCCCGCAATCTATTCGATATCGCGGTGGGTCACGATAACATCTTGCACGGCGACAAGTACAAATGGAGCGCGCGACTGTCGGTGGTGAATCTTACCGACAAGTACGCCTTGTACAATTTCCTTTCCACGTTTAGCGGAACCCACTACGTTACTCCGCGCGCCGTCACAGCGACAGTCGGTTTCCATTTTTGAGCTCATCGGTCACGAACTCTACGAAGCGCATCGCATCCTGTTCCAACTGAGGCGTGGTCGAGCCGCCATTCTTTAGCCGGTTATCCTTGGCACTTTGAATGACCGGCCGCCACATGGCCGGAACTGTTTCCAGCGCCCAACTACAAGCCTGATCTTTGGAGACCACCGCCCCGTGATGGGCCGAGTAAAGAATGCGGCAAGCTGTGAGTACCGCGTAGGCATTGTGGATGAATGCCTTGTCAGAGCGATCCCCGGCGTTCGCGGCCAAGTCTTCCTTCAGGTAGTTCAGTTCCAGCAGCAGAGCATCGTTGAGACATTGACCGGACACCTGCGGCGCGATCAGTTTGGCCTCCTTGCCCCACAGAGTGATCCCGGACTGGGCAATATTCATCCACATGATCGGGTTTCCGTCTGATCCATGCCGCGTGAGTTTTCCCATGTAGTGATAGAAGCCACAGCATCGCGAAGTCTTTTCGAGAAATTCATGATCGATCACGAAGCGCATGTCGATTCGGTGGGCCCATCGATTCTGTTCTTTCTTGTTGTTGAACCACGCGTCGAGTTCGGAAAACTCGCGCTCGTCGAGATCTCGTTCGGTAACGGCAACGCAATCGACGTCGCTGCAGGTCGGATCGAACGCGTCATAAGTCAACGACCCCCACAAGTAGATACCGGCGAGATTCCCGTGGAGTATCGCGGGCAGATCGGTAGCCATCGCGTGTAGAAGATCGGAGAGATCCGTGGGGACATTCATTTGACTCGAATCCTGGCCTAAAATAATATTGTGCCGCTCAAGGAAATCGCACCCGACGTCTTCTGCCTTAAGGTCAGCATCGCCAATGTGTATTTCATTGGCCCGCCTGAAGGACCGTGGACACTGGTGGACACGTCAACCCCGGGACACGCCCAACAGATTCGGGAGGCGGCAGAATCGCTGTATGGCGTGGCCGCGCGGCCCGACGCCATTCTTCTTACGCATGGCCACATGGATCACGCCGGCAGCGCATTGGATCTTGCAAATTTCTGGGACGTATCGGTATTCGCGCATCCGCTCGAACTTCCGTACCTCACCGGCCGATCGAAATATCCGCCGCTCGATCCGACTGTGGGCGGCTTTCTCGCGCTAATGGGCCGCTTTGTTCCCGTCCCGTCGCAGGATCTCGGCGCGCGCGTCCGAGCGCTCGAATCCGGCCGCGAGGCTCCTGGATTAGCGGGCTGGGAGTGGCATCACACGCCCGGCCACGCTCCCGGCCATGTTGCGTTTTTCCGCCGCCAGGATGGAACCTTGCTGGCCGGTGACGCGCTGACCACCATGAACCTGAATTCTTTCTTCGCCTCGGTTTTCGAGGTGCAACGAGTATGCGGTCCACCGGCGCCCTCCACTCCGGATTGGCGGTGCGCTCGCGAATCGGTGGAGTTCCTCGCCGAGCTTCGCCCTCTCACGGTCGCGTGTGGCCACGGAATCCCCATGAGCGGCGGCAATGCAGTGATGCAACTTGCCGAACTCGCCACCAATTTTCCGATCCCCGCCCACGGCCGCTACGTACGGGAGCCGGCGCGCTTGGACGAATCGGGAGTTGTGTCGCTGCCCGCTCCGCCACTCGATGCGCTACCGGGCGTTGCGGTTGTTGTGGGCGTCGCGGCCGCGGCCGGAACCATGTTTGCAGTGGCTGCCCACCGGCGCAGGCGCGCTGCTAAGGCTGATACTCCAGCACCAGCGTCGTAATATCGTCGGCCAACTCCGCGCCCTCGCTGAAATCTTCCACCGCCTCCACCAGCTTGGCGTGAAACTCCCCGCAGCCCAGCGCCGCGTTAGCGCACAGCGTTTCCCTGAATTTCTTGCGATCGAAAAACTCCCCATCCTCGCTTTCCGCTTCCGACAATCCGTCGCTGTATAGCACAATCTTGTCGCCTTTCTGGAGTTGCATGCTTTTGACCTCGTAGGAGGCAACCTCCAGCATCCCGAGCGGCAGACCGGTGCTTTCGAGTGAAATCAGCTCGGACCCCGTGCGCACCAGAATCGGCTTGGGATGACCGGCGTTCGACCAGCGCAACACACCCGACCGATCGACGGTGCAATAGAACACGGTGGCGTATTTTTCACCCTTGGCGCGCTCGGTGAGGAACCGGTTGATGCTCGACATCACGTCTTCAATCTGCGCCGGCCCCTCGGAAGCAAGCAGGAAGGCCCCCTGCAGCAAGGCAGCTAGCAGGGCCGCGCTCACGCCTTTGCCGGACACGTCGGCGATCACACAAGCAAAGGCGTCCGGACCGGCCGGATGCACGTCGTAATAGTCACCACCCACCTGCCGGGACGTGATACTGGACCCGGCGGCGCGGAACCAGCCATCAGACGGTAGATCGTTGGGCAACAATCCCTGTTGAATGGTGCGCGCCAGGTCCAACTCTTCTTCCAGATGCCGCTTGAGGCGTTCTTCCTCGAGGAGCCTGGCATTCTCGAGAATCGTGGATGCTTCGAGCGCCAGTGTTTGCAGAATTTCGCGGTTACCAACCGACAGATCGGCGGCGGACCCGCGCGAGTCCATGTAGAGCACTCCGACTGTGTCGTTCAGCGAAGTTGCGATGGTATCCTGCATCGAGCCGGTCCTGACGTGAATCAACGGCACGCAAACTACCGAGCGCAGTTCGAGGTCCGCTACCGACATTTCCGGACGAATGCCGCCCTCGCCCAGCGGATCGAAGGTCATGGAGAGCATGTCGCGGCGCGTTCGAAGAGCCCTGTGGATCAGCGTACGCGGCACACCCAAATCTTCGGGCCCCAGTGCCGCGCCACGCCGGTCGCGAGCCACGCTCACATCCAGTTCTTCCTGATTCTTGAGCAGCAGAAAGCCACGCTCGGCCCCGGTCACTGAAAGCGCGGCATCCACCACTGCCGCGAGCACATCATTGGTGGAAAGTGAGCTTTGTAGCGCACGCGCGACTTCCACCAAGGACCGAAGCTTTGAAAGGTTGGTGGCTCCGGCGGCGGCCTGCGTCGACATTTGCTCCATGAAACGCCGAATCTCGTCGTCTTCGAGCGTGAAAACCAACCGGTACGAATCCTGGAAGCCGAAATCGATCCGGTCCGCGTCGATAAGCTTGTGCCGCTTCACCTTCTGTCCATTGACGAACACGCCGTGGCGGCTGTCTAAATCCTCGACAAAGTAATCGCCATTCTCGGCGACAATGCGCGCGTGAGCTCGCGAGGCGCGGTTATCGCGGAGCACCAGGTTGTTGTCGCCCTGCCGTCCGATGGTGAAGGGAAGAGGCTCCAGCGGAATCCGGCTGCGGTTTCCCGAAGGATTAATCACCGCCAAGGCAGGCAATCGTCCGGTCGCACGGGGCTGCTCACTCGGCGAGGTCATGGATGGCTCCGCCGGGACTCGGCGCTCAAGGCTTCCATTTCCTTGGCTCGCAGCACCTGGCAATGGGAGCAGTAACCGCCCACTTCGGTCCGTGCCAGAACGATCTTGAAACCGAAGTGACTCTCAATCTGTTCCCGCATTTGTTGCAGCAAATCGCCGAAAAATTCCTCAATCTTGCCGCAGCGCAGACAAATCACGTGAGCGTGCTCCTGTTTCAGGCGCGTCTCGTAGTAGTGCTGGTCGCCGTCGTGGTGCATGAGGTCCAACTCGTCCACGAGGCCACCGGCCTTGAGCAGCTTCAGAGTGCGATAGACGGTTACCCGGTTGATTTTGGGATCGCGCTCGCGCGCGAGCTGGTAGAGTCGCTCGGCATCCAGATGCTGGCCGGACTGATCGATCAGATCCAGCAGAATCTTTCTCTGCCGTGTCAGCCGAACTCCCTGCTGTTTGAGCGAATCCTTAATACCCGAGACCGCCATGGAGACTACCACTGAGGGTAGCAAATCAGTCTGCCCTCTACCCGGCAACCGACTCCCTTACGGTCGCGGTTCGGTCGCGTTTGACAGACTTGGAAAGCCGATGGAATTTTACCTGATGGAGCGTTGGATGATATACCTTTGTGTAGTGCGACGTTGGTACGTTCTTAGCCTGATTTGCCTGCTTCTGGCTGGCTGCAATCGCGACCCAAAAGTGCTTCGCGAGAAGTGCGTGGCCAGCGGCAATCAGTACTTCCAAAAAGGGAAATACAGACAGGCTTCGATCTTATATCGGCGCGCGTTACAGTTAGATCCCAAGTACGCCGAGGCTCACTACCGGTTGGGGATCACCGAAATGGCGCTGGGACAGTACCCCGATGCCGTGCAGTCCTTCCAGCGGGCCTGGGATCTGAATCCAGCCAACGAAGACGCGGCCGTGCGGCTAGGAGTGATCTATCTAGGCGCGTACGTCCACGATCCTCAGGTGAATCGTCACGCCTTGGAGGACGCGCGGCTGGTAATTGAGCGGATCCTGAAACGAGACCCTAAATCGTATCAGGGTTTGCGCATGGACGCCGATCTTGCCACAGCCTCCAACGATCGGGATCGGGCTATCCGGAGATTGCGGGAGGCTAATGAAGTAAAGCCGTGGCAGCCGGAGGTGATTGTAGCGCTCATGCGCAACCTGAACAGTGCCGGCCAGCCGGATCAGGCCGAAAAGCTGGGCCAGGAGTTCCTCACCCATCGCAAGACCTACGGCCCGGTCTATGACGTGCTGTATTCCGGCGCGATTCGAAAGTCAGAGTATGCGAAAGCGGAAGCGATTCTGAAAGCCAAGATCGCCAATCTTCCCGCGGACGCGTCGAGCCGCATCGAGCTGGCGGGATTCTACTACTCGAGCAATCGGAGACCGGAGATGCTGGCGATGTTGGACGGTTTGCGGGCAGACCGAAAAGCGTTTCCGCAAGCGGACGGGCAGATCGGCGATTTCGAGGTGCGGATCGGAGACTTCGGGTCCGCGCTGCGGTCGTATCGCGAGGGTGAGAAGAATCAACCCAAACTCCGGGTCACGTATGAAAAGAGGATCGCGGAAGTTTTGATCGGCCAGGGCAAGACTGAAGATGCACTGCAGATCGCGGCCACGCTGCATAAGGAAAATCCAGACGATTTGGACGCCGCCGCGCTGGAAGCGTCGTTGCTCGCCAAGGGCAATCCGCGGCAGGTTCAGTCGGCCATCGACAAGCTGGAGGCGCTGGCGTCGAAGGCGCCCGGAAATCCGGTGGTTCAGTTGAATTTGGGGCGCGCGTACGCGGCCAAAGGAGACCGGGACAGCTTGGCCAAAGCCCGCCAGCATCTGGAGACCAGCTTGAATCTGAACCGCGATTTTGTGCCGGCCGAATTGGCATTGGCTGGAGTTCAGTTGGAGCTTGGCGAGAACGCGAGCGCGGTGCGAATTGCGGAGGCGATCCTGAAAAACAATCCCGCAAACCTGCGGGCTGAACTTGCACGCGCGACGGGCTTGGCGAACATGGGCGAGACTCAGAAGGCGCGTGAGGAACTGATCCGTGTTCTCGATAGCCACAAGAACTCGAATGACGCGCGCAGTCAACTGGCATGGCTGGATCTCGCAAACAAGCGGTACCGTGAGGCGGAGGCCGGGTTCCGCACGCTGGTACAGGCCGGCGATCCGCGCGGCATTCCGGGGCTCGCGAAATGCAAGGAGGCCCAAGGAGAATTCGCGGTCGCCATTCAGTTGCTCGAAAGCGAGCTGGCCAAATTCCCGAATCGTGACGATTATCGCATGGGCCTGGCGGAAATTGAAATCGGCGCAAAGCGATTTCAAGATGCTCGAGCGCAACTGGAGCAACTGGCCGGCAGACATCCGGATTCGGCCGAAATCTACAAGCGGCTGGGAGATGTCGAAAATCAACTCGGCGACCGCGCGTCCGCTATTCAGAGTCTTCGAAAGGCACATCAGTTGAACCCGGCCGATTTCAAAGTTGCATTGTCGCTGGCGATTTTGCTGGAAGGGGCAGGGGAGATGGAACAGGCCCGAGCCGCCTACGAAGACGTGCTCAAGTTCGATCCGGAAAATACGCAAGCTCTGAATAACCTGGCCTATATGAAAGCCGACGAAGGAGTGGATCTGGACCGGGCGCTCGGCCTGGCACAGCGCGCTCTGCGGCGGTCGCCGAACGATCCGAATATTTCCGATACGCTCGGGTTGATTTACATCCGCAAGAAATTGACCGGACCGGCGGTGGAGATATTGCGCGACCTGGTGACGCGGGCGCCTGGGAATCCGTCGTTCCATTTGCATTTGGCGATGGCGTTTTTCGAAGCGGGCGATAAGCAGAGGGCGAAGAAGGAGCTGGAGAGTGCGAGGAAGTACAAGCCGTCGGCGGATGAGGAGGCGAAGATCAAAGAGTGGGAGGGACGCCTTCATTCGCCAAGGACCGGTTCGTAGGCTTCGTCGGGGCGCGGGCGGAGATTTGGATTGCGCATCAGGATTCGGGCGCAAGTGTTCCAGCGCAGCAATGCGTCATCGTTGCCGGGGGGACGCAATGTTCCGGCCGATTCGTAGAGGTGCATGGCTTGGCGGAATGCATCATAAGCGGCGAAGACCGCGTTGGGCGAGCCTTTGCGGAGTTGCGAGTGCGCCAATCTTTCCCAGATTATGCCGGCGTAATAGTGCTGCTCGTATTCGCTTTCCAATCTAGGCAGCAGTTCGCGGGCTTTGCCGGCCCCTACGCCGTGGCCAAACTGATCCGTCAACGCGAGCAGCAACATCACTAGCGCGTGCTGATTTTCCGGATCGATGTGCAGGACATCCAGACAGATACTTTCGGCGAGCGACGGCTCATTCAAGAGCCGGTATCTTTCCGCTTTTTCGAGAGCCTCGCCAACGCCGGCGGCTGAGATCGGTTTGAGATCGAATTGCATCGCGACCTTACTTCGGGCGGAACACGCGGAACAATCTGCCGAGCGGATCGAAAAACCGGTCCACCACCCGCTCCTTTAATGGAATGATCGCATTGTCGGTGATAGTGATGCTTTCCGGGCATACTTTGGTGCAGCACTTGGTGATGTTGCACAAGCCGATACCGTCCGTTTTTCTCAAATCTTCGAGGCGGTCTTCGGTATCGAGCGGATGCATTTCAAGCGCGGCGGCGTAAACCAAGAAACGTGGGCCGATGAATTCGGCATGCATGTGATGATCGCGCAGGACATGGCAGACATCCTGACAGAGGAAGCATTCGATGCACTTGCGGAACTCCTGCACGCGATCGACATCCGATTGCTGCATGCGCCAGGTACCGTCGGACGCGTCGGGTTTGCGCGGCTTGAATTTCTTGATTTTTTTCTTTACTTCGAAATTCCAGGAGACGTCGGTGACCAGATCCTTGAGCAGCGGGAAGGTCTTCATGGGCTGGACAGTGATGGGCTGATCGAGCGGCAGGGTATTCAGGCGCGTCATGCACATGAGCT
The DNA here is from genome assembly GCA_003162425.1 of Bryobacterales bacterium. Lineage (GTDB taxonomy): Bacteria > Acidobacteriota > Terriglobia > Bryobacterales > Bryobacteraceae > Palsa-89. Next base: position 34,947 of record PMOK01000169.1, on the reverse strand, counting down.
TGGGCATACCGTTAATTTCGGCCGAGCATGAGCCGCACTTGCCTGCTTTGCAGTTCCAGCGAACGGCGAGATCGTTCGCCTGTTGGGCCTGGATGTGGTGGATGGCGTCGAGCACGACCATGCCGTCGGTGATCTCGGTGGTGTAGTCGGTGAAGTGGCCGCCGGTGCGGTCGCCGCGCCAGATCTTGAAGGTTGCTTGGGCCATCAGGGAAGCCTCCGGGCGACAGGCGGCTCAGGACAGGCGGCAGGCGCCAGGCGGCAGGCGGCAGAAAGGCGTCGGCGTTCTACGATACCTGGGTTTGCTGCCTCCTGCCGCCTGCCTCCTGCCTTCTGCAGCCTCATTTCATTTCCTCGATTACTTTTTTTAGTTCGTCGCTTAACGGGGGCAACGGTTCGCGGGTTACTGTCATTTCGCCGTCTTTGCCCTCGCGGACTATTAGGTTGAAGGTGCCGTAGGTTTCGTCTTTGGCTGGATAGTCGTCGCGGAAGTGGGCGCCTCGGCTTTCTTTTCTGAGGAGGGCTGCGCGGGTTATGGCTTCCGAGACTGTTAGGAGATTCGGCAGGTCTAGAGCGGTGTGCCAGCCTGGATTGTATTCGCGATTGCCGGGTACTGCAACGTGTTTCGCGCGTTCACGCAGTTTTAGGATGCCGTCCAGGGCTTGCTCCATTTCGTTTTCGAGGCGGACGATGCCTACTTTGTCCTGCATCATATCCTGCAAGTCGTGCTGAACCTGGTAGGGGCTCTCGCCGGTGCGTTCGAACGGTTCCAATGCCTGGCGGGCGGTGGCGTCCACTTGTGACATATCTATGTCGGCAGGCGAGTGTTTCTTGGCGAATTTCGCAGCGTATTCTCCGGCGCGCTGGCCGAAGACCACGAGGTCGGAAAGCGAGTTGCCGCCCAACCGGTTCGCGCCGTGCAATCCCGCGGCGCATTCGCCGGCGGCGAACAGTCCAGGAACGTCGGACATTTGTGTATCGCCATCCACGCGGACGCCGCCCATCATGTAGTGGGTGGTGGGGCCGATCTCCATGGGCTCTTTTGTGATGTCGATGTCGCCGAGCTGCTTGAACTGATGATACATGCTCGGCAGTTTCTTTTTGATGATCTCGGCGGCGTTGGGAAGCTTTTCTTTAATCCAGGCGATGTCGAGAAAAACGCCGCCGTGCGGGCTGCCGCGTCCTTCGCGAACTTCGCGCATGATGCAGCGCGCCACATGGTCGCGGGTCAAAAGCTCGGGGGGACGGCGCGCGCTTTTGTCGCCCTGCGTGTAGCGCCAGCCCTCTTCGGGATTGTCGGCGGTCTGGCTTTTGTAGTTGGCGGGGATATCGTCGAACATGAAGCGCTTGCCCTGATTGTTGACGAGAATGCCGCCTTCACCACGCACGCCTTCGGTGACCAGCAAACCGCGAACGCTGGGAGGCCAGATCATTCCGGTGGGATGGAATTGCACGAACTCCATGTCCATGAGAGTTGCGCCGGCGTGATAGGCGAGCGAATGGCCGTCGCCGGTGTACTCCCAACTGTTGCTGGTGATTTTGAAGGCGCGGCCGATGCCGCCGGTGGCCAGCACAATCGCTTTGGCGCGAAAGAGCTTGTAGCGTCCACGTTCGCGTTCGTAACAGAAAGCTCCGGCCATGCGGCCGCCACTTTTGAGCAGCGTGACGACGGTGCATTCCATGTGCACATCGATGCCCTGATGGATCCCGTGATCCTGCAGGGTGCGGATCATCTCGAGGCCGGTGCGATCGCCGACGTGGGCCAGGCGCGGGTATTTGTGTCCGCCGAAATTGCGCTGCAGGATGCGGCCGTCCGCGGTGCGATCGAACACGGCGCCCCAGGCTTCGAGTTCGCGCACGCGGTCCGGCGCTTCCTTGGCGTGCAACTCAGCCATGCGCGGATTGTTGAGATATTGGCCGCCACGCATGGTGTCGGCGAAATGGACGCGCCAGTTGTCGCGATCGTCGACGTTGCCCATGGCCGCCGCGATTCCTCCTTCGGCCATCACAGTGTGAGCTTTGCCGAGGAGAGATTTGGTGATGACGCCGACCTTGACGCCGGCAGCGGACGCTTCAATGGCGGCGCGCAATCCCGCGCCACCTGCGCCGATGATCAAGACATCATGTTCGAAGGTCTGATACTCGGGCATCTCTAGAGAATTCTCCAATCCGTCCAGATGCCCATGGAGCACATCCTTATGTACAGATCGGAAAAGCCGACGGAGAAGAGACTGCACCAGGCCCAGATCATGTGGCGGCGGTTGAGGCAGCTCACGCAATCGTAGGCGGTTTTGCGAACGGGGCGCTGGGCGAGTCGATCGAACATTCCGCCTACTAAATGTCTCAGCGAGTGGCAGCCGAGCGTATAGCCGCTCAGCAGAATGACGTTCGCGAGAAGAACTAGCGTGCCGACGCCGATGCCGAAGGTGTTGTCGAACCAGAGAGCTTTCCAGACATCGTGGGAGAGAAGCACCAGGAAGACCAGCGCGAGATACAGAAAATAGCGGTGAATGTTCTGGATGATGAGCGGAAAGGAACGCTCGCCGAGATATTTTTTGCGCGGCTCGCCGACGGTGCAAGACGGCGGGTCGGCCCAGAACGCCTTGTAGTATGCGCCGCGATAGTAGTAGCAAGTGAAGCGGAATCCGCCGGGCGCCCAGAGGATGAGCATGGCGCCGGTGACGAAGTAGGGCATCCAATCGGGGAACTGGCCGAACCAGGAATCCTCGCCGGTGAGGCTGAAAATTTCGGGCGAATAAAACGGCGAGAGGTAGGGGCCGAAGCGGTAGTGATCGCCCTGAAACGCGGCCCAGGTGGAATAGACGATGAACGTTCCGAGGCCGAGGAAAGTTAGGAGCGGTTGCACCCACCAGAAATCGCGACGCGCAGTCTGGCCGAAGCGGCCGCGTTCTAGGGGTACGTCTATTGAAGACATGGAATCGTCAGGCTATCGAATTGCGGCATGTTACGTCAAGCGCTTCCGTTTCTCGTGCTCCGTTTCTCTCGCTCCGTTTCTCGTTTCTCGTTGGGGGCGGTCGTGGTGGATCGGGGGTAACGGGAAAGACTGAGGTGGTCGGATTTGGGATTCGGTTCGTTTTTGAATATTTTTATCTTCGGATTTGCGGAGGCGTTGGAGTTCCAGGAGGAGTTTGAGGGCGCGGAAATAGGCGCGTTCCAGGCGGGATTCGTTGCGGGTGAGGAATGGCAGAGACCCGGATTCTGCCAAGGCGGCATAGGCGTAGCTGAGCGGGCAATGCGGGTCGTAGTCGGAGTAGTCTTTGTCCAATTTCTCCGTTTGGATGAGTATTTGGTCCTCGATAAGATCGGTTTCGATGGACCAGAGGCGTCGCTGGCGCCATTTGGCGGCGACCATTTCCTCGACCAGATCGAGCTCGACTGGTCCGATGGGCTGGAATTGCTGGATGTAGGCGTCCAGCATTTCTTGATACTGTTCGCTGGATTCTTTCGCGATGACGACGCCTTTGGAGTAGAGACCGTGAGTGACGGCGTTCATGGAGGAGGTCTTGCGGCCGGCTTCGGTTTTGGGTCCGTGAGATTTTGCGCCGTTGGCACGGGCGGAGTCGATTTTTCGTTGGGAGGACATGGGTGCACCGAGATGAGTTTAAGGGGTGGGGTTGCCGTGGATTGCGGGCGGATTTGGTGATGCGTGGAAATGGGGGAGAAAGACTGGCGACATTGACGTGACTGGAGCTTGACGCCGTGTTCCATGTGGGCGTATGCTTCGCTCATCGCCCTAATGCCTATTCCGACCGCCCCAACGTAGTCATCCAGGAGGGACCCATGCTGAAAAATCGACTGTTGTTGCTGTGTGCTCTCGCTATTGGTGCGTTTGCGCAAGATCACGATATCAATATTTCTTACCAGAAGTTTGTGCTCGATAATGGGCTCGTCTTGATTGTGCACGAGGACCATAAAGCGCCCATCGTAGCAGTGAACGTCTGGTATCATGTCGGCTCTAAGAACGAGAAGTTGGGCAAGACCGGATTCGCACACCTGTTCGAACATCTGATGTTCGGGGGCAGCCAGCACGCTCCAGGAAGCTATATCAAGGCGCTGGAAGTGGTGGGTGCGACGGACATGAACGGGACCACGAACTTTGACCGTACCAATTACTTCGAGAATGTTCCTACCTCCGCGTTGGACTACACGTTGTGGATGGAGTCGGACCGCATGGGTTATCTGGATCTGAGCCAGAAGACTCTGGACCTGCAGCGCGGAGTGGTCCAGAACGAGAAACGGCAAGGCGAAAACGAACCTTATCGGCTGACGGAAGAGTATATTCCTGCGAATACATATCCTGCCGGTCACCCCTATTCCTGGGACGTCATCGGCGAGATGGCGGACCTGGATGCCGCCTCCTTCAAGGATGTGCAGGAGTGGTTCAAGACCTACTACGGGCCTTCCAACATCGTGATCGTGCTGGCCGGTGACATCGACGTCAAGACGGCGCGCGAAAAGGTGGAGAAGTATTTCGGCAACATCCCAGCGGGACCGCCCGTGGCGCACCAGCAAGCCTGGATCGCCAAGATGAGCGGGGTTCACCGCTCCGTCACGCAGGATCGCGTCCCTTTGCCGCGCGTCTACAAAATCTGGAATGTTCCGCAGTTTGGCAGCGCCGATGCAGACTACCTTGACCTGGTGAGCGCCTGCCTGGGCCAAGGCAAGACTTCGCGTCTCTATAAGCGCCTGGTTTATGATGACCAGATCGCGAGCGACGTCGCGGTGTATGTGGATGCAAAGGAAATCGGCGGGCAGTTCTATATTCAGGTCACCGCGCGGCCCGGACATAATCTCGACGAGGTGGAGAAGGAAATCGACGAAGAGCTGGCCCGTTTTCTCAAGGAGGGACCCACCGAGCAAGAGTTACGGCGCGTGGAGACACAGTATGTGGCGAGCTTCGTGCGTGGTGTCGAGCGCATCGGTGGATTTGGCGGCAAATCCGACCGTCTGGCGCAGTACGCGGTGTACACCGGGAATCCGGACGGTTATAAGATCACGCTGAAACGCGTGCGCGAGGCGACTCCAGAGGACCTGCGAGGGGCCGCGAACCGCTGGCTGGCGGACGGCGTTTACATTGCAGAAGTACTGCCGTTTCCGGACTACAAGACGGCGTCGAACGACGCCGACCGCTCGAGCCCTCCCACACTCGGCGCGCCACCCGAGTTGAAGCTACCGAAACTGCAGCGTGCCGCACTTTCGAACGGGCTGAAGGTGATCCTGGCCGAGCGCCATGACGTTCCGTTGGTGAACTTCTGGCTAGCGGCGGACGCGGGCTACGCCGCCGACCAGTTCGCTACTCCAGGGACGGCCAAGCTGATGGCCAGGCTGCTTATTGACGGCACGCGAACGCGCAATGCGCTGGAGATCAATGACCAGACGGCAATGCTGGGAGCGGAGCTGGGTGGGTACTCCAATCTAGACTTCTCGTACGTGGGGCTCTCGGCGCTGAAGGCGAAGCTGGACGCCTCGCTCGATCTTTTTTCCGATGTGATTCTCAATCCTTCGTTCCCCCAGGCTGATTTCAACCGGGAACAGAAGCGGCAGCTGGACGCTATCCAGCAGGAGCAGAAGAACCCGTTCCTGATGGCGTTGCGGGTTTTCCCTGGCCTATTGTATGGGTCAGGTCATGCTTACGGCAATCCTCTCACCGGGTCGGGAACCGCAGCCAGCGTGCAAAAGATCACACGCGACGA
>PMOK01000169.1:0-29180 GCA_003162425.1 Bryobacterales bacterium | reverse complement strand
GCGCCTAAGCCGGTTGTCTACATTGTGGATAAACCGGGGGCCAGCCAATCGGTGATTCTCGCCGGGCACGTGGCGGCGCCGCCGAACACGCCGCAGGAGATTGCCATCCAGGCCATGAACGACGATATGGGCGGTACGTTCAGCTCACGACTGAACATGAACCTGCGCGAGGACAAGCACTGGGCTTACGGGGCGAACAGCGTTGTGGTGGGCGCACGCGCGCAACGGCCCTTTATCGTGTTTGCGCCCGTACAGACGGACAAAACCAAGGAGTCGCTGCTGGAAATCAATAAGGAACTGCGCGCCATACTGGCGGACCGTCCGGTAACGGCGGAAGAGCTGGCGCGGATCCAAGCGAACGAGACACTGAGCCTGCCAGGGTCGAGAGAGACACTCAACGCGGTGGGGTTCTCCATCACCGACCTGCTGCAATTCGGCTGGCCGGACAATTATTACGACACCATGTCGGGCAAGATCCGCGCGCTGAAGACCAGCGATCTGGATGCTGCCGCTAAGCAGGTGATCCATCCGGACAATATCGTGTGGGTGGTGGTTGGCGACCGCGTCAAAATCGAATCAGACATTCGCGAATTGAATCTCGGCAAGGTCCGGTTGATTGATGCCGACGGAAATCCGATTTAAGGCGGCTGCTCGGTTCCTTGGCGGAGAAAACCTATTCTGATAGCGCCCTTAGCAGAATGGTGTGCCTGAAAACCAAGGCATCCACCTCGAATTTGGGCGTTGTCGCTGTGGTCGCGGACTGGGCTTGGGCCCGTGAGGAATTCAGCATGCCGATTCCGAGCGGCAAGAACACAGCCTTTACCCGCGATTGCCAGTGCAGCCTTCAGGCGTAGAGACCGTGAGTGACGGCGTTCATGGAGGAGATCTTGCGGCCGGCTTCGGTTTTGGGTCCGTGGGATTTTGCGCCGTTGGCACGGGCGGAGTCGATTTTTCGTTGGGAGGACATGGGTGCACCGAGTTGAGTTTAGGGCGCGGAGGTTCGGTGGATTGCGGGCGTATTTGGTGATGGTGGAAATGGGGAGATAGAGGTTGGTGGGGGTTGTGATTGCGAAAATCGATCGGAGCCTGAAGGCCCGAGCTTGCGCTGAGGGTTGGATGGGGCTAACTTGAAAGTGTGACGGTGGAGCTTAAACCCGATACAGAGCGGCTGGTCCAGGAGGAAATAAGGCGCGGCCATTTCCTTTCCGTGGACGAGCTGATCGTGGAAGGCGTCAATGCCTGGCGCGAAAAGCATCAAGTTGAAGCGTCGACACCGAGGCCTCGCAAGAAGCTCTACGATCTGCTTACGCAGCCGCCTTTTGCTGGTTCTGAGTTGACCATTGAGAGGCAAAAGGATGATCCCAGGCCGATTGATCTGGGTTGAGTTGTGCCTGGTTTTTTGCTCGACATCAATGTTCTTTCCGAGTTCGCTCGGGCGCAGCCAGCCGATGAGCGGGTTGATCGTTGGTTGAAGGTAACTCCCGAGGAAACTCTCTTCGCCAGCGTTTTGACTTTTGCCGAGATACGTCGGGGTATTGAGCTTTTGCCAACGGGCAAGCGTCGGGATCAGTTGACGGAGTGGCAGAGCGATCTTGAAACATCGTTCGCGGGCCGTCTCCTTCCAGTGACCAAAGACGTCGGCGACCGGTGGGCGATTTTGTCAGCTCAGGCGCAACGCCGAGGCGCGCCGCTTGCTGTCGTGGACGGCTTAATCGCAGCAACAGCTCTTGTGCACGACTTGACGGTGGTGACGCGCAACACGAAAGACTTCGCTGGGCTGGGTGTTGCCTTTTTCAACCCTTGGATAGACGATCCCAAATGATCGCGCGTTTGGGGGCCCAGACAACTTGCGTTGTCCTCTTTGTCTCCCGCGTCACTCGAGTTTCGCCAGTGCTAATGAGTCACCTCTGCAACGACGCACTACAATTCTCCATGTTCAATCCATGTTCCAAACGTGGCCATGGCTGGAGGCGCGTTCCTTGCGCTCACTCGCACCGTGATTCTATATCTTGCGTTAGGAATCGTGTTTCGATACGCGTTCAAAGTGTGGGCGACTATCATCACCTGCTGCGAGCGAGGCGCATTTACTGGACCAGTGATTAGATCGATCTGCCTGGCCGACCCGGGATTGATCGAGATCTCCGTTGTGTTGTAGTCTTCATTCCGAATGTGCAATGGTGCATTCGGATATCCGATGGCATCGGGGACGATTTCCGCCACTTCGGCACGAACATTTTCGAGAGGCTCCACTTCGCTGCAGTTGAATATGTCGAAATAATATTCCTTGCCCGTGACGTTAACACCAGCTTGTCCTTGGGGCCAAACGCGCGGCGTGAGGTTCCTGATTATGGCCTTGGGAGCCACACGCCTTGTCAGATCTTCTTCGGTCTTGATTTTGGCTTCGAGCTCCTGTTTCCACACTTCATACTGAGCAACGAAAATCATCAGTCCTGCGGCGCCCAGCGTTGTCCATGAGAGGAACTTGAAAACAGCCGTGGCCATCTGACTATCGGTGATCGTCGCCTGGCAGATTAGGAGGACGAGACCCAATAAGGCAAGCACAGGCCCTGATATCGCACGGCCCCATGATTTCGCGACCGTCACGATGTACCGTCTCGGAAGGGCAAGCATGCCCATAGTTTGTCACCTCGGCGCGGTCGGCTGGAATGTTACCGGTCGCGTGCGGTGGTTCGAAATAGAGTTCGAGCGCTTCTTTCGGGTCGGTTAGAGGGCTTCTTCTTCGGTCTCCCCCTGGCTCGCGGCGTCGACCTCCAGGCACTGGGAGACGTACCAGTTTCCGTCTCGCTGAACGGTTGCTGTGAAGGGGCGCGTCATGAGTTCATTTTTTCACAAACGTAAGGAAGGCATCCAAGGCGTTCACATGAGTGTGAACGCGGCACGCAGGAGTGCGTGCGCTACGTCAATTCTGTGCGGTGATCAGAAGGTGGGAGTTCTGTGCGGTCGTCAAAAGCGGGGATTTCGTGCGGTTCTCGACAATTAGGGATCCACTTTGAATTTTGGGGGCTTTTGTTGGGAGACGCAGGATATGTCTAGGGCGTCGGCGGAGCCTTTTTCGATGAAGTCGGACATTAGTTTGATGCCGCAGAAGCCTGTGTTGCCGTGGCTTGATTCGGGGAATATTATGTGGCGGCTGTTGGGGAGTTGCTTGGCTACGCGGTCGCCGAAGTCTGGCGGAGTTACTGCGTCGCGGGCTCCGGAGATTAGGAGCACGGGGACTTGGGAGTGGACTAAATCGTGGACGTCCTTTGGCACCGGGGCGCGCACCCATTCGCGGCATGCTGCGCGCTGCTCCTGGACGCGGAGGTCGCCCAGGAATGTGTTGGCGGTTTCGTGGGCTAGGGTCGCGTCGTCGATATAGGGAATTTGTTCGGCGCAGGTCACTGAGAGCAGCATTCCCATGGCTAGGATGCTATTAATTTCGATTTCGGCGGAGACGGTCCTTTGGATCAGCGGGGCGAGGTCGCCAGTCGCGGCGCGATGGATGAGCTGCGGGAAGGCTGCTCCGTCAGTTGAATACAGATAATGGCGGATGCCCTCGGCCAGGGCTTCGACGGTTGGATGGACGCGCGCGGTGCGGCCATCGGGGGCGCGAACCTCTACCTCAACACCTTTTCTGACGTGATCGAAGATGGATTTGAAATCCTCCTGGAGATTTGGATAGGCGGCCTGGCATGCGGCGTCGGCGCGGCATTTGTCGAAAATGATATCGACGGCGCGCTGGCCGGCCCAGGCCACGTGTAACGGGTGAAGCTCGTCGGGCGGCACGATACCGCTCAGGGCGGCCACGCGTACATGCTGGCCGTGGCGGCGCAGGTAGACTTGTGCGGCTAGCGAACCGTAGGAGCCTCCGGCCAGGTTGATTTTGTCGTAGCCCAACCACTCGCGTACTTCGTCGATGTCGTCCATTCCGATCGCGGTGGTGTAGAGCTTGAGATCGGCGATCTTCTCCAGCCGCTGGCGGCAGGCGCGGACTGCATCCACGGGGAATGAAGTGTTCACCACTCTCTGGAGGTCGGGTGGATTGCCGTAAAAATCGCAGTCCAGCGGGTTCGATCGGCCGGTACCGCGCTGATCGATCATGATTATTTCGTGATGCGTGCGGATGGCCTGGAAGAATGCATAGCTGGGAGCGGACTCGGTGATGCCCTCGCCCGGGCCGCCGCCGAATGCGAAAACTGGCTCGGCTTTTTCGGGATTGAGGGCCGGGAGGATGACGATGTTTAGGCCGATCTTACGGCCGGTTTTGCGGTCGCGATCTTCCCAGACTGGGTAGGTGGCGCAGAGGGCGGGTTTGGATACGCCGGATACCGTGCAGGCGTGGGGCTTCTCCTCGACCGCGGGGACGGGGGTGCGATTGGCGGCGGTGAGTGTGGAGAGGAGGGCGATGGTTAGGAGAGGGCGCATGTGGATCATTTTGGCATTGATTTGGCAAGCCGGAGGCTTGCCCTACGGGGAGCAGCACGGAGGCGCGGCGGGAAGATTGTTACAATCGGCGTGCATGTTCCGTAAGGTTTTAGTTGCTAATCGGGGGGAGATCGCGGTGCGCGTTGTTCGGGCGCTGCGCGAGTTGGATATTACTAGCGTGGTGATCTTTTCTGATGTTGATCGGGCTGCGCAGCATGTGCGGCTTGCGGATGAGGCGGAACGCGTCGAGAGTTATCTCAATATTGATTCCATTTTGGAGGCTGCGAAGAAGCACGGCGCGGAAGCTGTTCATCCCGGCTATGGATTCCTGAGCGAGAATGCGGGGTTCGCGGCGGCGTGCGAGGCGGCGGGTATCGTTTTCATTGGGCCGTCGGCCGATTCCATACGGCGGTTGGGATCGAAAACGGCGGCACGGATTCTGGCCAAGCAGATGAATGTTCCGGTGGTGCCGGGCAGCGAAGAACCGGCGACGCATCTGGAGCATGCGCGCGAGCTGGCTCGCCAACTCGGATATCCGGTGCTGCTGAAAGCCGCGGCCGGTGGGGGCGGCAAGGGGATGCGGCGGGTGGACGCGGAGGGTGAGCTTGAGGCGGCGATCCGCGATGCTACAAGCGAGGCTGAACGAGCGTTCCATTCGAGCGAGGTTTATATCGAGAAGGTGATCGAGCAGCCGCGCCATATCGAGATCCAGATCGCGGGGGATTTCTATGGCCACCTGCTCCATCTCGGCGAGCGGGAATGCTCCTTGCAGCGCCGGCATCAGAAAATTATCGAGGAGTGTCCATCGCCGCTGGTGGCGGCGAATCCCGAGATGCGGGCGGAGATGGGCGAGGCGGCGCTAAGAATTGCGCGGGCTGTTGGGTATCACAATCTGGGCACGGTGGAATTTCTCGCGGACAGTGGAGGGAATTTCTATTTTCTGGAAGTGAACACGCGGCTGCAGGTGGAGCATCCGGTGACCGAATTGGTGACGGGGCTGGATCTGGTGCACCTGCAATTGCGCATCGCAGCCGGAGAGGCGATTCCTTTCGCGCAGGAAGATGTGGAGTGGCGCGGATGGGCAATGGAATGCCGCGTATGCGCCGAGGATCCTGAGCAACACTTCTTCCCTTCCCCGGGCAAAATCGAGCAGCTTCGCGAGCCTGCGGGACCGGGCATCCGGCTAGATTCCGGGGTTTATCCAGGCTGGACCGTTCCGCTGGAGTACGACCCACTGCTGGCTAAACTGGTGGCGTGGGCGCCGGATCGGATGACGGCGATACGGCGCATGTTGCGGGCTCTCGATGAATACTCGATCGTGGGCGTGGAGACGAATTTGGCGTTCTTCGTCGAAATCCTGAATGATGCGCAATTCCGCGAGGGGCGTTTGGACACGCGATTTATTGCTGATTATTTCGGCAGAAGAAAGGCCGTGCCGGAGCCTGGGCCCGAACTGCAGTTGGTGGCGGCGCTGGCTGCGGCGGCGCATTCGAGTAACGAGAAACGAGAAACGAGAAACGAGAAAAGGGAGATGAGCCGCTGGCTTTCAGAAGGGCGGAGCGAGGTGCTCCGATGAAGCTACAGATTTTGGTGAATGGGCATCCGGTGGAAGTGGACACGGAGCAGCTGGATCAGGTGGCGCAGGTTGAGCCGGGCGTTTATTCCGTGTTGCTGGACGGGCGGAGCTTTGAAGTGCGGGCGATCGCGTCGCGGGAGGGCTTGCGGCTGGAGTTAGACGGGCGGCGCTTCACGGCTGAGCTGAGAGATCCTCGAGATCGGGGACGACGATCCGCTGCGGCGCTTGGGACCGGGCGCCAGAACATCATCGCGCCTATGCCAGGCAAAGTGATTCGAGTGCTGGTGCGCGAAGGGGATGCGGTGGAGATTGGGCAGGGCCTGGTGGTGGTGGAAGCGATGAAGATGCAAAACGAGATGAAGGCATTGCGGACTGGGCCGGTTGTTGAAGTGCGCGTGAGTGATGGCGATACGGTGACTGCTGGGGATGTGCTGATGGTGTTGGGGTGACTGGCAGCGCATGGCGCTGCCCCACAAGTGCGAAAATGGTATTTGCCGTTTGACTCAAAGGCTTACGGACCGGACGTGGCCGCGATTTTGACGCTGGATCAGAACGGCCAGCGTTTGATTCCCCTGGTATCCGGGGTGTGCGCGTCCGAAGAGGCACGCGCGCTTTTGAAAAAACGGAAACCGTCGGACTTGTTTTTGCGCTCGCGTTCTCCCAAAGCGGCGCTGGGCGGGTTGTTTCTGTATTTTTCCTGCGCGGCGGAATGCCACGAATTGGTGCAGAACATGAATTCATCGGAGGGAGACTTCTGGCACGCGATCCTGCACCGGCAAGAGCCTGACGCGGCGAATGCTGCGTACTGGTTTCGCCAAACGAAGACGCATCCGGTATTCGAGGAGCTGGCGCGTAGTGCGGAAGAGATAGCGGCGAAGTATCCGGCGGCCAATTTTCATGGTGGCGCGAAGTGGGATCCGTTATTCTTCATCGAATTCTGCGGGCGGGCGCGCGGTGAGCCGGGATCGCCCACCGAAGCCGCGGCGCTAGAGATACAACGAGCGGAATGGCAGCTACTTTTTGATTACTGCGCGAGGCCCCGATCTTGAGCCGTGCGCGAAGCTGGCTGACCATTGTACTGATCGCCGCTACCGCCGTTGCGGTCTGGATTCTCTCCCGGAAAACACGTTCGCCTGAAGTGGACTTTGTGAAAGTGACGCGAGAGACCATCGTCAGTTCGCTGGGCACCAATGGCAAAGTGGAACCGATCGAGTGGCTGGCGGCGCGGGCGGAACGGGCGGGCACGATCACGCGAGTGCTGGTGGCGCGCGGGCGCGAGGTAAGGAAAAACGCGCCGCTGGTGGAACTGGATACGCGTGTCGTCAATGCTGAGCTCGGCAAAGCGCAGGCTTCTATCAAAGAAGCACAAACACAGGAACAAGTGCTGGACCAAGGCGGCCGGATCGCGGAGCGGCAGCAAGTGGACGCGGACCTAGCGCGGGCGCGGCTGGATCTGGAAGTTGCGCAGAAGCAGCAGGCCGCGCTGGACCGGCTGGTAGCGAAGCAGGCCGCGACGCAAGTGGAATTGGACAACATGCGGCAAACCGTGGATCAACTGCAATTGAGAATTCACGCGCTGGAGCAGCACAAGGCAGCGCTCGTTACGGGCAGCGACAAGGAGATCGCGAAGGCCAAGCTTCAGGAAGCCGAGGCGGCTGCGGCCGTGGCGCACGTCAATCTTGATCTCAGCGTGATCCGCGCTCCGATGGATGGCACGGTCTACGATTTCGACCTGAAGGCGGGTGCATTCTTGAATCCAGGCGATCTGGTGGCGAAGGTGGGGAAGCTGGATCGCGTCCGGGTGACTGTTTATGTGGATGAGCCGGACATGGGGAAGGTTCGAAAGGGCGAAGCGGTGATCATCACCTGGGACGCGTTGCCAGGGCACCAATGGAAGGGCGAAGTAGACAGGCTGCCGACGCAGGTGGCGCCGCTCGGAACGCGGCAGGTGGGCGAGGTGAGTTGTGTGATCGAGAATCCGGATCGCGATCTGCTGCCCAACGCAAACATCAATGCGGACATTCAAGCGGCGGTGATTCCGGGTGCGCTGGTTCTGCCCAAGGAAGCTCTTCGAAGACAGGGATCGGAGACCGGCGTTTTTTTGTTGCAGGGCGATCGAGTGGCGTGGCGGAAGGTGGGGCTGGGAGCATCGAGCTATACGAAGTCGCAGGTGCTATCCGGGCTTCAGGAAGGCGATGCGGTGGCGCTGCCGACGGAGAAGGCGATGAAGAGTGGGAGTAAGGTTGAACCGATCTTTCAGTAGCCACAATTGTTTTTGGCCACGGATGCACACGGATGGACACGGATATTTAATTTACGGGTTCTAAGGGGAAGCCGAGTTTGCGCCAGGCTTCTAGGCCACCTAAGAGCGGGTGCACGTTGATTACTCCTTTGCGGAATAATTGCAGCGCCGCACGGGCGCTGGAGGCTTCGTTTGGTCAAGAACAATAGAGGATCACCTGGCGATCGCGGGGGATCTCTTCGTGACGGATCTCGATTTCGTCCAGGGTCATCCAGATGGCTCCGGGTAGCTTGACTCTGTCGTTCTCTACTTCGAGTTCGTGGCGAAGATCCACAACGGCGATGGGGTCGCCTGCGGTGATCATCCGCATCAGATCTTCGGGCGTGATGCGCGCCACGCGCAGGCCGCGAATGAAGCGCCGACGCTGATAATATTTCCATCCGATGTAGCCGGTTAGCGCGGCGCCAATCACCAGCACCAAGAGAGAGCCCATGCGTCCAGCCTGTTCGGCTGCGAGCTCCAGTTGATTGCGGAACATGTAGCCGATCGCGAGATAGGTTGCGCTCCAGACCACCGCGCCAGTGGCGTCGGCCGCGATGAACTTCCAGGGATTCATGCGGGTGAGTCCAGCTAGTGGGGCAGCGGTGGCTCCGAGGCCGGGAATAAACTTCGCAATCAACAATGCTCGCGCGCCCAGTCTGCCGAAGAGGCTTTTGGTGTTGCTGACGCAGGAATCCGGCTCGAGCGACATACGGCAAAGCAGGTTGAGAATGGATGTGCCGCGGACGCGGCCGAGGCGGAACCAGATCACGTCGCTAGTGAGAGATGCGGCGACGGCGAGCGCCAGTGAGGTCCAGATGGAGAAATTACCTAATCCCGCGAGCGCGCCCATGCCGAGCAGAACCGGGAGCGCTGGGATCGGCAGGCCGATTCCCTCCGCGAATACGTTCGCGACCAGAACCCAGTACCCATGGCGTAGCAGAAATGGGATGATGGCGTGCATCCTGTATCCCTTATTGTAAAGCGCCGATTGGCAATCGGCGCGCAGGATGGCATCCTGCCCCACAGAGCAGCATAGCCGCAACCAAAACCGGGCCGACGGGGGCGTCGGCCGCGGACCAGGGGGTCCGCCCCACAAAGTGTCACGGCGTGCGAAGGTTTTCAGGTTTAGTAGTACACGGAGTTAAACGGGGGCGCGGGTCAAGCTGGCTATGAAGAAACTGACGCCGGGGATGTTCTTCTGGCTGAGGCGGTCGTCATTGGTGATGAAGAGATCGGCTTTGGCGGATTCGGCGCAAGCTAATTGGATTGCGTCCGCGGGACGGATGGCGCGATCTTGACGGATATTTGCGTAGGCTTCCGCGGCGCCGAAGTCGAATGACGATATGGTGACATGGGGGCCGCTGAATAGGGTTCGATAGCGCTCCGCCAGTGCGGCGTTGCCGGTGGAGAGCGGCTTCACCAGAACCTCTCCGACGGTCATGGCGCTGGTGAAAAGCCGGTCGTTACGGCGCAACATTCTGCGGCGTAGGTCAGCGACGGCTTGTCCGAACTTGGGGCTGTCCTCTAGCAGGTAGATGAACAGGTTGGTATCCCAGAAAATGCTCTTCACTTGGTGTCGGGTTGATCACCGTACCAGTTGGAGCGCAGATCTCGAACGTATTCGTCCGCGTCTGTCGAGGCCCACATCTCTTTGCCTACGCCGCGCATTTTGAGGATTGGATCGTCTTCTTCTTTCATGGCTGACTCCTTTGTGCAATATTCCTGTACGTACCAATCCAGGAGGTAGTGGTATTGAACGGGCAGTTCCTCCCGGGACGGTTTTATTTTTCCCTTGCGGGAAGGGTGTGGTTGATCGGTGGTGGGCCGGAAGAGTCTGTAGGTATCGTTGGGGAGTTTGTAGAACATGCGGTACCGGGCAGAGTTGGGTTCGAGGTTGGCAACGTTGTGCAGGTAGATGTGGGCTTGGATGCCAGGGCGAAGCACGGGGCTGGCGCGCTCGGCCTTGACGCGGTCCAAGATTTCTCTGGCTGAGAAGGATTCCCTTGTTTCCTGTTCCCGGTGCAGTAAGGCGAGAGCGCACCAGGCTTCGTCCGCTACTAGCATCGTCTGAGTCATTTTGGTGGCGTGGCTGGGCATGGTGTGGCCTCTGGTAATGATTATAGGGGTTGTTGGATGTGATGTCAATATGATGTGGTAATGAAGGTAATAAACAACGAGCTGTTAGGTCTCCGGAGCGCTATAATGCCTTGTAAATGAAGAGCTTCACCTTTCTCTTGTTCGCGATGGCTAGCTTGGCCGACGGTCAGCCTTATGATGTTGTGATACGCAACGGCCGGATAGTGGATGGCACGGGGTCGCCGTGGTATTCGGGCGATATCGCGATTCAGGGCGGGAAAATTGCCGCCATCGGGCAGCTTTCGCAGGCGGAAACCAAGGGGACCATCGATGCTCACGGGATGGTGGTTGCGCCGGGGTTCATCGACATGTTGGGGCAGTCGGAACTTACGATCCTGGTTAATCCGCATCTGCCGTCCAAGATTTTTCAGGGCATCACCACCGAGATCACGGGCGAGGGCGGTTCGGTGGCGCCAGTAAATGACACGCTGATCGAGGCGGATCGCACGGGCTACGAACACTTTCATATCAATCCGGACTGGAGGACTTTCCGCGAGTACTTCGCGCGGTTGGAGAAGCAAGGGATGGGTATCAATCTTGCGAGCTACGTGGGCGCGACGCAAGTTCGGCGGATGGTGCTGGGGGACGCGGACCGAGCGCCGAGCGCGAGCGAGCTGGAGCGCATGAAGGGATTGGTGAGAGACGCCATGCGGGATGGCGCCGTTGGGCTCTCCACAGCGCTGCAGTATGCGCCGGCTCCTTACGCGAGTACGGAAGAGCTGATCGCGCTCGCGACGGAAGCCGCGAAGCTGGGTGGAACTTATGCGACGCACATGCGCAGTGAAGGCGATGCGATTACGGCTGCGATTGATGAAGTGATCCGGATCAGCCGCGAAGCGAAGATTCCGGCCGAGATCTGGCATTTGAAAGTGGCGGGCAAGAGCAATTGGGGGCGCATGCCGGAGATTGTTGCGAAGATCGACAAGGCGCGCGAGTCCGGTGTGGACATTACCGCGGACACTTATGCGTACACGGCTTGGTTCAATACTTTTTCGGCGTTCATCGCGCCCTGGGCGCACGATGGCGGCGATGCCAAACTGATTGAACGGTTGAAGGATCCGGCCATGCGAGCTCGCATCCGCAAGGAAATGGTGGCGCCAAGCACCGCCTGGGACAACGAGTGGCAGGAGATCGATGGGCCGGAAGCCATTCTGGTGAGCGTGGTGCACAACCCGAAGCTGCTGCCTCTCCAAGGCAAGACTATCGCCGAGATCGCGAAGCTCTGGAACAAGGATCCAATCGACACCATCTTCGACCTACTGATCGCCGACGACGCGTACACTTACGTTGCCGTTTTCGGAATGTCGGAGCCGGATGTCGCGCTGGCGTTACAGCAACCGTGGGTATCGGTGTGCAACGACTCGCAGGGGACCGCGCCGGACGGTGTGCTGGGAGGCGAACATCCGCATCCACGCGCTTATGGCACATTTCCGCACATCCTGCGCAAGTACGTGCGCGAGGAACACAAACTTTCACTCGAAGACGCTATTCGGAAATTCAGCGCGCTGCCGGCTCAGCGGATGCGGCTGACCGATCGCGGAGTGTTGAAGAAGGGCATGTGGGCGGACATTGTGATTTTCGATCCAGCCACGATTCGCGATAAGGCGACGTTTGAAAATCCCAATCAGTTATCCGAGGGAATCCAGTACGTCTTGGTGAATGGCGTCTCCGTGATCGAGAACGGCAAACAAACCAACGCGTTGCCGGGAAGAGTGCTGCGCGGGCCGGGCTTCGTGCGTTAGCTATTGATAAAGCAGCCGCTCGCGGCGTCTGGGGCTGACAGCACGCGTATATCACGGGAGAATCCCGCCAGCGCATTGGGCAGCTGGCTCAAGCAGACAACTGCTGCGCGCGAATGACATGCTGAAGCGATTTCTCCGCAAGAGGAGCTTCAGACAATCATCCCAGTCGCGATTCTCGGAATTCAGCAAACGGCTTAGTTCTCTGCCTCGATCGGTTCGTGTTCGGCACTAACCAACGTCGTCGTTCAAGGTCAGGTGAAATATTCTCAGGTTGTGGTTGTACCGGCCCCACTAAAGTCTACCTGGCCAGGGGATACCCGCCTTGTGGGGAGCGGGTTTGCCTTGAGAGGTGAGGTCTGAACCCATCGCATACCAGACCGTGTTCGCCGAGGCCCCAGTCGGGATAAGGGCTGAAGGTTTCGGCGGCAGAAGATGAGGAAGTGCTCATGACAGACGCAGTGGCATCAACGCAAATTCGTGCCGCGTCGATTGACGGCGACTGATCGTTGGTCAAGCTGACTGTTAGATTTGCCTGGTCAGGGCCAGCGCAATCAGCAATCGGCCCCGCGAGCGTTTCCACGATGAAATTCACCTGATATAGACCAACCTGTCCTGGTGTGAGGCCAACAAAAACGGGATTCGGTGCTTGGAGGGGGGTACTCTTCAGTGCAGGGACGGTTCCCCCGCTGTACGCGAACGTAACAGCGAAGTGGCCTAGGACCTTAAGAGCGGGTGTCGGCGACGGGACGCCGGCGGCA
This sequence comes from Bryobacterales bacterium, assembly GCA_003162425.1. Taxonomy (GTDB): domain Bacteria; phylum Acidobacteriota; class Terriglobia; order Bryobacterales; family Bryobacteraceae; genus Palsa-89. The sequence continues at coordinate 16,259 of PMOK01000169.1, read as the reverse complement.
ACCATCGACGACGTAGCCCCCAAACCGAAGGCGTACATCACAAGTTCTTCCCCAATCTGAGCCGGCTTAAATGCGGATACAAGCGTGCCGTCGCCGTGTGTAACCACGCTCGAACACGCGACTAGGAAATCGGGCTGAAGGGGATTCGCCATAGTAGTATCACACATCGTCAAAATGTGAAAATTCTGAGGAAGGAACAGGACGACGAAGGACTTGCTAGCGTCAGTGCCATCCGAGATAACGACTGTCGTGACGTGCGCAAGCGGACTGCCGCGACCGTAGTCCGAAAAAAGGCCGAAAGGAATCTGTACCGTTAGTGCAGTCACCACGCAATCGGGCGAAGAGACGTCGGCGGGAAGACAGTTGTTTACCTGCTGCACGGAAAAAATGGGCAATGGCTCGACCTTACTCGGTGGTACCTGAGATATCGTGGCGGAGAAGCCAGCCAGCGCAGTGGGCAAGGGCACCTGAGTGGCACGTTGGGCTAACGCGCCAGGAGGAAGAATGGTCTTTGCCCCGCTAAAGAGAAATGTCATGACCTGCCCGGGTGCAATGCGCAGAACGCTCGGGTCCGAGTAGCCGGCTCCAACGAGTGTGATTCCTGTTTGCGCCCAGCAGCAGAAAGCCCCAAACAATATAATTAGCGAGGAGATTGCAGAAGTTCTTACCGATATCATGTTACCCCCATTCGGTTAACGTTGTCTGTTTTGCACGCCAAAGTGAGACGGGCGGCGGTTCGGAGCGTCCATGTGCTAGCGTCCATTGCCATCTTCCATGTTACAAAGGCAACGCCATTACGCGGGAGCCGCCCGTTAATCAGCTACTAGAATCTCGTTAGGAACCCTCTTGCGACTTGCGGCGATATCCCTTCAGATTGTGCCGGAACTGGTAGACCTTCTGATGTGAGATCGGCACCTAAAAGGGTGGGGAATAAAGTTCGGCACAAGCTGTTTAATGGAAATAACGCGGGTTAACGAAAGGACACGGGCAAAACCGCTCGGGCATTCCTCCGCGAGTTTTCCACGCTTACTCATTGTGTACACGACATTGGCCTTGCCGTCAAGCTCAAACTGTTTCACTTTCCAGCGGAAATGAATAATATCACTAAGAGGGAGTAGAAATGTCTCGTTTTCCGAGCTACACGGATCTTTGAAAAACAAAAAAGTGGAGGCGTTTACTTGCATGGAAGAGGCCGTCAACGAGGGGGAAGCCGTTGGCGGGAAGGGATTCACGAAACGAATCGGCTCGGTCCAAGAACAGTAGGTCAACCCCGCTACGGTCAAGAGGGAGGCGGATGAAGCTTGGATCAGCCATCATCCGATTTCGTTCTCGGCAATTGCATGCTGATAGGATAAAGCGAGTCTTCCGAGGAGGTCGGACAGCATGCGTAAATTGGAGATTCTCTGTATTTCTTGCTCCGTTTTATGCGCGGACAGTACCTGGGCACAGCAGTCGTCTGCTTCAGCGGGTACCGTTGTCGGTGTGGCATACACTGTCCCAAACACCGCATTTCAAGTCGCACCGGGGCAGGTGGTTTCGTTGATGGTCTACGGGCTTGAGTACCGCCTCACTCAACCCGTGCAAGCCCCAGGTACGCCGCTGCCCAAGTCGTTGGCGGGATTCTCCGTCGACTTCCAGCAGTTTCAGACAACTATTCCGGTCCCGATTCTCGGAGTTCAGCAGACGGCTTGTTTCTCCGCTTCGATCGGTCCGTGTTCCGCACTAACCAACATCGTTATTCAAGTCCCGTACGAGAGCCTGCCCGATTGCCTCGTCTGTGGGATTCTAGAGGGCGCCCGATTTTTCCTGGTTTCAGATATGGGTCAGGTGAAAGCTACCGTTGCTGTCGATGTGCCAGGCGATAACATTCACATAATTGACCCTCGAGACTCGACCTCGCAGCCGTTCCAAAGTGGTACTCAGCCGCAGCTGTCGGAAAAAGTGATTCTACATGGCGACGGCACATCCGTGGATTCGACTCATCCGGCAACGCCTGGCGAAGAACTGGTCACATACGTGTTCGGCCTGGGGCTGACCGATCCATCTGTCAAAACCGGGCAATCGTCGCCGGCGAGCGCAGTGCGATTTGACCCAAATTTGGCGCTCACCCAAAGCGGGATTGGATTGTTCTTCGATTTTAGGCCTAATGCGCCGCCGAGCCGTCCGTCACGGTATGTGGCGCCAGTCCTGGTTGCTGCAAACTACATCGGGCTGGTACCTGGTTTGGTTGGTCTCTACCAGGTGAACTTTACGGTTCCTCCGGTTCCCGCGGCAGCACCGCCGTGTAATGCGGACAATCAATACTCCAATTTAACCGTGAATCTGGTAGGCGCATGGTCGTTCGACGGGGGCGGTATTTGTGTTAAAACGCACCAATAGCTAAAGGGCTTGATGAAAATAAACTGACACGATGTCTGGCAAGTCCTGCGTGGACTGGGCGCCAGCTATTGATAAAAGGCAAGTCGGAGACTTGCCCTACGGGGAGTTATTGATAGAGCCTGCGTTCGCGGCGCAGGAAGGCCGGGACTTCGAGATCATCCACGGGCACGGGCGGAGGCTCCTCAATCACCGGCGCGGGTGGAGGCGGCGGGGTCATGTCGCGGAAGAGCGGTCCGCTGGCGAGGACTGGTTCCAGGATGGGAACTGGAGGCGGGGAGGCCGGCTCAGGCATTATGGCTTCGGCGCCGACAGTGACGCGGCGGGCCAATTGCGGAAGGTTATCGCGCTGGAATCCGGTGGCGATTACCGTGATCTTCACTTCGTCCTTCATCGATTCGTTCAGAACCACGCCGAAATTGATTTGTGCGTCTTCATTAGCGGTGGCTGCGCGAATCAGCGAGCAAGCTTCGTTCACATCGTGCAGGCTGAGGTGGCTGGAGCCGGTGATGTTGATCAGCACGCCACGCGCGCCCTTTACGCCGCCTTCTTCCATCAGCGGAGAACTGATGGCCTGGCGCGCGGCTTCGATGGAGGCATTCTCGCCGGACGCGGACGCGGTGCCCATCATCGCGTAGCCCATGCCCAGCATGATGGCGCGGATGTCGGAAAAGTCTCGATTGATGAGACCAGGAGTGGTGATGATGTCGCTGATTCCCTGCACTGCTTGCCGCAAGATATCGTCGGCGGTGCGAAAGGCTTCAAAGAAGCTGGTGCCGCGTGGGACGAGTTCGAGCAGACGGTCGTTGGGAACGGTAATGACGGTATCGACGGTGCCACCGAGTTCGGAAAGGCCGCGGTCGGCTTGCTTCATGCGGCGGGGTCCTTCAAAGGCGAAGGGCTTGGTCACCACAGCGACGGTGAGGGCGTTCAGTTCCTTGGCCAGCGCGGCGACAACGGGCGCAGCTCCAGTTCCGGTGCCACCTCCGAGTCCGGCAGTGACGAAGACCATGTCGGCGCCTTCCAGAACTTCGATAATGCGTTCGGTGTCCTCGAGAGCGGCCTGCCGCCCCAAGCCGGGATCGGAACCCGCGCCCAGGCCACTGGTCACCTTGGCGCCGATGGCCAGCTTATTGGGAACCGGCGACGCTTTGAGGGCCTGCACGTCGGTATTGAGAATGTGGAATTCGACACCGGTGAGCCCCTCGTTCATCATGCGAGCCACCGCGTTCGAGCCTCCGCCTCCGACGCCGACAACCTTAATTTTGGTGCCGAGCAGAGCTTCTTCTTCCTGGATGATAAACTTCGTCGCGTCCATTTCAAAACCCTCCTGTCATTCGAAAACTACTCCGTCAGAAGCCATGAAAAATCAGTTGGCAGGCGAAAGCGCCTGCCCCACTTGCTCATCGGAACAACAACCCCACCAGACCGGGAGCTCTGCGCTTACCCTCGTGCTTCATCTTCCAGCGCGCCGAGTATCGGGCGAGACCAGCCGCAGCTGCCCAGGCCGGAGTACACAATTCTTCCGGAAAACTCTCCATGCCGGCTGGCAACGCAATGCGCGCCGGACAATTCAACACACGCTCGGCCATGTCGCACATGCCGTTAAGCAAGGCGCCGCCGCCGGATAAAATAATTCCCTCGAGCAGCTTCTGCTCCATCCCGATGGTGACCAACTCGGAACCGACATGGATGAACAGCTCTTCGGCGCGCGCTTCAAGAATTTCATTCAATTGCTTACGGGGCGCTTCCCGTGCTGGCCGGCCTTCTAGCGACGGAACCTCGATGAAGCTGTGGTCTGAGGTGAGGCCCAGCATGGCGCATCCGTATTCCACCTTGAGCCTTTCGGCATCGGCGTACTGGACGGTGAGGCCCACCGCGACATCGCGTGTCAAATGGTCCGCCGAGATAGGGAGGCTCCGCGCCAGCAGCACAGCCTCGCCGTCATAAACCACAAGGCCGGTGGAGTGCATCCCGATATCCACCACGGCCACGCCTCGGACGCGATCGTCCTTAGAAATTGCAGCGTACGCGGCGGCCACTGGCTCAAACACGGTTTCTTCCACCGCATAGGAGGCTTGATGGACAGCGGCGCAAATGGAATCGTGCTCCTGCTCGGAAACAGTGACCAGATGGACATTGGCTTCGAGGCGCGAGCAGACCGAGCCGCGCGGATAGCGTTTTCCGGACCGGCCGTCGAGCGTGAAGTCCTGCGGAAACAGGTGCAGGATGGCGCGATCGTCTTCTAGGCGAACTTGTTCGCTGCGCTCCACCGCATACGCCATGTCCTCTAGTGAGATGGGACGGGGCCTTCCAAATTCATAGATCCCACGGCTGTTGTGCCCGTCGATGGTGACGCCGCCGATTCCCACGACCATGGCATCGACGACGACGCGCGCTTCGGCTTCGGCCTGGCGCACCGCGTCCTGGACAGATCGAGTGAGGGCTTGTTGATCGGTGAGCCGGCTCTTGTGCCAACCGGCGGAGGGCACCTCGCCGTGCCCGAGATATCGGAGCCGCCCTTCTTCCATCGCCAGGATGACGCAGCGCGTGAAGGCGCTGCCTGCATCCAATCCGACGGCGAGTTGAGGTTTCTCGGGCATTAATTGGCCGCCGCGACCCCGGTGATTCTGTCGTCCAGCCGCAAATCAAAAGTTGTAACTTGCGGGATTCTGCGGTGAATATCGGGATAGTGATCCAGAAAGTTGTGCAAGCGGGATGCGAAGTTACGTTCGCCGAGCATGAGCGTTACGGCTCTTCCGTCCAGCTTTTCGGTGACCTTCAAATCGTCCAGGTCAGTGACATCGGCTTCCGAAATTTTGTCGGCCAGGGTGCCCAGTTCCGCAATCAGACGCTCGGCCCTGCGAACACGAACACCCCGTTGCGCAGCGCTTTCGTCCGCGTTCACGCCAGCCAGCAGGGGCAGATGGAATGCTGCTTTAGGTGGCGGATCGAGAATTACGCCTTCTTCGTCAATCAGCGCCCAGCGCTCCATGCTTTCGGCGCGCAGCTTCACAAATGCGGAGGGCCGGCGTTCCTCAATGCGCACCTGGATGCGGTTCGGCCAAATTCGCACGATGGACGCATCGCGTACCCATCGGACATTCAGCAGAGCCTTGCGGCGCGCGTTGAGTGGAAACAGGAAGACACTGCGGCCCAGGTCCGGATCGAAGATCCTCAAGATCTGCGCACGCGAAGCGTATTTTACTCCATGCACTTCGAGATTCGGACTTTCCAACCCGTAATCGGCCGGGCCAGGCAGGAGGAAGCGCGGATCGCGGATCAGGAATTGCTCGAAGCGTTGCGAGGCGTAGATGCAGGTGGTGAGAAGCAGGCTGGCGCCGATAATGATCAGCCCGTAGCGAAAGATCACGCGCACAGCCGGCGCGCGCCGCTTCTTGTCCTTGGCTTGGGGCGCCATCTAAGCCGCCTCCCGTAATTTCTCGAGGACACGTTCACCTACCTGCCACACGTTGCCGGCGCCGAGGGTGATTACCAGATCTTTATCGCGCGCATTGGCGATCACGGCGTCGGTGGTGCGCTCGATAGTTCCCGTGTATTCGACGCATCGATGGCCGAAATCACGCATCCGCTCCGCAAGCGCACTGCCCGTGACTCCTTCGATGGGGTGCTCCGAGGCGGCGTAAATATCCAACACGTACACCACGTCGGCCTGGTGAAAACTTCGGGCGAATTCGTCCATCAGGTGCTGGGTGCGCGTATAACGATGCGGCTGGAAGACGGCGTGAATGCGCTGGAATTTGCATAATTGCGCGGCCGCGAGGGTGGCGCGAATCTCGGTGGGATGATGGCCGTAATCATCGATTACGGTAATGCCGCGCTCGGAACCGCGCGTCTGAAAGCGCCGTTCCACGCCCGAATACAGGGCGATGGCTTCGTGAATCGCTGCCAGCTTTACATCCAGTTCAAGGCCGATCGCGATGGCTGCCGTGGCATTGAGCACGTTGTGAATTCCCGGCACGCGCAGGAGGAATTTTCCTAAGTCGTGGCCCCGGGTATGGACCGAAAAGCGGCTTTCGAAAGCCCCGCACTCCATGTCGACGATACGTAGTGTCGCTTGATGACTGCGCCCATACGTGATGGCTCTGCGATTCACAGCCGGAAGCAGTTGCTGTACATTTTCGTCGTCCAGGCACAGAATCGCCGCGCCGTAAAAGGGAACTTTTTGAACGAATTCGAGGAACGCGGCGCGAATCTCGACGATGGACGGGTAGTGGTCCAGGTGTTCGCGATCGATATTCGTTACGACCGCGAGAATCGGGCTCAGCTTCAGGAATGAGCCATCGCTTTCGTCGGATTCCACCACCAGGAAATCGCTGCGACCTACGCGCGCGTTCGAACCACCCATGGCGGCGACTTTTCCTCCTACGACTACCGTGGGATCCAATCCGGCCACATTCAGAACGGTTGCGGTCATGGAAGTGGTGGTGGTTTTTCCGTGACTGCCGGCGATGGCGATGCCGTATTTCAGACGCATCAGCTCAGCCAGCATTTCGCCGCGGGGGATGACGGGGATGGACAAGCGGCGCGCTTCCTGCACTTCCGGATTCTGGTCGTCCACAGCCGAGCTGACGACGATGGCCTTCGCGCCCGTGACGTTGGCCGCGGCATGGCCTTCAAAAATCTGGGCGCCGAGCTTGGCCAGACGGTCGGTCGTCGGGCTGAGTTTCACGTCCGAACCGCTGATTTGGTATCCCAGATTGAGCAACACCTCGGCGATACCGCTCATACCGATCCCGCCGATTCCAACGAAGTGCAAGTGTTGTAGCTTAAAAAACATTTTTATATTGTATTGTTTCGGCTTTCGAGGGCAATGTCAATAGGGAGTGGGGCGGACCCCCCTGGTCNNCAGGGGGTCCGCCCCACCATCAATGCACATTTCAGAGGCAATCCAGAAGGCTGAGAGGATGGAGAATTTTGGGGAGTGGGGTATTTAATTGGCAAGGGAGGCCTCCACAATATCGGCGGCTTGGCGGGCGGCTTCCGGGTGGGCAAATTTGCGGGCTTGCTCGCCCATTCGTTTCAGCTGGGCTGGTTGAGAGCTTAGCCTGCCTACCTCTTCAAAGAGGCGGCCGCCATCCATTTGGCTGTCCAGCACGAGTTGCGCGGCGCCGCCCTTGCTGAATGCCTCGGCGTTTCGAAGCTGGTGCTCATCGGTGGCGCTGGGAAGGGGCACCAGGATAGCCGGCTTCGCGGCCGCGGCCAATTCTGCAAGCGCGCCCGCTCCGGCACGGCAAATTACCAGGTCGGCGCGCGCAAACGCGGTCGGCATGTCATCGATGAACGGCAGCAGCTCACCCTCGATACCGGTCTCCGCGAATTTCTTGGCCAGAGCTTCGTGACCGGTAACGCCGGTTTGATGGATGAATCGCACGGGAAATTTCGCTTCGCGAAAGTAATTCCAGCTTGCTTTGGCGGCTTCATTCAACTTGCGCGAGCCTTGGCTTCCACCGGTGATCAGGACGGTGAGCGTCGCCTCCCGTGCTTTGGGGCGGATGGCGAAAAATTCCGGACGAACCGGAAGCCCGGTGATCACGGATTTTCCTGGCGGGAAAAATCGCGCGGTTTCGGGGAAATTCAGAAGCGCGCGCGAGACGAAGCGGCCGACGTGACGATTGGTGAGGCCTGGAATTGCATTCGGCTCCATCACCAGGATGGGCAGGTGCTTCCATAAACCGGCCAGAACCACAGGTCCGGCCGCGTAGCCGCCCATGCTGAAAATGGCGCTGGGCCGATGTTTACCGAGCATCTGGCGCGCCCTCAGCACGCTGAACGGAAGTTGCATCAAGGTTCGGACGCTGCGCGCCATGCCGACGCTGTTGAGTCCACCGATCTCGATGAATTCGAGCGGAAAGCCTGCGGCAGGGACCAGCTTGGCTTCGAAGCCGGTGCGCGTGCCGATGAAGACGCAATTGTGGCCGCGAGCCTTCAATTCTCGCGCCACGGCGAGAAGTGGAAGCACATGTCCGCCTGTTCCTCCGCCGGCCATCACGACAGTTGCCATTTGCGTTCATTCGTGCGGGACAAAATCATTCTGAGTGCTCGCTCACGCTCAGCAGCATTCCCAAGCAAATCAGCGTGCTCATCAATGAGCTGCCGCCCGCGCTGATCATGGGCAATGGAATCCCTTTGGTGGGACCCATGTCGAGCACCACGCTGATATTGATGAAGGCCTGGATGACGATGGACGAGGTGAGGCCCAGAGCCAGGTAGCGGCCAAAATCGTCCTGCGCTACCCAGGCCACCTGCAAACCACGCCATAGAATAATGAGGAAGCCGGCCAGCACGGCGCTGCAACCGAAGAATCCAAGTTCTTCGCCGATCACGGCGTAAATGAAATCGGTGTGCGCCTCCGGCAGATAGTAAAGTTTCTGGATGCCTTGCATTGGCCCGAGGCCGACCAATCCGCCGCTCCCGACCGCGATCCTGGATTGCCGCGCCTGATATCCGGGGTCGCGAGTGGTGATGGATTCGCTGATGTATTTCTTGATGAGGCCATTCTTATCGAAAATCGATACCAGCTTGTACTGGGGATCGAAAAATCCAACGATGCGCGCCAGGCGATAAGGCTTGTAAGCCACAAACGCGACCGAGCAGAGGAGCCCGGCGACCAATGCGGCGGTGACCAGTTTGCGCTGCAATCCAGCGACATAAAATACAATCGCGGCTGGAACAACCATCACGATGGCGGTCCCCAGGTCGCCGATTCCCACCGTCGCAGCAAGCACCGCCAGCGGAAGACAAACGGCCGCTATGGTTCGCCGGGTGTTGAGAGTTTCTTGCCGCTGGGTCACAAAGTAGGCGAGGAAGATAAGCAGCGCGGGTTTCGCGAACTCGGACGGTTGCAAAGTTCCGATTCCTTCCAGGCGGAACCAGCGGTGAGTTTTGCTATCGGCAATGAAGACCAGAATTTGAAGCATCAGCACGACGCCTACGGATCCGAAGGCCCAGGCCGGGCTATGCAGCCGACGATAATCGCGCTTCTTGAAATACATGAGAACTATGAACGAGAAAATCGCCCAGACCAGTTGGTGACTCACGAAATGGAAGCTGGATTTGATGCGAGGGTTGAGCTCGGCCACCACGGAAGAAGCGCTGTAGACCATTACCAGTCCGAAGCCAACCATGGCGACGATGGTGGAAAATAACAGCCAGTCTGTCTTCAATCGCTGGGCCATCAGCTTGCTCCTTCCGCCAAGGCGCGTACGAGATCTTTGAAGACCCGGCCGCGCTGCTCAAAGTTTTCGAACTGGTCGAAGCTGGCGCAGGCAGGCGCAAGCAGGACGGTATCGCCGGGGGAGGCGACGCGAGAGGCTTGCTGGACCGCTGCCGCCAGGGTGCCGCATTGCAGTACCAGCGTGGCATCGCCGATTTGGGAAGCGATTTTCTGGGCGGCCGAGCCAATGAGCAATGCGGCTTTGGCTTTGGCACGCAGCGGCGAGCGCAGCACCGTATAATCGCTATCTTTATCTTTGCCGCCCAGGATGATCCAGAGCCCGCCGGGGAACGCATCCATAGCTTTGAGAGTGGCGTCGACACTGGTGGCCTTGGAATCGTTGTAGTAGGCGACCCCGTCGATTTCCTGGACGAGTTCGAGGCGGTGCTCGACAGGTGCGAATGTTGCAGCCGCGCGGGCGATTTGGGCAACTTGCGCTCCGGCGCGTTTGGCCATCAAGGCCGCAGCCATTACGTTTTCGTAGTTGTGCCGGCCACGCAGACGTAGCTCGCGCACGTTGAGAAGTTCGGTATCTTCCATGCGGATGGTGTCGCCATCGAGCCATGCGCCGGCGACAGGATGAGTGCTGCTGAACCACGCGACGGTGGCTCGGGTGCGAACGGCGAATTCAACCGTGACTGGATCGTCGGCGTTGAGCACGGCGCAGTCGTCTGCACTCTGGGTTTCGAATAGGCGTGCCTTGGTGTTCTTGTAGTTTTCGAAAGTGTGGTGACGGTCCAGATGATTCTGCGTGACGTTGAGGCACGCTGCTATGGGGGCATGAAACGTCCGGATGGTCTCGAGTTGAAAGCTGGAAAGCTCGAGGACATTCCATTGATCCGGACGCGAAGACTCCACCATGGAAGCCGGAGGTGTTCCGATGTTGCCTCCCACCTGGCAGGCGATCCCGGACTCGTGCAGGATATGGCCGGTGAGCGCGGTGGTCGTGGTTTTTCCGTTCGTGCCTGTGATGCCGATGTTCTGCCCCTCGAGGAAAGGCGCGGCCAACTCTAGTTCGCCGATTACGGGGATGCCGCGTTCGCGGACGGTTGCCAGTACGTCCAGATCTGCCGGGACGCCTGGGGATAGCACTACCAGGTCGGCGTCGCGGAAGGCGGCTTCTGTTTGAGGCTCCACTGTTATGCCTTGCACTTCTCCCATTGGTTTTTCATCTACTGCGCGGACGGTTGCGCCTTTTGTCAGGAGCAGCCTTACGGCTGCTACGCCGGAGCGCGCCATTCCGACTACCACCACTTTTCGGCCATTTAATACCATTCCAACATCCACCGCCCATTTCGTACGCTCCCTTCCGGTCGCGGCTCGGTAACCATTTAGCGAAGCTTCAATGTTGTTAGGGCGAACAATGCCATTACTAAACCTGCTATCCAGAATCTGGTTATTATTTTCGACTCGGGCCAACCCAACGCCTCGAAATGATGATGGATGGGCGCCATCTTGAAAATTCGTTTTTTGCGCAGCTTGTAACTGCCTACTTGCAGGATCACCGAGAGTGCTTCGATAACGTACACTCCGCCGATGAAGAGGAGCAAGATTTCTTGCTTGATTAGAACCGCGACCACACCCAGCGCGCCGCCTAGGGCGAGCGATCCCACGTCGCCCATGAAAATTTCGGCCGGATGCGCGTTGTACCAGAGAAATCCGATGGAGGCACCGACCATCGATCCACAAAAAATGGTCAGCTCTCCGGCGCCTGGGAGCCGCGCCAGGTCGAGATACTCGGCGAGCTTGGCGTTACCACTGACGTAAGTCAGCATGGTCATCGCGCCCGAGGCGATGATCATCAGGCCGATGGCGAGGCCGTCCAGGCCATCCGTCAGGTTCACTGAGTCCGATGCTCCGACAATCACCAGCACCATGAACGCGTAGAAACCCGCGAAGGCGAGCGGATACGTGTACCAGTTGTGCACCAAAGGCTCAATGAGCAGATCGGGCTTGAAGGATTTGAAGAAGGGAACGTTAATACTGGTGGAATACAATTTGTTGGCATGCAGGCTGAGGAGAATAAATCCCACGATGAGTGCGGCCACCACCTGGAACGAGAATTTCTCCCGCACCGACAGACCTTTGTTTTGCTTGCCCCGGATCTTGGCGTAGTCGTCGAAGAAACCGATTAACCCAAAACTCGCCATCCCGAAAAGCGCGATCCACACGTAAGGATTTCGAAGATTCGCCCAGAGGAGAGTCGGAACGACGACGGAGATGATGATCAGGATTCCGCCCATGGTGGGCGTACCGGCCTTCTTCATGTGCGATTTTGGCCCGTCCTCGCGGATGTATTGGCCGATTTGGAATTCGCGCAGCTTTTGAATGAGCCAAGGTCCCAGCGCGACGCACAGGAACAGCGCCGTAAGGCTGGCGGACGCAGTGCGGAACGTCACGTATCCAAACTCGCGGAAGGGCGTGTAAAGGCGAAACAGCTTTTCGTAGAACAGCCAGTAGAGCATCTAACTTGGTGGAGACAGAAACCTCTCCAGGGCCCGCTCGACGTGGGTGCCTCGTGAACCCTTGAACAAAATCACATCGCCCGCGCGGGCGATCTTGCGCAGTTGGTCGGCGGCCTCGGCAGGCTCGGGGAAAAAAAACGCGGCGTTAACTGCTTGACCTGCTTCCTTGGCTGCATCCACCAGGTTACTGGCCGCGCCGCGTATGCCAACGAGCACATCAATCCCTTGCGCCGCGACATAGTTGCCCACGTCGCGATGCAGGGCCCCGGACCAGCGTCCGAGCTCGAGCATCTCCCCCAGCACGGCAATGCGCCGAATGGCTTGGGTATCCCGGAGCACGTCGATCATGGCGCGCGCCGCATCGGGATTGGAGTTGTAGCAATCGTTCAAAATCAGAATTCCGTTGTGGAGGAAGCGTTCGCCGCGCATGGGGCCGGGCGGAATGTCGCGCACCACTTCGGTGAGCTCGCGCGGCGGTATTCCGTACAAGCCGGCGACGGCGATTCCAGCCAGAAAATTTGAAACGCTGTGGCGGCCGTGGAGCGGGCTCGAAAACTGGACGCCGTCCACAGAAAAGCTGACGCCATCGGAGGTGTCCTCGAAGCTTTCGGCGCGTACATCGGCTCCGGCGTTTAATCCGAACGTGATGGTCCGGCCGCGGTGGGCATCGCGGAAGGGGAGGACCAGGGGGTCGTCGAAATTCAGTACGGCCGTGCCGTCGGAGGGCAACGCTTCGATGAGCTCGCGCTTGGCGGCTGCGACAGCTTCGATGGAATCGAAAGCTTCCATGTGAGCATGGCCGACGTTGGTTACTACGCCGATGTTGGGCCGGGCGATTTCGGACAAGCGGCGGATTTCGCCGGCGTGGTTCATGGCCATTTCGAGCACAGCCACGCGCGCGTTCGAGGGCATGCGCAAAATGGAAAGCGGCAAGCCAACGTGATTGTTGAGATTTCCGATGGTCTTCGCTACTGGGACGCCAGCCTCCGGCTGGTTGGGGACAAGCCGGAGGCTTGTCCTACTCACTGCTAGCATGGCCGCGATGATGTCTTTGGTGGTAGTTTTTCCGGCGCTGCCAGTCACGCCCACCACCTGACCGCCCCACTGTTCGCGCGCCCAGGCGGCAATTTCCTGGAGCGCGGCCAAAGAGTCGGGAACGGGGAGAATGTCAGCGGTGTCTTCGCGATTCGCAACTGCCGCTACCGCGCCTTTTCCGAGCGCTTCGTCCAGATAGGCGTTCCCATCGTGATTTAGTCCTCGCAATGCAAAGAATAGGTCTCCAGGTTGAACGGTCCGCGAATCGACACTCCAGCCGGTGATGCGCGTGTCGCTCGTCGCTGGAACTCCTAGCACTGCGGCAATCTCCTTTACTGTGAATTCCACAAATCCTTACTCAATCACCGACTCCCTTACGGTCGCGGCTCGGTCACACCCCAACCCAGGGCCTTCAAGGCCTCTCTGGCTGCTTCGCGGTCGTCAAAATGTATGACGCGATCTTTCAGAACTTGATACGGCTCGTGCCCTTTGCCTGCCAGAATTACGATGTCGCCCGAACGCGCCTGGACGAGCGCGGCGCGGATCGCTTTTGCGCGATCCGGTTCTACAATGTGAGGGACATCGAAGCGCCTCAATCCCACCAGGGCATCATTCATGATGGCGAGGGGGTCTTCTGAGCGCGGATTGTCGGAAGTCAAAACCACAAAATCGCTGGATTGCCCGGCTGCCATGCCCATCAGGGGGCGCTTGGACCGATCGCGGTCACCACCGCAGCCGAACAACGTGATGACGCGCTTGGGATGGAGCTCACGCGCCACGGCGATGATGCTGCGCAACGCGTCGTCGGTATGCGCGTAATCCACTACCACGAGAAACGGCTGGCCTTGATCCACGCGCTCGAAGCGGCCCGGTACCTGCCGGCAATCGGCGACTCCACGGGCGATGGTTTCCCAATCGAACCCATAGCTGAGAGCTGTCCCGCACGCGGCCAGAATATTGTATGCGTTGATTTTGCCCACCAACGGCGATCGAAGTTCCACTTTTTGGTCGCGATATTCCACCGTGAATCGCAGGCCTTCGAAACTCATCTCTAGCCCGGAAGCGCGCAAATCAGCGCCTGGTTCAAATCCGTAGCGGATCACTTGCGCGGCGGTTTCTATCTCGGCGCCATGCGGATCGTCGTGGTTGATTACAGCCCAGCGCGGAGCAGGGGTGCCCTGGGGAGCGAATAGAAGTTTCTTGGCTGCGAAATAGGTGTCCATGCTGGAGTGGAAATCCAGGTGGTCCCGGGTGAGGTTCGTGAAGCACACCGCCCGGAACCAGGTGCCGTCGACCCGGTGCTGGGCGAGCGCGTGGGACGACACCTCGAGCGCGACGGTGCGGACCCCCTCGTCCCGCATGGTGGCGAGGAGGCTCTGAAGCTCGGGGGCCTCGGGGGTGGTGTGCGCGAGGGGTTGGGCCCGGTCGTCGATGCGGGCCCCGACGGTGCCGACCACGCCGGTGCGTTCACCGGCCGCGGCGGCGATGGCGGCGAGGAGCTGGGTGGTGGTGGTCTTCCCGTTCGTCCCGGTGACCCCCAAGCAGCGCATGGCCCGCGAGGGGTTGCCGTGGAGGCGGGACGCGGCCGGGCCGAGCGCGAGGCGGACGTCGGCGACCCGAGCCTCGGGGACGGCGAGGCCGAGGCCCCGCTCGACGAGCAGCGCGACCGCCCCCGCGGCGACTGCCGCCGGCGCGTGGTCGTGGCCGTCGGAGGTCGCGCCGACGATGCACGCGAAGCACGCGTCGGGTGGGACGCGGCGGCTGTCGTGCGCGACGGCGCGCACCTCGACCGTCGCGTCGCCGCGGAGGTCGAGCACCTCGACGTCGGCTAGGAGCTCCTGGAGCTGCACGCGCGCGGTCCTTCTCTCTGTCCCCGGGGCCGGCTCAGGGTATCGGGCTGGTCGCGGGGGTCGATGGGGTGCTCAAGGCCGGGACTCGTTCCACGGTGAGCGCGTACTGCATGATCTGGGAGAAGACGGGCGCCGCGACGTCGCCGCCGAAGATCGCGCCCTTTGGCGCGTCCAGGACCACGATGGCCGCCAGTTTTGGCGCGCCGGCGGGCGCGAAACCGGCAAAGTCCGCGACGTAGCTGTAGGGCGGGCGGTTGTAGGGGGGCTTGCGGGCCGTTCCGGTCTTGCCGGCGACGACGTAGCCGGGGATCTGCGCCTCGGTGCCGGTTCCGCCGGCGACGACCCCAACCAGCATCTGGCGCAGCTCGTCGGCGACGGTCGGCGGGATCACGGTGTGGCCCGGGGCGGGGGCGACGTCGTGGCGGTGCCCGGCGGCGTCGACGGTCGCCTCCACGAGGCGCGGGACGTGCGCCACGCCGCCGTCGGCGATGGTCATGTACACGTTGAGGAGCTGCATCGCGCTGACCGCGATCCCGCTTCCGATCGGCATCGACGCCATGCTCGTCGAGTTGTACTGGTCCCTCGGGAGGAGGATCCCCGCTGCCTCCCCTGGGAAGCCGCTGCCGGTCGCGACCCCGAACCCGAAGGCGTGCAGCGCGGCGTTGAACCGGTCGGCGCCGACCTGGCGGGCGATCTCGATGGTGCCGACGTTCGACGATTCGCGCAGGATGTCGGCGACGCTCATTGAGGTCGGGTGCGAGTCGACGTCGGCGTACTGGACGCCGGCGACGGTGATCGACTGCGGCACCGACAGCGTGGAGGTCGGGTTGACGAGGCCGGCTTCCAGCGCCGCGCCGATCGTGACGACCTTCGCCGTCGAGCCGGGCTCGAACACGTCGGTGAGCGGACGGTTCGCCTCGGTGGCGGTCGCCGGCTCCGCCGGGAACGGGCCGATCGGCCCGTTGACCGTCGACATGGCGAGGACGTCGCCGGTCTGGACGTCGGCCACGATCGCCATCCCGCCCTGGGCGTGCTGGCTGGTCACCTCAGCGGCGAGCGCGTGTTCGACCTCGTACTGCATCGACTGGTCGAGGGTGAGCACCACGTCCGAGCCCTGCACGGTGGCCTGCTCCTCATGGGTGCCGTTGGGCAGCGCCTGACCGCGTGGGTCCTGTTCGACTTGGAGGCGCCCGGCCCGGCCGGCCAGCACGGACTGCTCGGCCGCCTCGATCCCCCCGAGGCCGGCGTTGTCGGTGCCGACGAACCCGAGGAGCGGCGCGGCGAGCGGGTCGGCCG
>PMOK01000325.1 GCA_003162425.1 Bryobacterales bacterium | reverse complement strand
TCCGGAGCACTGTAGTTGTGGAATGAAATCACGTCCGACATTTCCAGCTGCGTCCTTTGCGTTGCGTTCAGCTTTCTCGGATCGGAGTAATCACCGCCCCAAACCCCGCTGGTGAGCGGCTGTTTCGGATTCGCCGCGCGAGCCCACCCGTATGCCTTCGGCAACAGCGCCGCCACCAACTCCACTTTATTCGGCGGTTCCAGCTTTCCATAACTCCCGTCGTTCACGTTGTCCGGTTCGTTCCAAATATCCCATGCCAGAATGCGTTGGTCGTTCGCGAAAGCTCCCACCACTCCGCGAACGTACGCTTCCAGCCGCCCGTACTGCGCCGGATCTTTCAACGCGACTGCTCCCGGGCTCTGCACCCAACCCGAGTTGTGAACGCCCGGCGTCGGTTCATGCTGCTTTCCCAGCGTCGGCGCCGGATCCCAGCACGAATCGAACAACACGAACATTGGTTTGATTTTGTGCTTGTCGGCTATCCGCAGAAATTCGTCGATCCGCTTCCGGAATCCTGCGGCGTCCTGCTGCCACAGCAAATCGTGCAGGAACACCCGCATGGTATTCATCCCCAGGCCCTCTGCCCAGCCCAGTTCCAGGTCAATGCGTTTGGGATCGAAGGTGTCGGCCTGCCACATCTCCAGTTCGTTGATCGCGGTGGCTGGAATGTAGTCGCTCCCCACCAGCCAAGGCTCGCTTGCGTACCAATCTTGCGCCTTTTTTTCCGGCCAGCGCGCGGTTTGCGCGTCGGCGGCTACGCTCAATAAACAAACACTGATGATAAGCCGTCTCATGCTCGTATGAAGATAACAGATCGCGATAACATTGAAGACGAGTGCGCCGCGACGCCAGCTTTTTTGAGGATCAGGAGATGGACCTTATCTACATCGCCAAGAAGTTGAAGGAGGCTCTGCGGCTTGAGTCGGCGCTGACCGAGTCCGGCATCGAGTACGCTGTGGAACCTGATAAATACAGCGGCGGAGTCCTCTTCATGAGCGAACGTATAGGCGCGTTTTTCTACGTACTTCCGGAATCCATCGAGCAGGCCCGGGAAATCATGCGCCAACACGGATTCAAATTTCAAGAATGGCAGCCGTAGGGCAAGCCTCCGGCTTGCCCTACGTTAGCGCCGCAAACCCCGCCCCGGCGCCACGCCGTCCACCAACTGCCCATCGCGCACAACAACCACACCGTTCACCAGCACGAACGGAATGCCTTCCGAATACTGCGCCGGATTCTCGAAGGTCGCACGATCCATCACGCGCTCCGGATCGAACACCGTGACGTCGGCATCCGCGCCCACTTCAAGCCGCCCCTTGGATTGGATTCCCAACCGCTCGGCCGGCAACAGGCTCATCTTGCGTAGCGCGTCCATGAGCGATAGCGCGTGCTGCTCGCGAACATAGCGCCCCAGCACCCGCGCATACGAACCAGCCGCGCGAGGATGACCTTTTCCACCGTCGAGAATGCCGTCGCTTGCGATCATCACGGTCGGATCGGCCATAGCCACGCGCACCATATCTTCCGGGATGCTATGCAATATCACCATCCCGCCCAGCTTGCGATAGCGCGCGAATGTGTCGGCAGTGAGCCGCTCACCCGTCAACGCCCATTGCAAATCCCCATAGCCGATGCCGCCTGTGCGCCCCTGCCAGCCCTCATCGAAAACCGCGGACGAAATGTCCGTCATCCCCGCCGTGTAGGGATAGGCTTCGGTGGTCACGTCCAATCCGCGCGCCCGCGCGCCCGCGATCAGGCGTAGACAAACCGGCGTCTGGCGCACACCCATACTGGTGATATGGACCACATGCAGCGACGCGCCGGTGGCCGCCGCATCCGCTAACACTTCCTGCAACGAATCGATCACCCCCGGTTCGAGGGGTCCGCTGGCGCGCATATGTACATAAATCGGCACGCGCCGCTCGGCGGCTAGCTGGAACACTTCCAGAATCTGTTCGCGGCTGGTCTTCGGAACATAAGCAATCCCCATCCCGATTCCGAGCGCGCCTTCGTCCAGCCCCTGCCTCACCAGCTCGATGATCTGCCTCTGCTCCTCGGGCGTCGGCGTGCGATTCGCCGCGGCATCGCGTGGCAGCAGCAGTCCCGAGTCATGCATCACCGCCATGGCTGCGGGAATGTGCCCGGAAGTCGCACCGAAGTTCACCCGCGCCTTCCCCTCGCGCGCGGCATACCACGCGGAAACCGGATTCACCCCCACTTCCATTTCGAGCGCCGTCGTTACACCATCGCGCGCCTTGTACCCGTAATTTTCCGGAGTCTGCCCGTGCGAGTGCAGATCGATAAAGCCGGCCGTAACCACCAGCCCTTTCATGTCCAACACCGTGCGGCCTTCCAGCGCCGCTGCGGACACAGCCGCAATTTTTCCGCCACGAATCCCGACGTTGCGCACGGCGTCCAGATTGGTCTCCGGATCCATCACGCGCCCGTTCGCCAGAACAATGTCGAAGGTTTGCGCCGCAAGTACCGCGCCGAAAGCCAGCAAAAAGATGAGCAATCTCATTTGATCAACCATGTGGGGCGGACCCCCAGGTCCGCGCGGG
>PMOK01000123.1 GCA_003162425.1 Bryobacterales bacterium | reverse complement strand
GTAGCCTCGGTCCATGACGTAGAAGCTCCCCGCCTCCAGCGGGAGCATGTCGAACACCTTGACCTCGTGCAACTTGCCATCGCTGACGTGCAGGAACGCTGGGATCGCGCCGCGCAGGTCGAGCAGCGTGTGCAGCTTGATGGCGGCCTTGGTGGAACGAAACGGCGCCCAGCCAAACAGGCTCAGACACAAGTCGATGGTGGTGGAGTCCAGCGCATAGACGGCGGCGTCGAGATCGAGCACCGTGGCGTCGTGCGCATACAGCGCGCGGGCGTGAGCGATCAGCCGCTCCGCCAGCGCATGGTAGATGCGCCAGTCGCGCAGGTTCAGCGCATCGGCCAGAGTCGACCGTGCCGGCGGCGACCTCAGTCCCATGTGGAACAGCTTGTCCTGGTTGGCCGCCATGCAGGTCTCGATGTCGCGCAACGACTCGCGCCAGGTGAGCTGTGCGAAGGCCATGATGCGGAAGACCTCGGCGCAGCCCAGAGTGCGCACTCCGGCGTCTCCGCGATGCCGCTCGATGATCCGTCCAAATGTCTTCCATGGCACGAACTCCATGACCTGCGCGAACAGCGTCTTGCCTCCGTTCATGCGTCACCCCGGGTAGCTCAAACCCCGAAGCATCGCAAATCGGCAAGACGCTTTTCAAATCGTGGACACCCCGAAATCATCCCAACCCTAAGCCGGAAATGAACTTACGACAGGTCAACATAAAATAAACCGGACAGTAGTGATCGACGATGAGGAAACGCAAGCTGTTCGACCGATTTCAAGCTGATCCGCGCAAGAGCACGCGCCACAGTGGGTCAACCACCAACATCCAAGGTGGTAGCCGATAAGCGTAACCAGATACGTGCGCGGGTAGAGAAGAGAGAGAGCGCCGCGTTGGGCCCGCGCGAAGAGGAGTGAGATGTCAGTTCAATCCCGTAAGCTCGCCCGAGCAAAGCGGAAGTTGCTGGATGCTGAAAAGAAGCTCAAACGCGCTGAACGGAGCGTCTTGAGTTGGCGCCGCAAAGTCGCCGATCTCAGCTTTGAGCAGAGATCCATCGCCCAGGTGTTACTTTGGTCTGAAACTCCGCAACCGTCCAGTGACCCCGTGACACCGGCAGAGATTGCACATCTGTGACCGCGTTCACACCTAATAGGCTAGGTTGGTGACTATACTAGTGCCACTATTGTGGACCAACGGTTTGGTAGCTGCTGCCGGCGCGGCAGGCGCCTTCTACTGGAAGTGAATGGCTGAAATCATCAAGACCGGGCTCTGACCGTCCTCAACGCGGCTGTCAGTAAGCCGGACCGGTGTGCTGGTGACAGGAAGCTCCTTAACACTTTGAGTCTCAACGAAGCACTCGATTCACAGAACCAAATACGCCATTCGGCGCCATAAAGGATATGAACATGACTTCCACTACCACTGCAGGATTCACTCTCGAACCGGTTTTCACTGCCCCCGGTGCTCACGGCTTTGATGGCGTCGAATTCACGCTGCGTGATGCTCTTATTCAGTCGGGCTCCGGCAAGACCGTCTTCGAGCAGAAGGACTGCGAGGTTCCCACATCATGGTCCCAGACCGCGACGAACATCGTGGCGAGCAAGTATTTCCATGGCGCGCTCGGCACACCGGAACGCGAACACAGCGTGAAGCAGCTCATCACACGGGTCGTCGATACAATCACCGAGGCGGCGATCTCGGGTGGTTATTTCGCCACTGTTTTGAAAGCGCAAACGCCTTCCAGAACGACCTCAAGTTTCTGTTGGTCAATCAGAAGGTGGCGTTCAACTCACCGGTATTTTTCAATGTTGGATGCGCGGCGCTCGAGCCAGAGAACACAGGCGGCAACTGGCATTGGAATTCGGAGACGAAAGAAGTTGAGTTCGGAAATACCGGGTACAACAACCCCCAATGCTCCGCTTGCTTCATCAATGCGGTGCAGGATTCGATGTCCTCGATTCTTGACCTCGCGAAGACGGAGGGCATGCTGTTCAAGTGGGGATCAGGCACAGGGACGAACCTCTCAGTTCTGCGCGGATCCACCGAGAAGCTTTCGGGTGGCGGCACGGCTTCTGGTCCTCTCAGCTTTATGAAGGGATTCGACGCTTTCGCCGGCGCGATCAAGTCGGGCGGCAAAACCCGGCGTGCAGCCAAGATGGTAATCCTCGACGCCGATCATCCGGATATCGAGGACTTCATCGCCGCGAAGGGCAAGGAAGAGTTGAAGGCAGCGGCGCTTGTGCGCGAAGGCTACGACGGCAGCGGCCCTGATTCAGAGGCCTATGCTTCGATCGCGTATCAGAACGCCAACAACTCCGTCCGCGTGACCGACGAGTTCATGGAAGCGGCCATCAACGGCCGTGACTGGGACCTCAAGGCTCGCAAAGATGGATCGACGACAAAGACGATCAAAGCGGCTGACCTGCTTCGCCAGGTGGCCACTGAGACGCACTTGTCAGGTGACCCCGGAATGCAGTTCGACACCACCATCAATTCATGGCACACGGCCAAGGCCTCTGGACGTATCAATGCGTCCAACCCCTGCTCTGAGTACATGTTTCTCGATGACTCCGCGTGCAACCTTGCCAGCTTCAACCTAGTCAAGTTTCTTGGTGCCAATGGCGAGTTCGACTCCACCGGCTTTACCGCGGCGGTCCGTCTGCTCGTCATTGCAATGGATGTCCTTGTCGACATGGCAGGCTACCCCACGGAACAGATCACGCGTAACTCGCATGATTTTCGTCCGCTGGGTCTTGGCTATGCCAACCTCGGCGCGCTTCTGATGAATTTGGGGCTTCCCTATGATTCCGCAGATGCACGTTCGATGGCAGGGGCCATCACAGCGCTCATGGGCGGTGCGGCAACTTTGGCATCGGCTGAAATCGCTTCGAAGATGAGCAAGCTTGTGCCGGCTTCGCGCATTGAGAACGATTCAACGACTGGCTCTTTTCCGGGCTATGCGATGAACGCGGTTTCGATGTTGGAGGTTGTTTCTAAGCACCTGGAAGCAAGCGAAGCACTCGCCCAGGACGCCACTACGGACGAATCTCGCTCGCTGGCGGCCGTGGCAAAGTGCCTGTGGCATGATGCTCTGCAATCTGGAGCCGTCAACGGCTTCCGGAACGCGCAGGTCACGGTCCTCGCCCCAACGGGCACGATTGGGTTCCTGATGGATTGTTCCACCACGGGAATCGAACCGATGATGGGCCTGGTCATCTATAAGAAGCTCGTCGGTGGAGGGTACATGACCCTTGTCAGCGACGTGGTTCCCGCAGCTCTGACTCGCCTCGGCTATAGCGAAGCCGAGATCACCACGATCGTTGCTCACGTTGAAGCAGCAGGAACGGTCGAAGGGGCTCCTGGCCTCCGCGATGCCGACCTCGCTGTATTCGATGGAGCGTTCGTCCCCACCAAAGGAGTCCGTTCGATTCGATGGGAAGGACACGTTGACATGATGGCTGCAGCCCAGCCGTTCTTGTCTGGTGCGATCTCAAAGACGGTGAACCTGCCAACCAGCGCCACAGTTGAAGAGATTGCAGAAGCGTACATCAAGGCATGGCGGAGTGGTCTGAAAGCAATCGCAATTTACCGCGACGGCTCTAAGTCCGCCCAGCCCATCAGCGTGACCAAGGAAACAACCAAGTCCTTGGACCGTGTGGATGTGCCGGTAGAAGACCCCAACGGGCCTCCAGTTGCTCGGCGTCATCGTCTCAACGACGACCGCCAAGCAGTCACGCATAAATTCTCCTTCGGAGGACACGAGGGTTACCTCACCGTGGGCCTCTACCCGAATGGCAAACCTGGCGAAATCTTCATCAGGATGTCCAAACAGGGATCCACAATCAATGGATTGATGGAGTCTTTCGCAACGCAGTTCTCAGTGTCGCTGCAACATGGCGTACCACTGGAAGTGCTCTGCGGCAAAATGGCCTACACCCGGTTTGAACCTTCGGGGTGGACCGGCAACGAGAAGATGGGATACGCCCAATCCATCATGGACTACATCGGACGCTGGCTGCAGTTTCGATTCCTTGAAGGAGAACAACTCCCTCTTTTCGCGCCTCGCACTCCCGCGTCAGAGACTGCAGTCGCCGGCCCCAAGCCGGTAGCTGCCGTCGCCCACTCTGGGAATGCTCCGTTCTGCAGCACCTGCGGCATAGAATGCGTCGTTACAGGGACATGCCACATGTGTCCCGTATGCGCAACGAGTGTGGGTGGCTGTAGTTAGCCTTTAGATACAATAACTTAGCAGGCAAGGAGAGATAAATCGCGAAACTCTTTTTACTCTAACACCGGTATCTTTTCTTCCAACCATCAACCCCTATAACCCGAACGATTCACCGAGGGGCTGCGCAGACGATGCGTAGCCCCTGCACTTTTAACTCACCCGCGGTCGAGTCTTACCAACTTGTGCCAGATCGCGTTGCTTATCGTCGAGTCCTCGTCGGCGTGAGTTTCTCCTGAGGTTTGATTGCATTTCCTGTTTAGCTGTCCAAGACTTTATCATCAAAGCCCAATCGATCTCGTCATAACCTCGGCGCTGCTTAAGAGGTCCTGATGAATTCTCCTCCATCCAACGAATAAGCCCCTCGACCGCAACAGCCTTGTGGAATGGTTCCTTTTCGACAATTGGAGAGAGAGTCGCGAAACCTACGAAGGGTAAGCCAAAGTCGTACGCCAACTCTTTACGTGCGGCGTCGCTCAGACTATTGAGAGGAATACGACTGGTGAGTATATCGCCCTCCGATATACACCATTGCACCCGGCCATGATTGACGATAGTGCTCAGGCCAAGCTTGGAGCCGCGTTTAGCTGCGATATCGAACACGTACGGGCCGCTCGCAGTCACAATCCCCGCGAACAGCCTCCCTTCATAAGTTTTCTCGAAGAATCTAGGGCGCTTTGCTGCCATAGCAACCCCCTCCCCACGCAACGGGATTCCACCACGACGTAGCCAAGATAGCGCTTCTCTACGGCTCAATTCAAGCAGCCGCTACGATCTCGCGCCCACACGGAGCAGAACAACGATCGCGCAAGCGAGGAAGGACCATGCAATGAACCTCGATAGTTTGCGCAGCGCAGCGGACCTTTCTTTAGACAAACCCCACGGCACCCGCTTGAAATACATGGG
>PMOK01000008.1 GCA_003162425.1 Bryobacterales bacterium | reverse complement strand
ATGGCGTGCTAATCGGCTCCCTGGTGGAGGGAGAGTTCAGTTACCAGAACATCTATGGCTACTCTTTGGGAACTGCCTATACCACGGGTTGGCCAAGCGGCGTTTCTGGCTGGTTTTATTTCAACGGTTCAATCGATGAACTGGAGATCTCCAATACGGCCCGGTCTTCCGGCTGGATCAGGACTCAATACAACAACCAGAGCTCACCATCCACGTTCGTCACAATTGGACCGAACCAGAGCGCACCGTGAAGAGTCCCCCTTGCTGTCGCGTCCGCGATTTTCTTTCTAAACGATGATGCTGGTAGATTCCACCGCGTCCACTAAGAGTGTTCGATTCCGTCGCGCACCCAAGGGCGTTCTTTTGGCCGGATGCCTTGCCTGTCTCTTTTCCCAATCCAATGGCGCTCAAGACGGGTCTGTGAACGCAAGAGATAAAGCTAGCGAGCGAGCTCTCGCCGCCCCGACGGACGTCGCCGACCCTCCCGCGGATTCTCTCAAGACCCGTTCGGGCGTTGCAATGAAAGTCCTCATGGCCGGAACGGGTACGGCACATCCGGCCGGTGATGACTGTGTCATTCTCACTTTCACGGCATGGAAGAGAGATGGTTCTCTGTTTTCAACGTCAGGTGTTCACGGCGAGTCCACCGTTCAATGTTTGACGAGCGCTATTCCGGGGGTTTCCGCCGCGCTCAAGGAGATGGTGGCCGGGGAAGAGCGCCGTATTTGGGTACCGGCGGAGCTTGCTTTTGCGGCTCACATGGCGCATCACCAAGCCAAAGTTCTGCCCCAGGATTCAACACCGAAGCTGGATTTGACAATCGACGTGGACCTAATCCGTATTCTGAAGGCTCCGCTGCCGCCTCCCGATTTGGGGACGCCTCCCCGAGGTTCGTTTCGGACACCCTCTGGAGTGGTGATCCAAGTCCTGAAGCAAGGGACTGGAGCAAGGCATCCGACCATGAACAGCCTTGTGATCTTGAATTATTCTGGTTGGACCGCGGACGGCAACTTGTTCGAATCTACGATGATGTCCGGGCATCCCGCTGAGTTTCTGGTCGGCACCGTTATACCAGGGTGGCGAGAGACGTTGCCGCGCATGGTCACGGGGGATACGATCCGCGTTTGGATACCTGCCCGCCTGGCGTACGGTGAGAGAGCTATGGGGACGATGGGGCCTGCCGGGAATCTCGTATACGATATCGAGTTACTTGAGATTCGGTGAACAATTTGGAATATTCGTGTTCCAGCGTTGTGTTTAGCATCGAAGGCCTGCGTAATCCGAGCGACAAAATCTGACCAGGGTCGCCACGTCAAGGTTTGGGTGGTTGTGGACGGTTCGACCGCGCTCTCCGTTGCTGGAATGCAGTCCCGACCAAAGCTAGTTCCGGGCCCGTCAGCAGGGATGGATCGCAAGCCGGAAGACCTCGCTTACAGGATTCGACATTGCGCTGGTGAAATGCCTCTTTCGCCGCATTCAAATCGGCCTCGCTTAACTCCAGTGGCTGGCAACTAGCCAATCCTTCCTGACAGTTCGCGAGGTTTCGCCTCTGAAACGCGGTTCGCATAATTTTCGCATCCGACTCCGTCAACGCAACGGGATCGCAGGCAGGGGATAGATTCAAGCAGCGTTCCCGATTTCGCTCGAACGCGGCGGCCTGGGTGGCGGCAGCTTCGCTGGCGGTCAATTGCAGAGGATCGCAGGCCGGTGACCCTTCTTTGCATCGATCCAGATTACGGCGAAGTGCGGCCGCCTGCACTGTTTTATTCTGTTGAGCCGTAAGCTTGAGGGGATCGCAGGCCGCCGAACCGCTGAGACATTTGTCATAATTCCGTTGGGCCGCGTTCGCGCGAACGGACGGGGCGTCCTTCGGGGTCAGCAAGAGCGGATCACAACTCGCGGATCCCTCCTGGCATTTCTCGAGATTTCGGCGATAACGGCTGGCTTGAACAGAGGCGGCCTCCGAGGTTGTCAATCGAGTCGGGTCGCAGACTGTAGAGCCCTCCATACAGTGATCTAAGTTACGTTTTCTGGAAGCCTCGGAGACCTGCTGGTTTTGCCTTGGGTTAAGCGCCGAAACATCACATCCGGATAGCCCTTTGACGCAGTCGTTGAAATTGATTTGTTCCGCAGAGGGTGGCGGTGTCTGCCGCTGGGCTGCTAGGACTACCCCCCAAGAACCGAGGAGAGCCAGCATCAGAACATGAGCCATTCGAGCCTCCATGAGAACAAGTTTCGCCGATTTCTCATATAGATTGCTAGTACTGGTACTCCCAAATTTTTCTAGGTATCCATATTCATTGACACTTGTCATTGCGATCCGCCATACTCCAGGAAGTGCACTGACAATTGTCAAATGGAGGCGGTTTGGTGACCTCCAGGTGCGCGAACAGTTCATTGTGTCGCGACGCAGTCAGAACCGGGTAAATGGGACTGAAAGGGCGGTAGCTTGTCCGAAATAGTAATCTATCTAACAATTTCCTTCGGTCAGCGAGGAGGGGTGCCGTGGCTGTATTGAAACCGAGAGAGCGGTTGGTGTATTTTCGAATCTCGGAGGACGAATTCCGGCAATTCGTCAGCGTGTGCGAGGAAGCCGGCGCGCGCAGTGTCTCCGACCTCGCCCGAAACGCCGTACAGCGGCTGATCGCAGATGGCAGGCGGCATCGGGAAGATCAGGACATCGACGAAAAGATTCGAGTACTGGAGCGCCTGATAGCGGCCGTTACCGAGCAGTTGCAGTTGTTGTCGGTCAACCAAGCACCCGACGGGAACGCTCTGGAAGTGGCGAGCGGCGCCGATGGATTTTTTCCCGGCGCGAACGCCCCTGAGCAGAACGGCCAGAGAGAAGAATAACGTATGCAATACCTTTCCAGTGGACCGGAAGATGAGTCTAACCACAGACTGGTGCGGGCCGAGAATCTACTTTTTCCCGAGACGCCACGACAGCCATACCCGGCTGTGGACGGGGTAGCCGGGGCCGGGGAAACCAGTTCCTTTCAGGTCGGTCGACTCCTGCGGAAGTATTGGCTGTTATTGTTGTCGTTGATGCTTCTCGGTGCGGCGGGCGGATTCGTCTCGGTGATCCTGAGTTCACCAATGTACAAGTCGCAGCTGATGCTGGAAGTCCAAAGTTCCAACGGGTTGCTGAGGCCGGGCGAAGGTGGCAACGCCGAAACGAGTGATATAGACATTCAAACTCAGGTCCAAATCCTGCATAGCGCGCATTTCCTGAAACTTGGGTATGATCGCATGCAGCAAGATTCAGCGCCGCTCGCTCCCATGGGACGGGACATTTTCTCGCGATTGCGCCAGCGCATTCACCCTGCCACTCAAAATCCGATGGAAGCCACCAAAACGGGGCTAATGGTTGCGATGGCGAGTTTCGACGCTCGGCCAATAAACCGGACCAGACTTATCCAACTGACTACACAGTCCACCAGCCCGGATGTAGCCGCGCAGTTTCTGGACGCGATGGCCAAAGAATTCATAGAAGCCAGCACCCACTCCCGCTCGACGAACGCGCGAGCGACAGGCGATTGGTTGGCCGTTCAGATCGAAGACGCCAAGTCGCGGGTAGACGGCGCTGAGGAACGTCTGCGAGATTTCTCGCAAGCGCATAACAATGTCTTCGCCGGTCAGGACGCTACTCTGGATGACACGAAATTGGCCCAATTAAAGGGGGAATTGGCGAAGATTCAACCTGTAAGGATCTCGAGACAGAACAGATATGAACTGACGCAGAAGTATCCGCCGGAACAGCTCGCGGAGGTCTTGGACGACGGGGTGCTGCGAAATTACCAGCAACAAATAGAGGGCCTGAAGCGCGAGAAAGCCATGTTGCTGACAACTCTTACCGAAAAGCACGAGAAAGTACGGAAAGTAGATGCCCAGTTGGAGGTGTTACAGAGATCGTATGCGGCCGAAATCTCTAGCGTACTCATGCGCATCAAGCACGACTACGAAGCATCGCTGAAGGAAGAAAAGGCGTTGTCCGCGGCTTATGCCGGCCAATCCCAGCGCGTTGGATCAGAAGCTGGTACGGCCCAGCAGTTTGCGGCTCTCAAGCGCGACGCCGACACGCAGCGCCAGACCTATCAATCCCTTCTGATGCAGCAGAACCAGACCAACTTAAGCAGTTCGGTGCCAATCATTCCGATCAGTATTGCGGAGCCTGCCGTGCCAGCCGACACTCCCTACAAACCGCAACCCATACTGAATATTTCGTTCGGTACTTTATTAGGCCTCGCGCTGTCGGCCGGCCTGATCTTTTTGAGAGAGCGCATGGACCGCAGCATCAAAGTACCGGGTATGACTCACCGGCTCTTCAACGCTCCAGAGCTGGGAGTGATTCCCAATCTCGGCAACGGGAATGGCGGCAAGCGAGGCTGGCTGGGCGCCAAGAACGGGAACGGGACGCATGAGGATCCTAACACGGCTCTGGTTGCGCCAGCCAGCGCCCCCACATTTGTAACCGAGTCATTTCGAAGTACGCTGGCGTCCATCATCAGGAACCAGGCCTCCGGCAGGGCCCAAAAGATCATCTTGGTTACCAGTCCGGGACCTTCTGAAGGTAAGACGACGGTGGTGCAAAACCTGGGAATCGTATTGGCCGAATCCGGCCGCAAAGTATTGCTGGTGGACGCGGACTTCCGCCGGCCGCATCTGCACCGCAAATTCGGTTTGGCAAATGAGTGGGGCCTGATCGATCTGCTGTCCGAGGATTTGCCCCTCTCCGAATACCCACTGGAAAGACTGGCAGTTCCGACAGGACTTCCCGGCCTCGCAATCCTACCGAATCGCGTCACACAAAATAATGTCGCAAAGGCGCTTTATTCACCCCGATTTCGGGCGGTCCTGCAGAATTTGAGCAGGCAGTACGACATGATCCTGGTGGACGCGCCGCCCATCTTGAGTGTTGCGGATGCGCGCATCATCGCGCCTTTGACGGATTCGCTGATTCTGGTGCTGCGCTGCGGCGTCACCGACCGGGAGAGCGCGATGGAGGCCTATCAACGCATCCAAGCCGACGGTGTTTCTCTTCTCGGAACAGTGCTGACAGACTACAACTTGAGTGCAGATCGCCGGAGGCAATATTACTATGACTATGGCGACGCGAGCCGAGCCTAAGCGTCCGGATTCGCATACATCATCTACTGATACGCAACGCCAATCGAGACTGCTGACCGGGCAAATCGGCGCCCTGGTAATGGGGTGCTTGCTCATCCTCGCTTTTTGGCCGATCCTTGCGAGCATGTACGGGAGCTGGTTCGACGAGCGCGCTTACATGGAGCACGGCATTCTGGTCATACCAGCGGCCGGTTACATGGCTTGGGCCAAAAAGGACAAACTCAAGGCAACTCCGAGACAGCCTTCGGCGTGGGGCGTAGTCGTCTTAACGTGGGGCGCACTTCAGGCAGTACTGGGAATTGCGGCGCAATGGGTCTGGGTGGGTAGGATGGCGTTCCTCGTTTCTCTGGTGGGATGGCTCCTTGCAGTGTTCGGATGGCGGATGGTCCGAGAGCTGGTATACCCCCTTTGTACGCTGATTCTGATGGTGGCCCCCCCGACTTTTGTCTTTGAGCGACTGACCCTTTCATTGCAATTGCTGGCCAGCCGCCTGGGAGAAAGCACCTTAGAAGCGCTCGGCTATTCGGTGTTAAGGCAGGGGAACGTATTGGAAATGGTCGGAATCAAGTTGTCGGTGGAGGAGGCGTGCAGCGGCATCCGATCTCTCTTGGCGATCGTTTTTATGTGCGTTCTGTACAATTACTTCTTCGTGCAAGGTACGGCCATGAAAGCGTTGATACTGGCGATGGCGATTCCCATCGCGATTCTTGGCAACGCGGTTCGCATTGTCGCGACCGGCATCGCGAGCCAGTATAACCCGGCTCTAGTCCGCGGGGCGGCGCATGAAGCCTTCGGTTACGTTAGCGTTGCGGCCGCGGCTTTAGGCTGCGTTGCATTCCATCTGATTGCCAGGTTTCTCATCAAAGGATGGCGACATCGTCATGGCTAGATCCAAGCACCTTCTTTCGAAGCGTTATGGAATACTCGTGGCTGGCTGTCTCATCCTAGTGTTGCAGGCCAGCGCATCGCGGATGCTAAAAATCGACGAGCAGAAGATCGGAATTCCAGGGCTGCACAGTCTGCCTTGGCAGTTTGGCAAATGGAAGGCCTCGGGCGAAGGCTCAATAGGGGAAGACATAACCGCATACTTGAAGCCGGATGAATATATTCTTCGAGATTATGTGGACGGACAGAATGGCACCGCCGTCAGTCTCTTTGTGGCGTACTTCAAATCGCTGCAAAATGTTTATGGTCCTCATTCGCCCAAGATCTGCTTGCCGGGAGCTGGTTGGTTGGTGACGTCGGAAAAGATTGACAATGTATCAGTTGCGGGGCGAACCGAGGCGATTCCCGTGAACGAATTCACAATGGAGAAATCCGACGCGCGCATCCTGGTTCTTTATTGGTATCAAAACGATCGGGACACATGGGCCCAAGAGTTTCACGCCAAGCTTCGATTGTTGCCTGACTTGATCCGCTACCGCAGGTCGGACGTCAGCCTGGTGAGATTAGTTACGCCTATGCGTGGCGCGGTCCCAAAGGACGAGCTAGCCGAGAGTCTTGAGTTCACGAGGCGTGTATACCCCATGCTGAGCGAACGTTTTGCATCCGTCGCTAGGCAGCAGCGGTAACGTGAGAATCATTTACTTGAATCCTTGCGGCAAGCTGGGCGGTGCCGAGACCAGTCTGCGGGAGCTGCTTGCCGCCGTTCGAGCCGCAGAACCGGCGTGGGAGCTCTGGCTGGTGCTGGGCGAAGATGGTCCCCTCGCGGCGATTGCGCGCGACCTGGGAGTGAACGTCGTATTACGACCTTTTCCGCCGGGACTGGCGCGACTCGGGGATGCCGGTGGAGGCCTAAAGGCCCTCTGGTCCCTATTGAAAACAGCAATTCCAACCTTGAGATATACACGCAATCTGGCGGACTGGTTGCGTCGGATAAGGCCGGACATCATTCATACCAATGGGTTCAAGATGCATTTGCTAGGCGCGTGGTCGCGCCCGCACCGGACGCCGGTCGTGTGGCACATTCATGATTACGTGAGTTCGCGCCGGCTCATGAATTCTCTCTTGGGCATTTTTCGCAGGTCTTGCACCGTAGCGGTCGCAAACTCGAAGAGTGTAGCATTAGACCTGCAGTCGCTATTCAAAGAGCTGCGTATCGTGGCGATTTACAACGCCGTCGATTTGGATCGGTTTTCACCCACTGGAGAGAAACTGGACCTGGACGCGGCTGCCGGGCTTGGGCCCGCACCGGCCGGCACTATTCGGGCGGGTTTAGTGGCAACCTTCGCGCGCTGGAAGGGACACACGGTTTTCCTGAAGGCATTAGCGCGCTTATCCGCGGGTGTGCCTGTTCGCGGATATATTATCGGAGGTCCCATCTATCAAACGGAAGGCAGCCAGCGGACCCTCGCCGATTTGCGGCAAGAGGCGGACAATTTAGGACTCAGCGGCAAGGTGGGTTTCACGGGATTCCTCGAGAATACGGCGGCGGCAATGCGCTCATTGGACTTGGTTGTGCACGCCAGCACGCAGCCGGAACCATTTGGGATGGTGATTATCGAAGCGATGGCCTGCGGTAGAGCGGTGATTGCCAGCCAGGCAGGTGGAGCTTCGGAACTCTTCAAGGATGGTCAGAACGCCTTGGCGCATCCACCCGCAGACTCGACAATCCTAGCGCAGCAGATAGAGCGGCTGTCGAATGACGAAGGGTTACGGTCCCGGTTGGGCGCGGCCGGCCGTATGACTGCGGAACGATTGTATAAGAGGGAGCGGCTTGCCAAAGAACTGCTGGCTGTGTACCGCGAGATCAAAGCTCAGCCAGCCGGGATACGGCCTGAACCCGAAGCACGAAAGTCTCTACCGGCAGTTAGCAATTGAAATCCGCCAACGACGTGAACCTAGAACTGAGCGACGTCACCCGAAAGCGCGTTGTATCCGGCGCTAGTCGGCGCGTGCGTGTGCTCCATGTGAACGCTGGCAATCTGTACGGGGGCGTGGAAACCCTGCTAACCACGCTCGCCGCAATGCGACATGTGTGTCCCGGCCTGGAGCCACATTTCGCAACCTGTTACGAGGGCCGGTCGAGCCGGGAGTTGATGGCCGCAGGCGTTCCAGTGTATATGCTTGGAGAGACGCGAATCAGCCGTCCATGGACGGTATGGCGCGCTCGCAGGCTTTTGCGGCAGGTACTGCAAAAGGAACACTTCGACTTGGTGATCTGCCATATGGCATGGTCGCTGGTGCTCTTCGGCGGAGTAGCGCGAGGGTTACAGCAAAGAGTGGCGTTATGGGCGCACGGTTTCCAAAGTGGAGAGCACTGGCTAGAGCGTATCGCGCGCCGTACCACACCCGATCTTGCAATTGCGAATAGCCGCTTTACTGCCGCTAATTTAAGAGATCATTATCCGAAAACTCCAACACAGGTCATCTACTGCCCGATGGCCCTGGTGGACCTAGCGGAAGCAGATCGCTGTCGCGCGGCTGTGCGGCACGAGCAAGGCGTTGACGATGATACAGCAGTGATTCTGCAGGTGAGCCGCTTAGAACCTTTGAAGGGCCAACTTGTTCATCTTCGCGCGCTAGCGCAACTCATGGCGGCTCCGAAGTGGGTTTGCTGGATAGCCGGTGGTCCACAGACCCGCCAAGAGGAGAAATACTTCAGAGAATTGCAGGAGACTGCGTATCAATTAGGCATTGCCGAGCGTGTGAGATTTCTGGGTGAACGGGCAGATGTACCGAAACTGTTGGCAGGCGCGGACATTTATAGCCAACCTAACCAAGCACCGGAAGGGTTCGGTCTGGTGTTTGTCGAAGCGCTGTGGGCAGGGCGCCCAGTGATCAGTTCAGCTATTGGAGGGGTTCTGGAAATTGTCGACGATAGCTGCGGATTATTGGTAGCTCCTGGTGATACCGATGCACTGGCTGGATCACTACGGCTATTGATTGAATCGCCTGAAGTGCGCCAGCGACTAGGGGAGGCAGGCGTGGCACGCGCGCGTTGGCTGTGCGATCCAACAACGCAAATGGAGAAGTTAAGAGAGGTGTCCGAAGATAAGACGGGCCATGGTGGTTGGTCATAACAAAGCCATGGTTATTTCATGGTTCGAAAATCGCCTGTCGCCGGCCCCATCCAGGTTCTTCCAGATTGAGCTTGCAACCAATGTGCCGGCCTTGCGCCAGAAACTAAACAGCAAGTGATTGCTATTGCTCTTTGCGCTGCGGCTTTCCTGGCCTGCTACTGGGCAGGACGACGCTCGCTCGGCCAAGGTCTCGTGGTCCTGCTGGCTTTCGGTTATTTCTACGGGATACTGCGGGCGAATCTGCTCACTACATTCGCTCATTTCATTTTTGATGCCGGGCTGCTGGGCCTGTACCTGTCGTTTTGGAATAAATCTGGTTCGAGCCGAAAGTCTTCCACAGCGGCTCGAGTATGGACGTTGCTGCTGGTTCTATGGCCGGTAATGCTGGTCGCGCTGCCGTTCCAACCCCTCTTGGTTTCTCTGGTAGGACTTCGTGGAAATGTGTTCTTCATTCCGCTCGTGTGGCTAGCCAGCCAGTTGAAACGAAAGGACCTGATGGAACTGGCGGTCGGGCTGGCATTGCTTGACCTGGTAGCCTTCGGGTTCGCTGTGGCGGAATACTTCCTCGGCGTCCCACGTTTCTTCCCTCTGAGCCCCGTGACGCAAATTATGTACGCCAGCGGCGATGTTGCGGGCGGTTACCTGCGGATCCCATCGACCTTCACGAGCGCGCATGCTTTTGGAGGCACTATGGTCGGAACTTTACCCTTTCTAATTGGATTATGGATGGAAGCAGAGAAACGCATCCTCCGTATTTTGGGTGTGATCGGTATCCCCGTTGTCCTGATGGGCATGCTCATGTCGGCGACCCGGTCGAATTTCATAATCGCTTGCGGAATGGTCGGCTTCGTTTTGTTCAAGACCAAGATGAAAGCTCCGCAGCGAGTTTTTTTTGTTCTGATCATAGGCATTGTGGGCTACGCCGCCTTGAGCAATGCGCGATTCCAGCGATTCAAATCCCTGGATGACGCGGACACCATCACCGAGCGGATTGCCGGCAGCGTAAATCGAGGTTTCTTCGAGATTCTCACGGAATATCCGATGGGGAACGGGTTAGGGGGAGGGGGGACCAGTGTTCCGTATTTCTTGGAGGGTCAAGTGAGGAACCCTATCGGAATGGAAAATGAATATGCCAGAATCCTCAGTGAGCAAGGTATCATCGGCTTGCTTCTATGGTTAAGCTTCCTGGGCTGGTTCTTCTATCAGGGGCGATTCGCGTTTTCCAACGGATACTGGGCAACTAGCCGGAGGTTGACGTGGTGTCTGACCGCGATTGGTTTTGGAACGGCCTGGATAGGAACAGGATTGTTAACCTCGATTCCGGGAACGGTTCTGATAATGATCGGAGCGGGATGGCCAACCTCTCCACCCGAGCCGTCTGAGGTGATGCTAACGACTCGAATGCGCCACCCTCTGCAGGCCGTGGGCCGGGCCACCGATGTGCGCATCCTGCAACGATGACTGTGTATAGGAAGGCTGGGCGTGAATTTGGCGCCCCGGTTCGCCGCGGGCAAGAATGCCGAGTTGGCGCGGCTGCGGCTGGATGAGTCTTGCACAGAAAGACTACGCGGTGCTTGCTCGAGAATCGATGACGAAGCCGCATTTGAGTCTACCTTCGATCTCGGTGGTGCTTTGCTGCCACAATAGTGCGAAACGGTTGCCGGAGACGCTTGGTCACCTGGAAGCACAAGAGATTCCTAAGGGGTTGGAATGGGAGATTCTTGCGGTGGATAATGCTTCTTCGGACGGGACCGCCAAGCTCATCGCGGAATTTGCACGAGAGCACCCGCATCTCACGGTGCGTGTTGTGAATGAACCTCAACTCGGGACAATCTACGCGCGTCAACGTGGCATGGCGGAGGCCCGTTGTGAAACGGTCCTATTTGTGGATGACGACAATTGGCTCGATCCCAACTATCTGAGGCTGGTAGCGGAGACTCTTCGGAAGAACCCCGAAATATCTGCCTTGGGCGGTATGAGCACGGCCCAATGCGAAGGCTCGGAACCTGCATGGCTGGCTCGATATCAGGGCTGGTACGCGGTTAACGGGCCAGCCGATGCTCAACCGGTGTTAAGGGAGGAGCCCTTTCTGTGGACTGCGGGCGCCGCTTATCGCCGGGAGACGTTCGATCGGATAAGGAGCCTGCCGTTCTTGGTGAGCGGGCGCCGGGGGAACACGCTCGACGCAGGCGAAGACGTCGAGCTATCCGAATTGATCAAACTGGCTGGTGGAAAGATGTATCGTCATACCGGGCTCCATTTCCGGCACTACCTTCCCGCTGGCCGCTTATCGTGGGATTACCTTCGGCGCCTCTGTTATGCTGCCGGCGCGGTCAGCGTAAAGTTGGATGCGTATCGCCTGCCTGTGGCGCGGTCGATTTGGCCCAGACAGATTCTAAGGTCCTGGTGGGCTCAAATCAGTAACGTGTGTTTGCAGATAATTCGTTACCGGCTGATGGTGTGGCAGCCGTTTCAAAGCGCCACACAGCGCGACGACCGGCTCCTTCGCTTAGTTACCTACCGCGGCCGGCTCAGTGCGCTGTGGAGCTATCGCCAGGAGTATCGAGAGATGTTTAAACGGAATGATCGCCAGCCCCGCACGCAGCCGTAGTCTTTTGCCAGGCAGAGGGGATTTTCTTTCGGCGGTTTGGCCATCCCGGAGGTTGAAACAATGGATTTCGTACGCGACACGCTAAGTAGCTTGGGCTTGTACCGCCAAGTGCGGCTGCTCAGGAATCGCTATTTTCGGCCTGAGCTCGGGAGACGTGCAGATCGCTGGCGCCGGCTTTATTCGGAATTCGTATCTCCGGGTGATCTTGTATTCGACGTGGGTGCTAATCACGGAGATCGGACCGAGTTATTCGTCCAGATGGGCGCGCGAGTTGTTGCGGTCGAGCCCAACCAGGCTCTCGCCAGCCGCTTGGAAAGCATATTCCGACACTCTCCTGTGAAGGTCGAAGCGGTTGGGGTCGGCAGCAAGGCGGGTGAACTCCCCTTTTACGTCTGCACGGCCAACGCGTGCTCGTCGTTCTCAACTGAATTCATCCAGAGTCAGCGAAAACAAAATAACGGGTTCCAATGGGATCGCACTGAGAAAATAGCCATCGTCACAATGGATGCGTTGGTAGAGAAGCACGGCAATCCGGGTTTTATCAAGATTGACGTGGAGGGGTTTGAAGCGGAAGTGTTAGCCGGTCTAAGCCATCCAGTCAAGGGGTTGTCATTTGAGGTGCGGCCAGATGACTCGCCAGAGACAACCGATGGTTGCTTTGATGCGTTGGCCCGCTTGGGTCGATATGAATTCAACCTTTCCATCGAAGAACGTCTCACTTTTGAGCTTCCGCGTTGGGATAGCGCACAAGCGGTTTTGAGAGCCATCCGCAGAGTTGAAACCAGCGGGTGGAGATACGGTGACGTGTACGCTAGAAAGAGCAGTTCTTGATTGCGCGGCGATCCCGCCTGTCTTACCGCCGATGCGAGCAAAGCAGCCAGTATGTTGCGCTGGCATCCGCATCATTCAAGTTTAGAAGAGACCGTTCGGACGCCGTGGAATTGGAAAGAGAAGTCAGCCCGGACGACCAAGTTGGCCATTCCATGCCAGTAGCCATTTTCTTACGCAAAGACTGGACGCGCGCCCGAATAGGGAACAAGCCATGAGCCGCTCGCGCCGATTTCTTGGGGGACTGATCCCAACATACGTGTACCAAGCGGCAATCATGGTGACAGGCATCTGGCTAACGCCATTTTTCCTGAGTTCTTTGGGCCAGCGCGATTATGGACTCTGGATTGTCGGCACGCAATTGCTACTGTACTTGACGCTTACCGACTTCGGTGTGGTGGCGTTGTTGCCTGTAGAGGCGGCGGCGGCGACCGGCCGAGGTGGTGGCGCCCAAAATGCGCACGATCTGTCTCTGGTGGTGGCTCAAACGGTGCGGATCGTCTTGTACCAGCTGCCTATCGTCATAGCATTAGCAATAGCAATATGGTTCGTGATACCGGTTGACTGGCAAGGGTTGCGCGGCCCTCTGGCGATTCTTCTGGTAGGATTCGTTGTTTCCTTTCCACTCCGAATTCTTCCTGCTTTGCTTTATGGGCTTCAGGACCTGGCGTTCGCCAACACTATGCAGATTGTGAGCTGGGCCCTAAGTACTGCTATCACAGTGGCGTTGGTATTGATGAAGTGGAAACTCTACGCACTGGCCATAGGATGGGTGGTTGGCCAAACGGTGCTGACACCCTTCTTCGTATACCGCATATGGTCGCGATTTCCAAACACCGTGCCGCGCCAACTTCCGGGTCTGGCCTGGGAAACAGTCAAGAGACAACTGGGACAGGGGTTCTGGGTGAGCCTGGCGCAAGTGGCCACGCTGCTTGTGGCCAACACGGATGTATTGATAATCGCCAAGCTTCTCGGGCCAGCCGCGGTTGTCCCTTACGCGTGCACCGGCAAATTATGCATGGTACTTGGCAATCAGGTCACCATCCTCATGCACAATGCCGGACCGGGCCTTTGTGAACTCAAGGCTGGCGAGTCGCGCCAGAGGCTCTTCGAGGTGGTGATCGCGTTGAGCCGGGGCGTGTTTCTCTTCAGCGGGCTGGTCTTCTGCGTGGTTTTGCTGGTGAACCATTGGTTCGTGAATTGGTGGGTAACAGCTCACCAGTACGGCGGGCTCATGCTCTCAGTGCTCTTCCTCCTGAACCTGGTGATACGCCACTGGACCGGCATGACAGCCAACAGCGTGTTTTACTTCGGACACCAGCGCAGGATTTCCCTTACCAATATTACGGACGGGATAGTAACAGCCGCCACCATCCTCATATTTGTGAAGGTATGGGGAGTGGCCGGGGCATTGATGGGATCCATCGCGGGTGCGGTTCTGGTTAGCCTGCCCCTGAACCTTTCCGTTATCGCACGGGACGCTGGTGTAAAGATTGCTCAATTGACCGCCGCGATGTTGGGTGGGTGGTTGTGGCGTTTTGCGCTCCTCGCCGGGGTGGCCGGCTGGATCGCGTCGCGATGGTCGCCGAAGACCCTGCTGGAAGGTGCAGCGACCACAGTGGCCGCGGCCGCCGTATACTGCGCGGTTATGTTCCCGAGCGCTCTGCGTGGTCCGTTGGGCACCTATGTTCGTCCTGTGATCGAGTCTTTTAGGGTCCGGTATATTGCTTTTCGTAGCGCCGCGCCTTCCAGCTCGAGCTAGTTTATTCTTCCGGTTTCTCAACGTTTCCAAAGGAAATAGAAGCACCTTGCTACCTCGCGCATTCCGCTTGGCACTCGAATCTGTTCTGCCATCCAAAGCCTACATTGGCGCCCGCACAATATGGAGGCATTTTTTGCGGGTGAATCACGAAGGATATTGGACCGCTCTTAATCGCAGGCGACTCTGGCCCAAGATCTTGGACACACCGCCGGTCCATACTGATACGCCGACTCCGGATAGCGACCTATGCGTCCATCTGATGTGCTACGCAGGCGACTATTTGTGCGCTATCTGGGCTTTGAAGAGTTTTTATCATCACGCCGGAAATCCTTATCCGCTCTGCGTTCACGTCCAAGGCGAAAGCACACCAGTTCTCGAAGGCCGGCTGCGGGCACATTTCCCTAACGCGCGTCTCATCCTGCAGGCAGAAGCGGACCAGATCGTCGAGCCCTACCTACGAGAGCGCAACTGGACGAACTTACTAAAATACCGGAAGGCGCTTCCGACGGTTCAGAAGCTCACCGATTTCTTGATCCTGGCCCAAGCGCACCGGATAGTAATTTTCGACTCCGATGTTCTCTTCTTTCAGAACCCTGTGGAACTAACGTCTACAGATTCCTCGCAAGATGGACTGGCCTTGTTCCAGAGGGACTACATCGATGCTTACTCACTCTCACTGGCGTGTGCGAGATCCGACTTTGGCATCGATCTGCAGCCTAGTATTAATGTCGGAATGGTCCGCTTATCACCGGACGTGATCGATCTGGCGAATTGCGAGGCTTACCTGGCGCATCCCGCATTTGCCGACTTCGAAGGACACACGGAGCAAACCCTCTGGGCGCTCGAGGTCAGCCGGACCCAAAGTGTTACCTACTTGCCTCCAAGCTATCTGCTGTCATTAGAAACCAAGGTGGACTATAACACGCTGAAGGCACGACATTATGCCGGACCTACCCGTGTCCTTCTGACGCGACAGGGCATCCCACAACTGATTCAGCGGGGATTTCTGCAATCCTTGAAGAACGGTACGGCTGAGAAGGCAGGGTGTGCGCCGGCACCAAAGATATGAAACCGAGCGATGCACGATTGGCCGTGATTTATGGCGCGCGCGCCGGTACCGGAGGGCTGGGCCATTCGGCGGCTTGGGCGATTACAGCTCTGGCGCATGGAGGCCATGAACTGATCGCTCTGGGGCCTGGTTACCACGAACCTTGGTCTCTGCCCGGCGGGGTTCCAAAGGCCTTGTGGCTGCAGTCGCCGGAAGCAATCCCGGACTGGAAAAGAAAGTATTCCTGGCTACGTTGGAGACAAGGCGAATTAACCTTCAAGCGAGACCGAGCACTCGGCGAGTGGGCCGCCCGCCAAATTCAACAGCGGCCACCGTTTGCTTGCTATTCCATGACACAGGTCGGGTTAGAAAGCCTGCGATGGGCTCGCCAACATGAGGTTTTTGCGGTTCTTGACAATCCGAATGGTCACATCAGCAACTTTCAACAGGTTTGTGAGCGAGAGTCGCTTCGCTGGTGCGGAAGTCGCTTTAGCGGTCATCCCACCCAGGCCATGGCTGATCGGGTCGCCGAGGAATATGAGGTATCCGATTGCATTCGGGTTTATTCGGAATGGAGCAAACGTTCCATGGTAGATTTCGGTGTACCGCCTCATAAAATCCAGGTCATACAACCAAGCATAAACTTGGACCGATTCAGGCCGCCCGCCGAGAAACCGTCCCCGAACGGCCCACTACGAATATGCTACGTAGGCAGCCTGGACCTCAGAAAAGGTTTTGTATATCTTCTTCGCGCGATCAGGGACTTGGGAGCCCGGCATATTGCTCTCGAAGTGGTGGGTGCAACAGGAGACCGCCATTGTGCAGCCCTGTTCGCCCGTGAAAAGCAAGGCCTCGAAGTTCGTTGTGTGCCCGGAGATCCTCTGCGTGCCTACCAGGAGTCAGAGATCTTCATCTTTCCTACGCTCGAAGATGGGTTCGGCTTTGTTTTGCCCGAAGCGATGGCCTGCGGCCTGCCTGCTATCATTACCGATCAGTGTGGAGCAGGGGAGTGTGTTCGATCGGGCGAGGAAGGGTGGATCGTCGCTGCCGGGGATGTGCAGGCTCTAGCCGCGGCTCTCGAGACAGCCATACGCTGCCGTAAAGAATTGCCAGAGATGGGCCGGAAAGCGCGTTCGACAATCGAGGAGTACTGTGGGCCCAGACAACTGGATTGTTTAGCAGGGTGGTTTTCATCCTTGAGCGACGGCGAACTGCACGCGACCGGCTGAATAGAGATGAACAGCACTCCGCAGAATGGACTCCATGCGAGTCTCCCCCCGTGGGGGAATGATGAGCCGGCCTCGCGGCAATGCTGGCACATCATTACCAGCGAATATCCTCCGCAGGTCGGTGGAGTGAGCGACTACACGTGGCTGGTGGCATCGGGGCTGGCTGCTCAGGGCGACGAGGTCCACGTTTGGTGCCCATCTTACGATGCCGTTTCAAGACAATCCGAAGGCGTGGCCGTGCATTCTGATCTAGGCCATATTGGTCCACAAGATCTTTCGAGGATTGGCAAGCAATTGGATCGATTTCCGACTCCGCGGTGCATTCTGGTCCAAT
This sequence comes from Bryobacterales bacterium, assembly GCA_003162425.1. Classification (GTDB taxonomy): domain Bacteria; phylum Acidobacteriota; class Terriglobia; order Bryobacterales; family Bryobacteraceae; genus Palsa-89. The sequence continues at coordinate 16,239 of PMOK01000008.1, read as the reverse complement.
GGGTTCCGCATGGTTACGGATACCGGTCCATGAACCTTCCGTTTTGCTGGTGGCTTCGGAACCGCGCACTACGGCACCACGACCGGGTGGAAATCATGGTTCATGAACCATACTTGCCTTTCAGCTCAGGTTCGTTGCCCCAAAACGCGGCCGCGCTAGTTCACCGGATCATGACAGTGTTGTTATTGCAGGCCGCAACACGAGTTTGGATGTCGATACCTGCTTGGGAAAAAAAGTTGCGGCCTTACGCCTTTGGACGGCCTATCCCATTTCAATGGCTCCCTGTGCCCAGCAGCATCCCCTGTATCGACGATGCTGGGAGAGTGCAGACCATTCGCGAGCGATACGCCGCCAGCGGCGCCTTGATCGGGCATTTAGGAACCTACGGAGGGCCAATCATTCACATGCTGGAGAATCTCTTGAATGCGCTTGCCGGAGATCCCAACACTCCGGCTGTCCTCCTGATGGGTAAGGGCAGCCAGGAATTCCGAGAAGCAATCGTACGAAAGATCCCGCGTCTTGGGGCGCAGGTTCATGCCGCGGGAACTCTGGACGCCGCAGATCTTTCCTGCCACGTGGCCGCGTGCGACGTACTGCTCCAGCCCTACCCGGATGGCGTCAGCAGCCGGCGAACCAGTGTCATGGTGGGGTTGAGCCATGGAAAACCGGTCGTGACGAACATGGGTGCTCTGGCGGAGGCCTTCTGGAAGGATACAGGGGCGCTCGCCCTAGCGCCTGCGCCGGACGTGAATGCGATGTCGCGGTTGCTGGCGGAGCTTACCGCAAATCCAAGCGAACGCAGCCGCGTTGGAAACGCCGCGCGGAAGCTGTACCAGGAGCGTTTCGATATTTCGCACACAATCGAGGCACTGCGAAAGCCGGAGCACACCACCGATCGATTGGTATGCGCATCCTGATCGCCACTAGCTACCGCAACCTCATCGGAGGAGTTGAACGCTACCTTCAGGTTGTGATCCCAGGTCTGCTGAATCACGGTCACGAGATCGGGCTGTTGTACGAAATACCGTTGCCGGAAGCCGGCGAAGTAATTGATCCACCGGGGGCGGCGCTAGCGACCTGGTGCTGGTCCGAAAGGTCTCGCGACTACGCACTCGCGTCTATCGCTCGATGGCGGCCGGAAATAGTCTATTCACAGGGTCTGGAAGATGGCGAACTGGAAGGCATTCTGCTGGATACTTATCCGGTGGCGCTGTATGCGCACAATTACTTCGGAACCTGCGTGTCTGGCCGGAAATGCAATAGTTTCCCGACGGTTCGTCCGTGCGCGCGCCGGTTTGGACCAGGTTGTCTGGCGCTCTATTATCCGCGCCGATGCGGTGGCTTGAATCCTCTTACGATGTGGAAGATGTATCGGCGGCAGACGCAGATCAATTCCCGTCTACCGAAGTACACAAAAGTGCTCGTGGCCAGCACGCACATGGCCCGTGAATTCCAGAATCATGGGCTCCGGCCGGACCAGATCGATGTGGTGCCGCTCCCCGCTGCCAACGGGACGCTGCCAGATGGAGCGCCAACGAGGAATCCGGAGGGACGGATTTTGTTCATCGGACGCCTCACGGATATCAAGGGAGGCAATAATTTGGTAAAGGCGTTGGCGTTGGCGGGCCAGGACGGACGTGCTCTTACATTGACGGTAGCCGGTGATGGGCCGGAGCTTGCGCGAATGCAAGATTTGGCAGCGGCCCTCGGCGTGTCGCTGCGCTGCACCGGTTGGGTTGGCAACGCCGAGAAGCTGGAATTGTTGCGCGAGGCCGATCTGTTGGTGATACCGAGCTTATGGCCGGAGCCCTTCGGGATGGTTGGCGTGGAAGCAGGATGTCAGGGAGTCCCCGCCGCTGGCTACGCTGTCGGTGGCATTCCAGATTGGTTGATTCCGGGCGTGACAGGCGAACTGGCTCCCGGCGATCCGCCCTCGCCGGACGGCTTGGCAGGAGCAATTGTGCGCGCTTTGGCCGATCCGGTCCACTATCAGAGGCTTTGTCAGGGGGCTTGGGAAATGTCACGGAAGTTCTCACTCCAGCGTCACCTGGCTCAACTCGAGCCGATCCTTGCTGACCAACCCGGCCATGTTAGCAGGGAGGCAGTGAGCGATCCTTGCGCACGGATATGACCTCCCGAGAAAGATTGGCGCATGCCAGACTGCCCGAGTATGGTCTGTTCCGCAGCGTCTGCCATTCCGGCTTGCACGCTGTTCGACCGTTGAAGGAATCGGCCGAGAGCAGCGATTCGTGGGGCTGGAACTACGGCTCTGGCTGGCCGCCATCCTATTCAGCCTATGGAAGGATGAGAGCCTTGATTGCATTAGCGGACGCCATGGCCCTTCAGCCCAAGTCCGTCTTGGAGATCGCGGCCGGCGACGCCGCCTTGTGCGCCAGCCTTGCGACGCAAGGGTGCCAAGTAGCCGCCAACGATCTGCGGAAGGAAAACCTGGAGAATGCGGTTGGTCACTTTCATAATGCATCGAACATACGGCTCCTGCCTGGAAACTTGTTTGAGTTGGATCCGGCGGTGGTTGGCCTGCACGACTTAGTGATTGCTTGCGAGATCGTCGAGCACGTGGCTCACACCGTGGACTTCCTCAAACAACTGAAGCGCTTTGTTGCGCCGGGTGGCCACATCCTGCTGACCACGCCGAACGGCTCGTATTTCCGGAACACGCTTCCCACACACTCCATGATTCAGGATTTCACTGCACTCGAAAGCCAGGAATTCAAGCCGGATGCGGATGGGCACCTGTTCCTTATCACGCCCGAAGAGATGCTGGATCTGGCAGACCGCGCGGGACTGACCGTGGAACGGCTTTCGTTGTGGGGTACCCCTTTCATTACCGGACACGCTGGTATTTCAAAGCTTGGCCCGACCCTGACGTGCCGGTTGTGCCATTCCTTGGAGCGCTCGATGCAGAAGTTCCCGCTTGCGATTAAGGCGAGGCTTTGCTTCTCGATGTCCTTGGTGCTGGGCTTATGACAAGGGCAGTGCCATCAGCGATGAGACGCCCCGGGGCTTTAATCGCCGGCGAGCAGGCCATTCGAGTGGCCGTGCTTTGTGATTTTCGGGAAGAGCAATGGCCGAGCATGGATCTGGTCGGCGATATGTTATGGCGTCACCTGTCCGAGTACTGCTACGAGAGCGTGACCGCGACGCAGTTGGTTCCGCGGCTGCGCAAACGCTTTCAATATATTCCCTTTCTCCCCATGAAGGTGGCCCAAAATGCCGATCGTTTGATCAATCGGCTCTCCGACTATCCCGCGTGGCTTGGTGAAAGGCAGAGCCAATACGATTTATTCCACCTGGTCGACCATAGCTACGGGCAGCTCCTTCGCGGGCTGCCGTCGCACCGGACTGTGGTCACCTGCCATGACCTGGATACGTTCCGTTGCCTATTAGATCCGGAGCGGGAAAAGCGGCCGCGCTGGTTTCGCGCAATGACGCGGCGAATTCTGGAAGGCTTTCGGCAAGCGGCGCACGTGATCGCCGTGAGTAACGCCACTCGTAACGAGATTTTGCGTTACGGGCTGTTCCCGCCGGAACGGATCAACGTTATCCCGAATGGTGTGCATCCGTTGTACTCGCCGTCACCGAATTCCTTCTGGGATCAAAAAGCAGCGGAGCTCATGCCGGTCCCGGGAGTCGACACACCTTGGCTACTCAGCGTTGGAAACACGTTACCCCGCAAACGTCTGGATGTCTTGTTGCGAGTCTTCGCCGCCGTCCATAGAAACGTCGCCGGAATACGACTGGTGCGGGTGGGAGGCTTTACGCCCGAACAGCTTCGGCTGGCGGGTGAACTCGGCGTCGAACATGCCGTCTTGAACCTACCTTTCCTGAAAAGAGAGTTGTTAGCGGCCGTGTACAGGCGCGCCACGTTGCTGTTGCACACGGCTGAAGCAGAAGGGTTCGGCCTTCCTCTGATAGAAGCCATGGCTTGCGGATGTCCGGTAGTCGCGAGTGATCTGCCGGTGCTCCGGGAAGTGGGCGGAACCGCTGCATCCTATTGTTCCGTCGGAGAAGTGGAATCTTGGGAGAGGACCGTGGCTGGCCTGCTGATGGAGAGGACTCGCTCGCTGGACGCTTGGGAAATCCGGCGTCAGCAGGGGCGCACTCATTCAGCGCGCTTTTCGTGGGCCGAGAACGCCCGGCAAACGGTGTTAGTTTATCAGAACATATTGGAAGGCAGATGAACGCTCTCCCTAAAGTTTTGTTCTTCGTGGAAGGTTATACCGACATCCGTTTCGTCACGGGTTTGAGTGAGATCTGCAGCTTGACGATGGCTGTGCCTGCCAGGACCTACCAGGAGAGCGGCTTGAAGGATCGCGTGAACGCCAGCGGCGCGCAGCTACACGTGGACGTGATCCTGGGGGGCAGGCTGCGCTTCCAGATTTCATCCTTTTTCTATCTCCTAAGACATGCGCGGAAATTCGATCTCATTCTCTGCCAGGAATTTCTGAGGGGAGCCTTTAACGGAACGCTGGTTGGCGCCCTAACCAACACGCCCGTGATTGCCTATATGGGTATTGCGCCCTTGGAATATTTCCGCTGCCGTAGGGAACGTCATCAAATCGGGCCACTGAAAGCCTGGCTAGGTGAATCCGTAATCCGGTTCCTAATGACATGCAACGGCAAGCTGGCCACGCGATGCCTGGCGATGGGGCCATACCTTCGGGACATTGCCGCCCGATATTGTTCCCGCAGCGAGGTGGGACTCTATTACGGGGTGGATACAGAAGCGTTCCGCCCCGCCAACGACCAGGAACGCGTCGCACTGAGACGAAAACGCGATCTGCCGCTCGACAAGTTCATCATCTTTCTCTCCAGCCGGATCAGTCACGAGAAGGATCCGGAAACCGTGCTGCGCGCCACTGCGCTAGCGCGGCGGAAGGGACTAGATGCGGTGGTAATCAACCTGGGAGGCGGCTACAAAGATTTTCTGAAATTGGCGCGGGAACTTCAGCTGGAAGATGCTGATCAGTGGGTACTCGGGCGGCCCGCCGCTCACCCGGTCACCGAAGTTATGGATTACTTCCGCAGCGCGGATGTGATGGCGCTGGCTTCGCTGGCGGAGGGGGCAGCATATTCCACGTTGGAGGCGCTGGCCTGTGGAACGCCAGTGGTATGTACAGCGGTAGGCGGCATGCTGGTCCAATTGGGGGGATACGCCCGCCTCACTCCGCGGCGCGATCCAGAAGCGATGTGCAATGAATTCCTGTGGATCGCGGCCAATCGGGACGAGGCCCGAAAGCAAGCGTTACTGGGCCGGGAATACATCAAGCGCGAATGGAATCGTAAAAAGGCCTTCTCCGATCTCGCGTCGGTCTTCGAAGAGACCATGCGGGACGGGCGCGGCGTGGCGCAGGAAACGGCGTGAAAATCGCTTTTGTCGTGCATGATTATAGGCGCCGGGAAGGGCACAGCCGGTACGTGGTTGAGCTGGCCACCCGGTTCGCCGAAGACAACGAAGTTCACGTGTTCGCCAACCATATCGAAGCCGAGGGGAATTCTAGAATTCACTTTCACCATGTGCCAGCGTGGCGAACTAGTGCGCTTGGAAGCATACTGAGTTTCGCGGTCCAAGCCACCTTACACGTTCGAGGAGAGTTCGACATTATCCACAATCAAGGCCTATGCGGACTTCGAGGGAACGTGTTTACGGCTCACATCGCGAACCGGGCGTGGCACCGGGCGTTGCGGCAAGCGGCCGGGAGACTGACCTTTCGGGAATGGGTCTCCGGAACCACACTTAGCGGGCTTGAATATGTCTTTTATCGAACTGCACGCAATGTTCAATTGATCGCTGTTTCAAAACGTATCAGCAACGACATCCGCGAGCTTTATGGGTCGAGAGCGCCCATAACCGTTGTTTATCATGGAGTGGATTCGAAAAGCTTCATTCCCGCGCGGCAAAATCCACTGCGGAACCTGGTGCGTGCCGAAATCGGCTTGGGCGAGCATGAAATGACATACCTCTTCGTCGGGGACCTGCGCAAGGGAGCGCGCCAATGCTTGGAAGCGCTTTCGAAACTGCAGTCTGGCAAACTACTGTTTGTTTCGCGTAGCGCCGAGGGATCTTACCTTGCTATCGCTTCAGCCCTGAGAATAGAGGAGCGTGTGATCTTCCTCGGATCAACAGGGCAGGTGGAGCGATATTACGCCGCGGCGGATGCTCTTTTGCTGCCGACGCATTACGATTCCTTCGCGCTGGTGGTGACGGAAGCAATGGCGTCCGCGTTACCCGTGATCGTGAGCCGCGAAGCGGGTGCCGCGGAACTGATCCAGCACGGTGTAAACGGTTTTCTTTTGGACGATTACAATGACTCCGCCGAACTGGCTGAGAAGATGCGGGCAGTGGCCGAGGATCCGGCGCTGGCGGAGAGAATTGGCCACGCTGGCCGGCGCACGGCGGAATGCCATTCCTGGGATGTCACGGCCGCCGAAACGATGCGGGTCTATGAGCGGCTGCTGCCAGAGCATGCCAGTGTTCGGGGCAACAGCGGCCAACCCTCTGAAACCGCTTAAGGGCGGGCAACTTGAGTAAAGGAATGCACCAAGATTGCCGAACTACAAGTTAGCCTATTGATCGACACAATTAAGGACAATTTAAAAGCTATGAAAAAGGCGCTTATTACAGGAATCACGGGCCAGGACGGAAGTTATTTGACTGAACATCTGCTGGACCTTGGATATGAAGTCCATGGTCTGGTCCGGCGGGTGGCCCTCGAGCAGCCAGAACATCGGCTCAGCCGCTTGCGGTCGGTTTTGTCCCGGATACACATTCACGCTGCCAACTTGGATAGCTACGCCAGCATCTTCCACGTCTTGAGTAAGCACGAATTCGACGAATGCTATCATCTGGCCGCGCAGAGCTTCGTGGCGGAAAGCTTCGTTGACGGCTTTTCCACGATGCAGACCAACATCAACGGGACCCATTACGTATTGGCTGCATTACGGGAAGTGCAGCCGAAGTGTAGATTTTATTTCGCGGGATCTAGCGAAATGTTCGGCAAAGCGCAAGCCGTCCCGCAAAAGGAAGATACGCCATTCCACCCCAGGAGTCCGTACGGCATCAGCAAGGTCGCAGGGTTTCAATTGACCATTAACTATCGCGAGGCGTACGGCATGTTCTGTTGTAACGGCATTCTGTTCAACCATGAGAGCCCGCGGCGGGGCTACGAGTTCGTCACCAGGAAAATAACGCATGGGGTGGCAAGGATCAAAACCGGTCTTGCTTCCGAGTTGGCTCTGGGCAATCTGGAAGCGAAGCGGGACTGGGGACATGCCCGGGACTACGTTCAGGCGATGCATCTAATGTTGCAGCAGCCAACCCCGGATGACTATGTCATCGCCACCGGCGAGACGCATAGCGTACGGGAGTTTTGCGAGTTTGCATTCGCTCAGGTAGGCCTCGACTATCGCGACTTCGTGAAACGCGATGAAGTTGTTTATCGGCCCGCCGAGGTGGATCTGTTGATCGGTGATGCTTCCAAGGCGCACCGCATGCTGGGCTGGAAGCCCGGCGTGGGCTTCAAAGGGCTAATCAGCGAAATGATCCAGTCTGACCTGGAGATGGTCTCGCCCGCCGCGCGTGGCGAGCTAGTTTCGCCGGGCACCTAGAAAATATGGGAAGGAGCGCAACGCTATGAAGAGCATCATCACAGGCGGCGCCGGATTCATCGGCTCCAACGCCGCCGCCAGGGCCCTCCGCCGCGGTGAGCGCGTCGTGGTGGTCGACAATCTCTGTCGGGACGGTGTTCAGAAGAACCTGGACTGGCTGCGGACCCAAGGTCCGCTGGAGTTTGTGCGGCTGGACATCCGGAATGCAGAAGAACTAGTCCGTCTTTTCAGCGAGCACCGGGATGCCGATCGGGTGCTGCATCTAGCCGCCCAGGTGGCGGTAACGACTTCCGTCACCAATCCAAGGGACGATTTTGAAATGAATGCGCTAGGAACGTTCAACGTTCTGGAGGCCGTGCGCAGGAACGCCATGACAGCGCCGGTGCTGTATTCTTCCACCAACAAGGTGTATGGCGAGATGACGGACATGGGCATCGTCGAGAAAAACGGCCAATATAGCTACGGGTCCTTGCCGTACGGAGTGGCCGAGGAGCGCAATCTGGATTTTCATTCGCCGTACGGCTGCTCGAAAGGCTCGGCTGACCAATACGTCATCGACTATCACCGTATCTATGGATTGCGGACCATCGTGTTCCGGCAGTCTTGTATCTATGGATACCGCCAGTTCGGCGCGGAGGATCAGGGCTGGGTGGCGTGGTTCTTGATCGCCGCGCAGCTTGCCCGCCCCATCACCATTTACGGCGACGGCAAACAGGTGCGGGATATACTTTTCATTGATGACCTGCTGGATGCCTATGATGTAGCGTTTAGCGCGGGCGACCGTGTGGTTGGAAAAGCCTACAACATTGGCGGTGGGCCGCAGAACGTTCTCTCGCTGTTGGAGCTGGTGGCTTACATCGAGAAGCGGCAGGGACGGAAGTTGCCCTACTCATTCTCGGGTTGGCGGCCCGGGGATCAAAAAGTCTTTGTGAGTGACATCCGGCGCGCCCAGCGAGAGCTGTCCTGGACGCCGAAAATCGGGTGTGTTGCAGGCCTCGATCGGCTGTACGATTGGGTCGCTCAGAACAAGAACCTGTTTGTGGCGCCGGCTCCGGTGATGGCATGACTGACGAGTTAGCCAGGCTGTGCAATAACGTTGGCGACAACGGCCCAGCCCGCGGACCGCTCAAGGTGTTGCACGTCGGCAAGTTCTACCCGCCGCACATGGGCGGCATCGAAACTCATCTGCGTGCGCTGTGTCAGGAGTTAAGAACGGCGATCGCTTTGCAGGTGATCGTCGCCAACGATCGGAATGCACTCGTCGAAGAATGTATGGACGGTGTTGACGTGTCGCGGCTGCCGACGCGTCTCACCCTGGCATCCACCCCCCTGTGTCCTGGAATGATTCGTCGAATCGGGCGTTCCGACGCGGACATCGTTCACATTCACCTGCCCAATCCCATGGCTGTGCTGGCTTATTTGGCGAGCGGGCACCCCGGGCGCGTAGTGGTGACTTACCATAGCGATACCGTCCGGCAAAAGGTCCTGGGTACGCTCTTTGAGCCTTTTCTACACCAACTGCTGAGGCGCAGTTCCGCCATCATCGCCACCTCGCCGGACTATCGGAGAACGTCGCCGATTCTGGCCCGGCACCTGGATCGCTGTCATGTCATTCCATACGGCATTGCCGTGGAGCAATTCGAGCACTGCGATCAGTCCGCAGTCGCGAAGCTCCGGCAACGCTATGGGAACCGGCTGGTAATCAGCGTCGGGCGGCTGGTTTACTACAAGGGCTTTGAATGTCTGATTCGAGCCATGGCCCAGGTGCAAGGGAAGCTGCTCATTATCGGGGATGGGCCGCTGCGCGGGAAACTCCAGCAAATCGCGCGTGACCTCAGTCTCGCGGATCGGGTGATATTCGCGGGCGAGATCCAGAACGAGGATGTGGTCCCTTACTACCACGCCGCCGATGTGTTTGCACTCGCGTCGGTGGCGCGCAGCGAGGCTTTCGGCATCGTTCAGATTGAAGCGATGGCGGCCGGCCTCCCGGTTGTGAACACCCGTCTCGATTCCGGAGTGCCGTTTGTCTCGTTGCATCGGCAAACGGGTCTTACGGTTACGCCCGGAGATCCGGAAGCGATGGCCACCGCGCTCAATCAACTGCTCGACGATGGCGAGTTGCGCCGGTCGCTGGGTGGCGCGGCGCGGGTGCGGGCGCGCCAGGAATTTTCCCTATACACGATGACTAAAAGAACCCTGCAGCTCTACGCTGCCGTGATGAGCGGTCCTAAGGCGAGCCAGCTGATGGCCGACCTCGAGCCCACACATGCCCAATGAGTCATCACATTGCTTGACGGTGCAAACCGCGCCGGTTACTCGGCGACCCTGTATTTGGGTAAGGATGTTCGAAACTCCCGACGTGCTTTCGCTTTGAGGGGGGCACATGTCTTTGCAGCATTTAATGGGAAAGGTACTGCGGGCATCACTCGGTGCAATGCCGATGGAGGTCCGTAACCACGTTTTCAGGATTGCGTCTGAATATGCCTCGCGTATAGAACGTCAGCGGTTCGGACTCTCTTCCGTCGATGGCGCGCTTGCAATTGTCAAAGAAAACGGCTTCCTGCCCAGCGCCATCGTGGACGTGGGCGCCTACAACGGGGACTGGAGCCGCATGGTTCGGCCGATCTTCCCGAACGCGCCGGTGGTGATGATTGACTGCAACCCCGAAAACGACGAGGCTCTTCGAATAGCGGCACAACAAATTGGCGCTGCAAGAAGTTTCATCACCCTACTGGGGCCGGACACACGGGAAAAAGTGCGCCTCTTTCAGAATGGCACTGGCACGTCGGTCTTGAAGGAACTAACGACCTTCCCAACCAAGCAGTTGGAAGTTTCCATGACTACGTTGGACACCTTGCTGGAGGCCGAGCATCTGGAGAGCCCATTGTTATTGAAGCTGGACGTGCAGGGCTTTGAACTGGAAGTGCTGCGCGGAGCGCGCAATACGTTGAATAAGGCCGAACTGGTACTTCTTGAAGTATCCGCTCTACCTTTCAATGAGGGTGCGCCGCTTGTCGTCGACGTGGTCGATTTCATGGCGAGCGCCGGTTTTGTTGCCTTCGATCTGTGCGGTCACGTCCGCCGCCAAAGCGATAGCGCCCTTCTGCAAATGGACACGCTCTTTGCGCGGGCCGGAAGCGACTTGCGCCGGCCGCGGAAATTCTTTTTGGTCGAACCCTGACGCGGATAGTTATGCAGCGCGCGGTGCTTGGAGCCTTGCACGCGCGAGGTCGGCATGAGATTTCAGCCCGCCGGCCGGGCCGCTGCGCCACGTCAGTCCTTCCGAGTACAGTCCCTCCTACTGGCGGCTCCGAAACGTTCGCGATAGTCTGCTTCGAATACTTCTGTGAGCATTGTGGGCGAAGTGTTGCCATAGTTGCCCTTTCAAAGTATCCGCTCACGTGCCGGCCAAAAATGCCAACAGGTTCTGATTTCTGTCGATAGACAAATCCATTCAGTCACCATTCTCGCTCACGTTTCCGCGGGTTTGCCTGGCGTTTTTCTAAGGGCCGTATTTGCAGACCCTTAGCCATGTGATTCCCATTGATTCTCCGAATTCGACGGGTTTCGCACGCGAACCCGGGGTTGTATAGTGTGGGATATGAAAGATGTGAAGGAGAAACCATGCGCTGCCACGGATCTTGGATTATAAAACTCGGCCTTGGGGTGGCACTCGTTCTCGGTTCGCCTGTCGATAGTCAAACGCTCTCCCTGACAGCACCGTCCCCCAGTACGACGATTGGTGGCGCGGCGTTCAAATTGACCTCCACTTGTACCGCTTGCCCCGCGCTCTATACAGTTGAATACCTGGTGGACAACGATTCCGAGGGACTCGCTTACGGCTCGACGAATTTCGCCCTGTCCTGGAATACCTTCAATGATGCCAATGGTCCCCATTCCGTCCTGGCTGTCGCGCGCGACGCGGCCGGCGCAACCATCGCCACCAGTCCAGCGGTGTCCTTTACAACCGCAAATTCCCAGGCCTACTCAGGCGGCAGCGCCACCTTCAATGCCGGCGTAACAGTCACGCCGTCCTGTACCTCCAACTGCTCAGCCACCATCACCTTCGCAATTGCTGTTTCCGGTACTTATTCCTCGTTCGGAGCATTTACTCACAACGTGTTCGTAGACGGGCAAAATGTGACCTCTGACGGCGCTTGCGGTAACATTCCCTGCAATGCCACCGAAACAATAGACACGCGCAATTATTACGATGGCCCCCACCAGATTCGCGTTGAGGGAGCACAGGGCATTGACGGAGAAAGTCATGATTACGGCTGGCAGCAGACCATCACGTTCTCGAACGGCTCATCAGTCCCTGTGGCTCTCAACGCGAGCGCCCACGAAATATTTCTTCAACCGGGTGGGACTTACACGCTATCCGGCCGCCTGTACAACGCCGATGGCTCGGTGGTCGCTTCGCCCACATTGCAATTCCTTTCGCTTAATCCCGCCGTTGCCACTGTTGATCAGAACAGCGGCCTGGTGACGGCTGTCGGATCAGCTCCTAATTCCGTTCGGATCGGGATAATGAGTCAGGTCACAACCGGGACCAACCTCCATGTCACATCCATAACCGGCAACACGGCAAACGTTCTTGGCAGCTTCGTCCCCTCAATGAAGGGCAACATGATCCAGGTGACATCAACTGGATCAGGCGGCTGTACACTCGGGCTCTACCAGATCCTCTCGGCGGGTACGGGCAGCGCGTCCGTCAGTCCTCCTCCAGGGACGGCTGGAACTACGGGCTGCAACTTTACCACCGGCCCGTCGCGCTACGTCTGGACGTTTATCCACGCCTCAAACGCTATCGCACACCTCAGCCGGGGTGGTGGCATCCTGACCTCGTACTCCCCCACGGCATCCTTCTGGCATGACTCGATCTTCTTCAATGCCCAAACCTTCAACACTTATCCAAACTGGTGCGCGGATTACAATGCGGCTGGCTACAACACGCTGGAGTTTGAATTGGAGTACTCGCTCCCTGCCAGCATCTCCCAATCCACATGGACGACAAGCCAGCAAGCCTACACGATGGCCCAGCAAGCCACAGCACAAGCCTGCAATAGCTACCTTCACGGGATTATGGATAGCTGGTGGCGCGGCGATACCGAGATGTATAACACGACGCGCGGACCATCAGTTCAAGGTGCTGGAACTTGGTCTATTCCACCACTAACGATTCTCATGCAGACGCTCGCAAACGCAAATACCTGCACCCCAACGCTCACGAACAAGTGCTTTGGCTCCTACGTCTACACCTCGCGCTACGATGAGTTCTCGACCACATGGGGAACGAGTGCCTATTTTCCGAATCCGATCTCGTTCACCTCTGGCATAACGAACATCGTCTGCAACGGAACCACTTGCACTGTGACGTGGCCCGGTTGGTCAATGAGCGCATTGGGATTTGCTATCACGGGAGCAACCACCGCTGGGCTGAATACTCCAGCTTGTCCAACCTCGCCTGGGTATTACACGGCGACGAACATCAGCAGCACCCAATTCAGCTTCCCGAGCACGGCGGCGTCTGGAACCTATAACAACAGCACTGACCCTGGCCTGACTATCGAACCGCTAGCCCATGGCTGCCACACCCCACCAGGCGGATCTTCGGCCACCGACTTCACTCGTTATAACGCCTTCGCCAACGTCATGAACTGGATGACCGGCACTGGCGTAACAGGCAATCGGCCCATCGGCACCTGGACCAATCCGGCACTCACTAGCCCGCTCGCCACTCTCAGCACTGGTGGCAATCCGAACATGGCGGACAACACCGACCAGTACATCAACGAGAGCAGCACGGTTACGCTTTACAAGCCATCAGCCGAGGCGCTATACACACTTCCCGGAGATATCGGCGATAATTTTCAGAGACTTTTCGTTCCCTCGTTCCAGGACGGCAAACCCTCCCTGATGCCGAACACCCCGGCGCTCTCGGCTTTCTATACGTTTGCGGGCTACCCCTGCACCGTCACATCATTCATCGGCAACACGGTTACGTGCAGCGCCCCGCATGGCATTTATAATGTCCTTCCAGGAACGACGCGGATTCAACTCACCGGAATGAGCAACGGTGCCGACAACGGAAAATATCCCGTGATATCCGCTCCGACCAGCACAACGCTCACGGTCTATGAACTGTGGAGCACCTGGCCAACGACACCAGCCAGCCATGGCGGAAATTTTAATATGGTGATGGCGAACGGCACCAAAGTAGCTGGTGTCATTAACGCGACCACCACATCAGCGCAGTGGAGTGCCAACGATTCAATCCAAGGTTGCAACATCGCAAACAATCGAGGCGCCACGTTCACCATTAACGGTACAGGCTTAGCCGTCTACGATGGCAACACCTTTTTCTATCCCGCCGCCGGTCTTTCTGACACGCCATGCTCGGCGAATTTGCAAGCCAATTTCTTTCCAATTCCGAACGGCTCCTCAACAAGCGGGACGGCTACCATCACGCCCGATAACTGGGCACATCGCGGGTTATCCGACATGGGCGTGAGCCCTGGCGCTCTCTATCACTACGCGGCGATCAACGAAGCTGTAATCCTACGCATGGCGGGTACCCGCAGCTACCCTGTCATCGGGTTTGATCCTCAATATTTCAACTGGGGGACCACCACAAACACGGCTGGTGTCGGGGCCGGAGCTTTCTCCACCGCTGCGTCTACTGCGAACAGCAAATACAACAACTGGACGGATTTTCCGAATAACGCGGAACAGTTCGGCCCTTACGCCGGCAGCATCGGCAATGGAGCGATCGGTGAGTGGGTACAAGACTGGTGGGCCATTGGACTCGCCAATCTTCAAGCCGAAGCCAAGGCGAAATGGATCTTCAAGCCCTCTCTTAACTCGCCAGACATCGGCATCGGGTTCGAGTGCGCGGCGCGCGGCGATTCGGGTGGGAACTTAGTGCTCTGCCAGAGCTTTTGGAACAACACCCGCACGATAACGATCCCAACCTCGGCTTATTTGCAGAGCGGCCAGCCGTTCATCCAGGACTACTGCACCTACTTGGGTTGCGCTGTCTCAAGCGTGGCTGCCGGCACGACGTGGGTAAGCTTGATCTGCGCCCCCGGCTGCACGGTTTGGCTGCGGTTCCCAACTAACGCCGCAGCCGAATGGAACGCTCCGACGCTGTCCATTCGATTGGCGGATGTAACAAACGCTGCCCGCGTGGTCGTACAGTATGCGTACACGCCATTCCCGATGACCGCGCCGACCGGGCAGGGACTGCTGAATTCGTTCGACTGCGGGACGGGGACTTGCTCATTACCAGTGGACTTGAGGATTTCGCAGCTATACTATCGGCTGCTCTACCTGGATTCCTCGGGCGCTGTTTTGGCTGCCTCCGATATTCAGACGGTGGCTCAACTCCAATGACCCGCGCCTACTGGTTCTCGCCACGCTCGCTCAGCATGCCAAAAGGGCGGTCAATGATCGCACTTGGTCTCCCTTTGCGTCCATGGTTTGGGGCAGACCCGGCGTGTGTGTGTGCTTTGCTAGCTTCCGCACGCGCTTCCGGCTAGATTCTGCGGACCCACCTGGCTGTATCACCCGCTCGACAAGAGGATTAAACTGTGGATACGTGCCCGGGGCCTGTCGCCATCGACCGAACAGTAAGGTCGGGCTGAAGCTTCCAGACGGTTCCACTACCCCCCACGTCCAAGGCTGTGCTTCACGTACTCGATTTCAATAGCTTACTAGTATCTATATCGGTGGCCCAGGGTGACAAGCGGTTTTTCGATAAACAACCACGAACCTAATGCAATGACCATCGTCAAAATCGCGGCGGCGAGAGTGACAAGTGCGCCCGTGCTGTGGGAAAGCATCTGCATTCCCTCCAACACTGGCTGGTGTATCAGATACACACAATAAGACACGGTTCCGAGCCAGCACAACCATCCGGCTCTAAAAATCCGCACCATCAGCGGGTGGGGCGCCACCAACAGAAGCGTTACCAACAAGCAATACATCGCTCCTAGCACGGTGTAGCCGATCGTTCCAACGTACCGATAGTTGGTCCATTTTAGCAGTGTGGCAGATGCCCCAAAGAGAGCCAACAAGCAGCAATAGAGAGCAGCTCGATTCTTTACGATCCAGCGTTGGGCTCCCTTACTCCTAATCGCCATCGCAGCCAGCACTCCGAGCGAGAGCGCGTCTGCACGGCACGGCAAGAGGGGATGCACCTGTGCGAAATCCCAGCCATGCATAATCAGAGCTGTTCTCAGCGCCGGGCTTCCGATAATGCCCAAGATTGCCACAAACATGAGCGTGCGCCGCGAGCACAACCTTACGATGGCAGGAAATACTAAATAGAACTGCTCCTCGACGGCGAGCGACCAAGTGACACCCATAAATCTTGATGCGCTTGTGAAGTTCCCCACCAGATTCTGTGCGTAGAGGGGATAGACCCACAGCGGAATGCTCCCAGCAAAGAGACGCGATTGCGGAAACAGCGTAACACCTACGGCTAGTATCCCAATCATAATGTAATAAATTGGGAATATGCGATAAATCCGGCGGGCGTAGAAAGCGGAGTAGTAGCGTTGGGAATCCCGGTTGTCCATAAGAATTAAAGTGGACCCCATTGTCAAG
>PMOK01000119.1 GCA_003162425.1 Bryobacterales bacterium | reverse complement strand
GGGCCCACGCTGGGCGGCTGGATTACCGATCAGTTTTCCTGGCGTTGGACATTCTGGGTAAACCTTCCGGTGGGCGTGCTGGCGGCATCGGCGATTCTGGTGGAGTTTCCTTACTTTCGGCCGCACGGCGTCCGGCGTCAGATTGATTGGTGGGGTGTTCTCACACTGACGTCGTGCCTGGTGCCGCTGCTGCTTGCGCTCACTTGGGTGACGAATTATGGGTGGACGTCGGAGCGGGTGGTGGGGTTGCTGATTGCGTCGGCGATCATGTTGGCGGCATTTCTGATCGCCGAGTATCGCGCGGCCGAACCGCTGCTGCCGCTATGGCTGTTTCGCGACCGCATTATCGCGGTGTCCTCGATCGTGGTGTTTCTTCTAGGAATTGGAATGTTCGGTGTGATTCTTTATGTTCCGCTCTTCATGCAAGGCGTGCTCGGAATCTCGGCGACGCGTTCCGGATCGTTACTTACACCACTTCTGGTGGGCGCCGTGGTAGCCGCCATCGCGTCCGGAAACATCATCGCCCGCACCGGCCGATACAGGACGCTGGCAGTGTGCGGCTCAGCGCTCGCCACGATAGGAATGTTTCTGATGGCGGCGATGAACGCCACTACAACGCATTGGGAAGTGGTGCGCAACATGATCATCGCCGGTTTAGGGATCGGAATCATGCAGCCGATTTACACGCTGGTGGTGCAGAACGTCGCGCCGCCGGCGCACATGGGCGCGGCCACCGCCTCGACGCAGTTCTTCCGCTCCATCGGCGCTACGGTTGGCGTTGCAGTTTTCGGATCCATCCTGTTGACCCGATACCACGACCGGTTCCAGAGCAGCATTCCGCCAGGCACTCCGGCGATAGCGCTAAAGCCGTTCAAAGAGCCGCTCATGCTGATGCAGATGCGGACGCAGCTTGAGGCGGCATTTAGTTTACAGCCTCATGGCCGAGACCTGTTGCACAAGTTACTAGACAATGTTCGCGTCGCGCTATTGGATGGGCTGCACTACATTTTTCTCGCCGGGGCATTATTGATGGTGGTCGCGGTAGGAGCTAACATGTTGCTGCGCGATGTCCCGCTGCGGAAAAAAACTCACGGCCACGCTGCGGAGGTGTGAGAGTGGTTCGCTGGCGGACAAACTGTGGGGCGGACGCCCTCGTCNNGGACCCCCTGGTCCGGCTCCGCCAACTCGCGAAAGAGGCCGACGTGGGCGTCGGCCGCGGACCAGGGGGTCCGCCCCACTTTGCCTTCGTATACAATTGGTTGCCGGTCAGCGCGGATTCGCGCGACGCT
Source organism: Bryobacterales bacterium (assembly GCA_003162425.1). Classification (GTDB taxonomy): domain Bacteria; phylum Acidobacteriota; class Terriglobia; order Bryobacterales; family Bryobacteraceae; genus Palsa-89. The sequence goes on along the minus strand of PMOK01000119.1, from coordinate 29,640 downwards.
CGGCCTCTTGCGCGTCCACCACGGCGATGGCTGCCACGTTGACAATCTCATTCACTTCCGCGCCGCGCTGCAGGACGTGCACCGGCTTCGAGAGTCCATTCAAAATCGGTCCGATAGCTTCGGCGCCTCCCAATCTCGACAGCAGTTTATATGCTATGTTGCCGGCTTCGAGATTCGGGAAGATCAGGACATTGGCGCCGCCCCGAAGTGGACTGAAAGCATAATCATGCTCGATGATTTCGGCCGTAACCGCGGTGTCGGCCTGCATCTCGCCATCCACCATTAATTGCGGCGCGCGTTTCCTAACAATATCCACGGCTTTGCGGACCTTATCGGCCAACGGGTGGCGGGTGCTTCCGAAGTTGGAAAATGAAAGCAGCGCCACGCGCGGCTTCACGTTGAATCGCTCGGCCGTTTCGGCAGCGGAAATTGCGATTTCCGCCAGGTCTTCCGCGGAGGGCTCTATGTTCACGGTGGCGTCGGCAAAAAAGTAGATGCCGCGCTGGGTGATCATCAGGTAGATTCCGCAAACCCGGCGTAGTCCATCGCGCACCGGGATCACCTCCAGACCCGGGCGGATGGTGTCGGGATAGTGCTGCGTCAACCCCGCCACCAGCGCGTCGGCATCGCCCAGGGCAAGCATCACCGAAGCGAAGTAGTTGCGATTCCGGATCAACTCATCGGCCTCGGTCCGCGTCACGCCCTTGCGCTGGCGTAGACGGTACAATTCTTCGGCGTAGCGCGTCAAATGCGGCGATTTGGCAGGATCCACGATGTCCACGGAATCCAGCGTGAGATGCAGATGGGCCAAACCTTCGCGAATCGCCGACTCCTTGCCCAGCAGGATGGGCGTTGCGATCTTCTCATCGATCAGAATCTGCGCGGCTCGCAATATTTTGTGCTCCTCGCCTTCCGGAAACACGATGCGCTTGGGCGACTGTTGGGCTTTGTGGATCATGATGCGCATCACGCCTTGCACCTTGCCCAGGCGGCGTTCCAATTGTTCACGATATTCGAGAAGATCCACCGGCTCCTGCGCTACGCCCGAATCCATGGCCGCCTTGGCCACAGCAGCCGACTCCCGCAGCAGCACGCGCGGATCGAACGGTTTGGGGATGATGTACTCCGGACCGAATTCGAGACGTTCCACGCCGTAAGTGCGGCTGACGGAATCCGGGACCTCCTCACGCGCGAGCTCGGCCAGGGCGTAAGTAGCGGCCAGCTTCATCGCGTCGTTGATGGTGGTGGCTCGTACGTCCAGCGCGCCTCGAAAAATGAAGGGAAAGCCCAGTACGTTGTTCACCTGGTTCGGATAATCGGACCGTCCGGTGGCGACAATGGCATCCGGCCTGGTTTTGACGGCTACGTCGTAGGGAATTTCGGGATCCGGATTTGCGAGCGCGAACACGATGGGGTGGTCGGCCATGGAAACCAGCATCTCGGGCGTAACGCAATCCGCTACTGATAATCCAAAAAAGACATCGGCGCCGCGCATGGCATCGGCTAGAGTTCGCTTGCCGGTTTTTGCGGCGAAGCGGGCCTTATAGGGATTCATTCCTTCCGTGCGGCCCTCGTAGATGACGCCTTGGGAATCGCACATCAGGATATTCTCGCGCTGCATGCCGAGCTGAATGGCGTGCTCGGCGCACGCTATCGAACTTGCGCCAGCGCCATTGAACACTGCTTTCACCTGGCCGATGTCTTTCTTTACTAGGATCAGCGCGTTCAGCAACGCCGCGCCCGAAATTATGGCGGTTCCGTGTTGATCGTCATGAAAAACCGGAATGCGCATGGTGCGCCGCAGCTCTTCTTCAATCACAAAACAATCCGGCGCCTTGATGTCTTCCAGATTGATGCCGCCGAAGGTCGGTTCCAGCATCTGGCAGGCGCGAATCACATCCTGGGGGTCGCTAGCGGCCAGCTCCAGATCGAAGACATCGATATCGGCGAAGCGCTTGAACAGAACGCCCTTGCCTTCCATAACGGGCTTACCGGCCTGGGGACCGATGTTGCCCAGGCCCAGCACCGCGGTACCATTGGTCACCACCGCGACCAGATTTCCCTTGGCGGTGTACTTGTAGGCAAGGTTCGGTTGCTTCTCGATTTCCAGACAAGGAATCGCGACACCGGGGGTATAGGCGAGGCTCAGATCGCGCTGCGTGGCGCAGGGTTTGGTCGGCGTAACCGAGATCTTCCCGGCCGGAGCAGACGCGTGGTACTCCAGCACATCCTCTTTGCGTATGTTCATTGACTCAGTTTTAGCAAGTTTGAGACCAAGCCGCGGAATCCTTGTATTCTGGCTGTGATGCATGATTCTCAATCGTCCGCTGAGTTACGCTGGCACCCATTGCTGCGCCAGTGGGTGGGTGTGGCCGCCCAGCGCCAGGGCCGTCCACAACTTCCCGATGATTGGTGCCCGTTCTGTCCGGGCTCGGGACACGTGCCTGACCATTACGATGTCCATCTTTACGCGAACGATTTCCCGGCGTTGAGCTTTGAGAATCCACCGTTTTCGGCCGACGGCGGGCTTTTTGTAGCAACGGGCGCGCGCGGTGCTTGTGATGTAGTTCTGTATTCTTCGGACCACCGACAGCTCCCCTCTGAATTGAAAGTTGAGCAATGGGAAAAGGTAATCGAGTTGTGGACGAAGCGCAGTATCGAGCTAGCCAAGCAAGCCGATGTGCAATATGTTTGTGTTTTCGAGAACACTGGGGTTGCGATTGGGGTCACCATGCCGCATCCGCACGGCCAAATCTACGCATTCCCATTCATACCGCCGCTGGTCGAGACGGAGCTGGATTCGGCATCGGCCTATTCTCACAAACACGGCGCATGTTTGTATTGCCGCATTCTCGAAGGCGAGATTGAGGACGGACGGCGCTTGGTGGCGTCTAACGATTGTTTCGTGGTGTTGCTGCCGTTTTTTGGACGCTTTCCCACTGAAATGCAGATTTATTCGCGGCGCCATTTTCAGAGCCTGAGCGATCTGGATGATCGGGAGCGAGGCCAGCTGGCGTCTATCCTCAAGATCGTGCGCCGGAAGTACGACAACCTGTACGGATTTCCGATGCCCTTGATGATGTTGGTGCGGCAGCCTCCTTCTAAAGGGACACACAGCTACTTTCACTTCCACATTGATTTCCTGCCGATCCAGCGAGGCCCGGCCAAGCTGAAATACCTGGCCGCGGTTGAGAGCGGATGTGGCACGTTTTTGAACGACACGCGCGCGGAGGAGCAGGCGGAGTTAATGCGGAACGCGGAGCCGGTAACAGCTCGGGAGTAGTGGTTGTGCTACTGGGTGTATAATCACCACTTGGTCCCCAGAACGTCACCGGAACCGGCGAAAGCGCCGGGGTTTTCCACCCACGAGCGCATTCTGCGCGTAGCCAAAACCTTGTTCGCCAACCGCGGGTACGAGCACACTAGCACATCGGCGATCGCGCGCCAGGCCGGCACCAGCGAGTCGCAGCTAATGAAACATTTCGGCAGCAAAGCGGGACTGCTGGAAGCGATCTTCATCGAGGGTTGGACCGAGATCACTGAAGAAGCTCGCATTGCAATCGAAGGGCTGGTCGCACCTATGGATCGGCTGCAGGCCATCATCCGATGCGTCCTGGGACGGCTGGAACGCGATCCGGAGCTGAAGCTCCTGCTACTGCTGGAAGGGCGCAGGATCCGCAAAGAAGGGCAGATGGTGGCGCTCACAGAAGGCTTCATGAGCTTCGTTCAACTTGTGGACGGCGTGCTGCAGCAGATGACCGACGCTCACATGTTGCGCACGAACCTGAACCCGCAAGCCGTTCGATCAGCGCTCATGGGAATGCTGGAAGGGATGCTGCGGGATCGCTTTTTGGCGGACCGGCTCGGATTTCCCGCCAACTTCGATCTGGGTCAGTTGCAGGAGATACTCGGGCTGGCGCTGGCGTCGTTCATGCAACGGCCGGCGTAAAGCACTTCTTAGCCACGGATGGACACGGATAAACGCGGATTCTACTGGATATCGAGCGTCACCTGGATCTCGATGGTACGCGGGGGAAGGCACTCCTTGTTGTTGCAGGCTTGGTAGCGGAGTTTGCCGTTCATGATGGCTGGACCGTTGCGAGCATCGGCGGGCGCCTTGAAGCGGGTCACGACCTCGAAATTTCCGCTGAACACCGATAGCGGCGTGGGAGAGAAATCGTACTTTTCCGATTGCGGTTTTGGATAGACCACCTGCTCGGCCTGGAGCGGCTCCTTGGCCCAGGTTAACTTCAGCGGGATGAGGTACTCTTCCGACGGCGTATTGCTATTCACGTGATAGCCGGGCTGCAGTTGGGCAGCGATCTTCACTTCGCCCGAGGCGCCGCGCTGGATGGTCAGTTTGTCGACAGGGCCGACGGTCAACACTCCCTTACTTTGCGGCAGTAAGGGAAGTGCGAGCGCCGTTAGAAGCAGCGGACGCGCCCAGCAGGTGATCGATGTCATTCCTGAATTCCTCTTTTCCCCTGGACAGGCCGATGTGGATGGAAGCGATCTTTCCCTGGCGGTCAATCAGGAGCGTAGTTGGGAGCGAGTCCAGGCCGCCATAAATATCGCTGACCTGCTCGTTCCCCAGCAGTACCCGATAGTTGATCTTAAGATCCTCGATATACGGTTTCACGGCATCCCAGCCGTCTTCATCCATGGAGACGCCCAGCACGGCGAAGCCGCGATCCTTGAACTGCTGTTCGAATTCCATGAACCAGGGGATCTCAACTTTGCAAGGCCCGCACCAGGTCGCCCAGAAATCCAGCAACACGACCTTGCCCTTGTAGTCGGCCAGATGAACGGTTTGGCCATTGGAATCCTTCAGAGTGAACTCGGGCGCGGTTTTGCGATCGTTCTCCGGCTTAACTGCCGCTTTGACTGAGCGGGGTTCGAAACCGGCTTCGGGAATGTTCGAGCAGGCGGTCCATAGGAGGAACCCTCCCACGGCGCCACCCCATACTGCTGCTCGGATTAGCTTGAGCAAGGCCATCTCCTATCTCGATTATATCGGTATTCGGCGTCCCAGAAAGGTGGCGTGAAACCATTCCGCCCGCCGCTTGCGGTGCCGATGGGCGAGTGTAAACTCCTGGTGGCTAGCGATACCGGAATACAGCCAGGCTGCCGTGTCGCAAAAGCTTTCGCACGAGTAGTCGCGCCATTTGGGGTGGGTACGGGAACCTGGGTTGCCAGAGAGCATTGCCTTGCGTAATTCCGCTGACCAGCCCAGTTCGCCGCGCGCGCGTTCGATCCATTCACGGTGTAAGAGGTCCTCGTAGGACCGGCGCGTTTGGTTTCCCATGCGAACCCACGCGAAGTGGAAGAGCTCATGCGTAAGAATGCGGACCAGCTCTCTCGGTTTGCGGGCTAGTTCCAGATCCAGCACGATGCGGCGTTTGCGGATGAACGTTCCGGCGTAGACGGGCTGGCCGTAAGCCCGCTGAGAGTAAAGTTTGCGGCTGCCGGCGCTCAATGCAGGCAGGAAGCGGATTCGAATGGCGCGCCCTTCTAAATCGGGCAACCGCCTACGCAGCGCCTCAACGGACCGTCTGGAGCTGAGGGGCGCGCTTGGGGACAAAGTAAGCCGGGTTGTCAACTTTCACCGTGAAACGAGCCTGAAGGCCCTTCATCCATTCGTTGAAACGCTCTTGCCTCAGTTCTTCGATGACCTGCGCGCGAACCTCGCCGAAGGGTTGTATGACGACGGAGTCTGCCCGGATGAGATAAAATCCGTTGGCCTGCTTTACCGGCTCGCTCATCTCCCCTTCCTTCAGCGCAAACACAGCTTTCTTTACAGGTTCCGGATAAGGACTGTTCTGTTTAATGGTGCCGTAATCGCCGTCTTTGGCCGCGGAGGTTTTGTCATCGGAATTCTCGCGCGCCAGCTTGCCGAAGTCTTCACCGGCCAGAATCTGCTTGCGCAATTCGTCAATCTTGGCCTTGGCCTCGGCTTCGCTCAACATCTTCTTTCCATCGGGACCGGGCTTATCCGGTGTGGCGCTGAAGGTGAGGTGAATCACTTTGACCTTGACCTGTTTAAAACGATCGGGATTCTCTTTGTACTGCTTTTCCTGATCCTCTTGCGACACCTGGATCTTGTCTTTATACTCGTTGACCTCAGCCTGAGCAAGAACCTGCATCCGTTGGAACTCGAGCGTTGCGTTCCACGGGGGTCGCTTGTCGAGATTCGCCTTCTCCGCTTGTTCAGCCATGTATCGATACATGAGAAGCTGCATCAGAACTTTATCGGGTTGCATCCGAGCTTGTTGTTGTAACTGCGGCGGCAAACCCGCGAAGATGTGATCGATCTCCCCAGCCGTGAGTTTCTTGCCGTCCGCCAACTCCGCCACGACGGTGTCAGGAGTTATAGGCACGGCCGGAGCGGCCTGCGGCGGCGGAGCTTCGACGGGAGGAGCCGGGGTGCCAGGGGCGACTTGGGGCGTTGGCGTTTGGCCGCACAGAAATAGAGAAAACAGAAGGCTGGTTGCTAAATATTTCATTGAATGTTTCCTTGATGCGGAAACCATAAGTTTAACATGGGCGAAGGGGGCGTTCCGGCCGACGGCGTCAGCGGGTGCCAGCAACGGCGGTGGGAATCTTCAGGTCGAAAACCGGAACGGCCAGATCGGCCGCATCGCGGACGTTGCAATAAGGATCTTTCCCGAAGCCGTACCACAAGGTCGCATTCTGGGGCAGCTTCCCCTGCACATACAGCAACACGCTGCTGGCTTCGGCGGCGTCCACGCGGGATCTATAGATCATTGGCGTCTCGGCGCCATTGGATTCATGAATGGAAAATCCCGCTATGCGCCCGTCCGATTGGAGGCGGCCGTTCACTCCGGAAAAAGTCACCTTCACGACGCCATCCTGAAATGTGGCCGCTACCGGTCTTGGGCCTCGCTTCAGCTCGCCGTAGTTCTTGATGCGGGGAAAGAGGTCGTGGCACGCCAACTCCGCCATACGAACCGCCAGGCGTTTCAAATCCTGGGTGCCTATGTGGATTCCATCATCAAGCTGCAGATCCACCGCCGCTACCATACCCAGGTGCGGAAGGTCGGTTTCAGCACGCAGTTGGGCCAACTGCACGTTGTTCCATGCGGCAAAATTGGTCTTGTCGATGTGGCGGCCGATTTGAACGTAATAAAACGGCAGGTCGGGCCGGTTGAAATCCGCCCGCATGGCTTTGACGAGCGCTTCAAACTTTTGAAGAAAGAGCGCAGCCGCCGTGGGATTCGCATCGGATTCGCCCTGGTACCAAAGCACGCCCTTCACCTGACCGCCGGCGGCTTGAATGCGGCGATACATTGAGCCATAGAGCGAATCGCCTTCGCGGTCTTTCAGAGCGGGATTCCACTGATCCATGGATGTGCCGCCGTGGGCGCATGGAATCAAGCCGACGGGGATGCCGGTGCGCTGAACCATCTCCGCCGCAAACGGCAAGCCCAGCCCCGCGCCTTTCTTGCGGTTGACGACGAAGGTTTCCAGGCGCTCGCCCGTCAACCGTTCGGGTTGGTTCTGTGCATTTAAGGGCCAGTGGACCGGATCGGCGGCGTTCACCAGCGTGTGCAGAGGCTCCTCGGCGACGCCCCAGCGATCGGCCATGTCGAAGGTGTGGACCGAAGGGGACGACTGCTGCACGTCGATCAAGTCGCCATGGCCTTCCATATTGGATTGCCCAGCCAGCACCCACAGGTCGCCCACCAGGAGATTTGCAATGGAGATGGCGGATTCGGTGCCCTGCACTCGCAATTCCAGGCGGTACGGTCCGCCGGCGGGAACGTGCTGCACCTGGCCGCTCCACTTGAGCTTTTGGATTTTTCCAAGCGCGGTCCAATCGAAACCGGGCACGGTGCTGTTATCCGCCGCGATCAGGCGGGCTTCGATTTCCTTGCCATTGATTTTTTTGTTGGCCGCCGTCCCCGCTAGCCGGAGATCCGCGGTTTGGTCGGCGTTGCGCTGGAGAACCTGATTGTCGGCGGGACCCGAAGTGATCCGGATATCTTGAGCAAGCGCGACGGCGGCGAAGCAGGCGGCTGCGATGACCAATGGCTTGGTGCGCACCAAGTTGGTATTTTAGCAGGGGCTGTCCCCTTGCTTACGCGCGGGGCTGCATACGCGACCGCGAGAGTATTGTCCCCTTGCTTACGCGCGGGGGCTACATCCGTCCGCAAGTCACTGGGTTCGAATTGTAGCCCCGACCGTGAGGGAGGGGACCAACTAATCCGTCTTCACTTGTGCGCGACGTGGCGCGCCGCTCAGATTTCCAGCGGCATTCGCCTTGGCTTGGTCGGAAATCTTGATGTTGTTCACCACCTGAATGGCTCCGGCGGTCTTCGCCATCCGTGTGGCTGCGCCCTTGTGCTGCATGACGCTGGTGGAACCAGTCCAAGTGGCGACTTGACCCTTCACGTGCACCTGGAAACCATCCTTACCAATTTTCGATTTGGCGAGTTTCGCTTTGATTGTGGCCTCAATCTCGGCGTCGCTGAACTTGCCTTGACTGTGCGACTTAGTGACGGTCCCGGCAAAGGCCGCCAACGAAAAGAACAATAGGGAAACAATTGCGAAAGATCTCTTCATACCTGATTAGTGCGATTCGGCGCTATAATTCGCACATGAATCCTGACCAGATCGACCGGCGTGGCTTCCTGCGCGGCGGTGCAGCCGCTCTGACTGCCGCTTCCTACTCCCGTGTCCTTGGGGCTAATGACACGATTCAGCTTGGCGTGATCGGCCCAGGCGACCGCGGCACCTACGTGATGACCCGCTTCCAGCAAAATCCGAGCGTCCATGTGGCCGCCCTGTGCGACATCTACAGCGAACACATCGATCGCGCCAAGCAAAAGGCGCCCGACGCCAAGAGCTTCAGCGACCACCGCAAGCTGCTGGAGGAGAAGGGACTGGACGCCATATTAATCGCCACTCCCGATCACTGGCACGCCACCTGCGCCATCGACGCGCTGAATTCCGGCCGCGACGTCTATGTGGAAAAACCGCTGACACGAAGGATCGAAGAAGGGCCGCGCATCGTCAAGGCCGTGCGTGTGAATGACCGCGTATGTCAGGTGGGCATGCAGCAGCGCTCCGGCAAGCATTACATCGAAGCCAAACGCCTGTATGTGGATTCGGGCAAGCTCGGCAAGGTGACACTGGCCAGAACCTGGTGGCACGGCAACAGCTATCATCTGCGCAAAGCGCCCGCGTCGCTTCAGACCCTGCCTTCCAATCTGGATTGGTCGCGATTCCTCGGTCCGGTGAAATGGCGCGATTGGGATCCGCAGCAGTATTACAACTGGCGCGCGTATCTGGATTTTGGTGGCGGGCAAGTCACCGATCTATTCACGCACTGGATCGATGTCGTGCACATGTTTCTAGGATCGGATGTGCCCAAATCGGGATCCGCTGCTGGTGGCGTTTATGCGTACAAAGACGGCCGCACAGCGCCCGACACAATTAACGTGCTGCTGGAATATCCGGCCGAATTTACCGCGACGTTTGAAGCCACGTTAGTTCCCGGAATCAAAGGGGAGGGCGTGGAATTGTGCGGAACCGAGGGACGCCTGTTGATCGATCGGGGACACTACGAGTTTCATCCGATCGGCAAGGACGCGGAGGCGGTGGTGGTAAAGGCCGAGGATCCGGACATGACGTTTGCGCACGTCAGCAACTTCCTGGAATGCGTGCGGACGCGGCAGCGGCCGGATGCGGATGTGCTGATCGGGCATCGCTCGGCGCAGGCTTCGCACCTGGGGAACATCGCGTATCTGGAGAAACGCCGGATCGATTTCGACCCGCAGCGGGAAGAGATTCTTCCGTTCTAGAGACTGTGAAAGATCGTCCCCTCACTTACGTGCGGGGCTACAATTCGCACCCAACGCCCCGGTTCCGAAACACTTTGGGCAAACGTGGGTTGTAGCCCCGTGCGTAAGCAAGGGGACCTTCCGGACCCCGGTTGAATTACTTCTTCGCAGCCACCGGGGTGACCGGCGTCGCGGACTTTTTTGCCACAACTTTCTTCGCGGACTTGTTGTGCGTCTTCTTGCTATGCGCAACACTCTTTACACCGGTCTTCTTCACACCGGCCTTCTTGGTTGCGGAGCTGGTAGAGGAAGCAGGCTTCGCGGCAGTGCTGGTTTGAGCAGCCAGCGCCGGTCCGATCAACAGAGCCGTCCCCATAATCAAGCTAGTCAGAGTTTTCATATATCCATTCCCTTTCCGAAGCGCGATTCAATCGCCCTCAACTTCTTGGACGTGCGGTGTCATTAACCTGCCCTTAACGCACAATTTAGTTTTGTTCACCGGGTGACAGGCAGATGATAAGATCTACCAATGCGGATGAGCTCGAAAGTTCCCAAGGACATCGACGAATACCTGGCCGGTGTTCCCGAACCCGCCCGCGGCACCTTGAACAAGGTTCGCGCGGCGATTCGAGCCGCGGTCCCGCCGGAGGCCACCGAGGCCATCACTTATCGGATTCCGACGTTCAAGTACAAGGGGTCGCTGGTAGCTTTTGCTGCGTTTAAGAACCATTGCAGTTTGTTCCCCATGAGTATGGCTGTGATCGCGGCGTTCAAAGACGAGTTGAAGGGCTTTCACACATCCAAAGGCACCATCCACTTCCCGCTGGACAAGCCTCTGCCGGCCGCTCTTTTGAAGAAGATGGTGAAGGCGCGAGTCGCTCAGAACGAAGAGAGGAAACGCCCGAAACGTCCGTGATACGGTATCCTCTAAAGTGGCTATGAAAAAACTCATTGGACTTGTGACGATGTTTTTGTTGGTCTGCCTGTCTGCGTTTGCGCAAGGCAAGGCACGGGAAGGCCAACAGCACGGCAGCAAACCAGAAGTGGGTGGAGGATACATTCCGAAACGGGGCCCTGCCCCCGCCAAGGCTGCGCCGCACGCGGCTGCGCAAGCACCGGCGGAAAACCGCAAATTCAACGACAAGGCCGGACATCCTGAGGCGCCCCACGTCCACACCAATGGTCAGTGGGTAGGCCATGATACTGGCCGCAACGATGCCAACTACCATCTGGATCATCCCTGGGAGCATGGACGCTTCACGGGCGGTATCGGCAAGGGCCACGTGTGGCGCCTGGGCGGAGGGGGCCCGGGTGGTTTTTGGTTCGGCGGTTTCGGTTTCAGCGTCGCACCCTTCGATGTCGGCTTTGTGGATGGCTGGCTGTGGGATTCCGATCAGATCGTGATTTATGACGACCCGGACCACCCGGGATGGTATCTGGCGTACAACGCGAGGCTGGGTACTTACGTCCACGTGATGTATCTGGGCCCGCACTAAAGCTGGCGGGTTAACAACCCGCCGCAGGTTACCAACCTGCCCCACACGACTTGGCTTGTTATTCTACGAGTAGACAAGCGCATGCCGGGCGGCTCTATCTATCGCGGTGCCGGATTGTTCCTTCTCGGCGCTTTGGGGTTCGCGCAGACACATTCCGTGGCTCCCGTGGCTGCCAACGCGGACGGAATTGCATTCTTCGAAAAGAACATAAGGCCCCTGCTGGCGGATCACTGCTACGGGTGTCACAGCTCCAAGCTCAGTGCGCCCATGAGTGGCTTGCTGCTGGATTCACAAGCCGGGATGCTGCGCGGCGGGAAAACCGGAATCCCTGTGATAGTCGTAGGAAAGCCGGAAGAGAGCCTGCTCATCGCTGCCGTTCGGAGAGTGAACAAGGATCTGCAGATGCCTCCGGGGAAGGCGCTGGAGGCTTTCGAGATTGACAACCTGGTGGAGTGGATCAAGATGGGCGCGCCCGATCCACGGACGGAAGCGGCTCCCGTTGCCTCACTGCCAACGCCCAGCTATGACTGGAACAAAGCGCGCCGGCACTGGGCACTCCGCCCGGTTCGCGATCCGAAACCTCCACCAGTGGCAGCACCTGAGTGGAGGCGATCGCCCGTTGACCACTTCATCAAAGCCAAGTTGGATGCGAAGGGGCTGATTCCCGAGCCTCGCGCGAGTAAACTAGCGCTGATTCGCCGCGTGACATACGACTTTACCGGATTGCCGCCTACACCCGGCCAAGTGGATGCATTCGTGAAGGACACCGGGCCGCGAGCGTTCGAGAAGGTTGTGGATCGCTTGCTTGCTAGCCAGCAATATGGCGAACGGTGGGGCCGGCATTGGCTGGATGTGGTGCGCTACGCAGACACCGCGGGCGACAACGCGGATTTTCCCGTGCCCGCCATGTATCGCTACCGGAATTGGGTGATCGCGGCGTTCAATAGCGACAAGCCCTACGATCAGTTTGTGCGGGAACAGATTGCTGGCGACATCCTGGCGTCGAAAGACGACCTGGTTTCCCGAAACAAAGAAAAATGGCAGCAGGAGATCATTGCTACCGGCTATTTGGCGAATTCCAGGCGCTTCGGTTCCTCGGTGGGCGAGTTTCACCTCACCATTGACGACACCATCGACAACTTAGGCCGAGGGATTTTGGGTTTGAGTGTCGGTTGCGCCCGCTGCCACGATCACAAATTCGATCCCATTCCGAACGCGGACTATTACGCGCTGTATGGCATCTTCCAAAGCACCAACTATCCGCATCCAGGGACGGAGATCTACCCGCACACACATGGCTTCGTGGCTTTGAAACCGGAACTGGCGACCACCTTGAAGCAGTTCGAGGAAGACCTGTCGGGGATCGACCAGCGGCTGCACGATATCCAAGACGGCAAGGAGAAATTCGCGAACGATGCCGAAAAGCAGACCGCCGAGAAAGAGACGAAAGATAAGCTGCACAAATTATCGGCGCTGTATCCTAACTTCGACAAAGCTTATGCGATGACCGATGGCACGCCGGTGAACGCGCATGTGTTCATCAAAGGCGAGCCGAAGACGTTAGGCCCGGAAGTGCCGCGCGGATTCCTCAAGATTTTGGGTGGGCAAGAGGTGCCGGCCCAGGAGAAAGGTAGCGGGCGGTTGGAACTGGCGCAGTGGATCACCGATCCAAAAAATCCCTTGACCGCGCGTGTGATCGTGAACCGGGTATGGCAATGGCATTTCGGACAAGGTTTGGTAGCTACGCCGGACGATTTCGGAACGCGCGGTGAACCACCCTCGCATCCGGAGCTGCTGGATTTTCTGACCAGCCGGTTCATCGCGGGCGGCTGGTCCATCAAGAAGCTGCACAGGCTGATTGTGCTGTCGCGGACCTACCAGTTGGCAACGGGTGACAACGCGCGAGATGCCGCCAAAGACGCGGCGAATAAGTACCTGTGGAAGTTCAATCCGCGGAGGCTGGATGCCGAAGAAATCCGCGATTCGCTGCTCGCGATCAGCGGAAATCTGGATACGGCGCCGGGCCGGGAGCAGCCCTTTCCGCCGGAGATGCAGTGGAAGTACACGCAGCACGAACCGTTTATTGCAAACTACGACACCAACAAGCGCTCCGTCTATCTGATGCAACAGCGAATCCGGAGGCAGCCGTTCCTGGATCTTTTTGATGGCGCGGATCCTAACGCAGTCACGGGCTTGCGTCCGGTAACAACGACAGCGTTGCAGGCGCTCTTTACGATGAACGATCCGTTTTTTCACGAGCAGGCGGATGCACTAGCGGTGCGCGTGGCGATGCGGTACAGCTCAGATCTGGAGCGGCTGCGCTATGCATACAAGCTGGTCTACGGAAGATTGCCCGCGCCGGACGAAATCCGCGACGCACGCCAGTTTTTGACAAAAGGGCGGGAATCGTTGGCCGGGAGCCCGATGCTGGAAGATCGTACGTATCGCGAAGCGTGGGCCAGCCTGATGCGAGTTCTGCTCAGCAGCAACGAATTTCTAACTTTGGATTGATGGAAATAAATAAATGGTGCCGTTTGTGAAAGCTGACAAGATGCATATGAACTTCTCCCCCATAACGCGGCGGCAGACTTTGCGATCCCTTTTTCTGGGTTCCAGCCTGTTTCCCGCGCTGCTCGGTGAATTGCTGGCAAAGGATGCCGCGCCCGGCGCCGAAAATCCGCTGGCGCCGAAGGCCCCGCATTTTCCAGGCACGGCCAAGCGCGTCATATTCATTTACCTCAGCGGCGGAATGTCGCATATCGATTCGTTCGATCCCAAGACCAAGCCTGCTCCGGACGGTGAGAACGGCAAGAAATTTCTACCCTCCCAATGGGCCTCGAAACCGCACGGGAAGTCCGGTATTGAAGTGACGGACCTGTTTCCGCATATCGCGGATGCTGTGGACGATCTGTGCATCATCCGCTCCATGCATGGCGATCACAACGACCATTTCCAGGCCACGCTCGGCATTCACACCGGATCGGTTACTTTTCAGCGTCCGAGCATTGGCTCGTGGGTGACGTTCGGGTTGGGCACGGAGAATCAGAATCTGCCGTGCTACGTGGTGCTGGCGCCGCTAATGCCGTATTGCGGGAGCCAGGTCTGGTCGTCGGATTTTCTGCCGGGCGTTTATTCCGGGACGCGCATCACCAGCGGTCCGGAGCCTATTCCGGATCTCAACCGGCGCGCGCCTTCGGCTGAGCTGCAGAAGTTGGAATTGAGTTTGCTCGATAAATTCAACCGCAAGCATGCGAGGGAACATCCCGGAGATCCGATGCTGGATGCGCGGATCAAATCTTATGAGACGGCGTTCGGCATGCAGATGACTATGCCGCAGGTTCTGGATCTTCGCAAGGAGACCGACGCAACGCTGAAGCTGTACGGCATGGAGCGTGGGACCACCACCGGGTTCGGCTGGCAGTGCATTGTGGCGCGCCGCATGATCGAGCAAGGCGTGAGATTCGTGGAGTTGATCGACACCGGATCGAGCAAGAATTGGGACGCGCACTCGGACGTTCGCTCGCATGAGCCGCTAGCTCGCAAAATCGATCAGCCGATCGCGGGGTTACTGGCTGATTTGAAGTCGCGGGGATTGCTCAAAGATACGCTGGTAGTTTTCACCACGGAATTCGGGCGTACGCCTCGCGCGGAGGGCGCCATCGGCCGAGGCCATTTCAACAAGGCCTACTCGTCTTGGCTGGCAGGCGGCGGTATCAAAGGCGGGACGGTTTACGGAAAGACGGACGACCTGGGCGCCAACATCGTGGAGAACGGATGCCACGTCCACGATTTCCACGCCACCATTTTGCACTGCCTGGGCTTCGATCATACGAAGCTGACCTTTCGTCACGGCGGCCGGGATTACCGGTTGACGGATGTGGCCGGTAGTGTGGTGAATGAGATTTTGGCGTAATTCTTTACATCTCTTAGGTCCGGATTGACTGTGGGGCGGACCCCTTGGGCGGACCCCCTGGTCCGCGCGGGTCCCCCTGGACCCGCAGGTCCAGCCCACGAAGAGGCCGGCGGGGGCGTCGGCCGCGGACCAGGGAGTCCGCCCTACCTCATAAAGTCTATACCCTGAACAGACGATGGACTCCTAAGTACAAAATGGTTTCCGAATTCAAAGGTGCGTGGGGCGTCACGCCTGACATTTCGACTGCGTTCGCGCAGCGGCGCGCGCGTTTGTCCGAAAGGCGGCGTGAGACCCGCTATCCCACTCAGGATGCGGCTGAGGTTGAGGTGCGTCACGGCGAAATTCTGCGCATGCCCGCCATGGTGGTGGACGTTTCACGCTCGGGATTGCGGTTGGAACTCCCGGCTGCTGTTGGGCGGGGCGAACAGGTGAAGATCAACTTGCCCAGACAGGTGGTAATCCTGGGCGAGGTCCGCTATTGCAGGCGATCTGGCATGGTGTTTTACGCCGGAGTCCTGATTCTAGACGTTTTTCAGGATCAGGTTGCGCCAGGCGCCCACGTTTCCGCCGATGAACTGTCATTCTTTCTGATCGGTAAGGGATTGGCGGTCGTGGACATCATCCGACTGCGGGAACATCTCATCGAATGCGAACCGTGCCGGATTCGGCTCGGCGAAACGGACGCGAAGTTGAATCCAACGCGGCGGCAGAAGACATAGCCCGGGCCCGGCCTGTGCCACCATATCGGGTGGGGCGCAAACACTGAGCGGGACTCCTGAAACCAAAACCGAAACGGGCTGGCTGGCCGATCTCATCTACACCGGCGGCGCGTTTGAAACGGGCCTCGCGATGTTTGCGGATGCAAGTGGCCGGATTACGCGGTTCTCGCGCGAAAGCGCCGACCTGGCCAAAGCCGAACGGCTGCGGAATCGCGCCATCCTGCCTGGTCTGGTGAATGTTCACTCGCACGCGTCCCAGCGTGTCATCCGAGGCCGCACGGAGTATCGAAGCGGCGCGGAGCGCGACACGTTCTGGACCTGGCGCGAGGCCATGTATCACGCCGCCAACCTGCTGTCGCCCGAGGCTATCTATCATTCCGCGCGCATGGCGTATCTCGAGATGCTGTTGTCAGGAATAACCACCGTCGGCGAGTTTCACTATCTGCATCGCGCACCCGGCGGGATTCCGTATCAGGATCGCAATCTGCTGGCATGGCAGGTTGTGCGCGCCGCGGATGAGACTGGTCTGCGGATCTGCCTGTTGCGCACGGTGTATGCGCGCGCGGGCTGGGGCAAGCCGGAAGATCCAGGGCAGGCACGGTTTCTGACTCCGCGCTTTGAGGATTTCATCGGGGATACGGAAGGCGTGCGCGGCGCGCTCCCGCGGATCTCGCGTCCTGGGCGAGCCTGGGTTGGTGTTGCGCCGCACAGCATACGCGCGGTTCCGTTGGATTATCTCTGTGATGTAGTGAGCTACGCGCAATCCAACCGCTTGCCAGTGCACATGCACGTGGCTGAGCAGCCGGCAGAGGTGGAAGCCTGCCTGGCCGAGTATGGCTTGCGGCCTGTCGAACTGCTCCACCAGCACGGCATTCTGAATTCGCGCTTCACCGGCATCCACGCGATTCACATCACGCCGGAAGAGGCGGTTTATTTGGGCAAATCGAAGGCGCGGGTGTGCGCGTGTCCCACCTCCGAGCGAAACCTGGGCGATGGCGCGGTCCCGGCGGATCGATTGTTCGCGGCGGGCGCGGGAATCTGTTTTGGATCGGACAGCAACGTGCAGATCGATCTGCTCGAAGACGCCCGATTGCTGGAGTATCATCTGCGGATGAATAAACTGGAGCGAGTGGTGCTGGCTCCTGGATCGAGTAAGGACGCGCTGGCGCGGCGTCTGTTCGCGAGCGCGACGGAAACGGGCGCCGAGAGCCTGGCGGGACCAGTTGGAAGCTTGGAAGTGGGCCGCGGAGCCGACTTCTTCACAGTGGATCTTGACGATCCGTCGCTGGCAGGCTCGGGCGATGCACTGTTGAACCACGTGGTGTTTTCGCTGGAGCGCACGGCGGTTCGCGATGTCGCGGTGGGCGGGGAATTTGTGGTTCGCGATGGGCATCACGCTCTGCAGGAAGAAATCATCCGCCAATTCGCCGGAGTGCAGCGGGATATATGGGGCGCCGTGTGAAGAGCGCAGTCGATCACTTGCTTGACCTGGTGGCCATCCCTTCCGTGTCGTCGATGAGCAATCGGCCAGTGATCGATTACACGATGGGTCAATTAGATCCGAACGCATGGAGCACCAAGCTCTATCCGTATCGCGATGCCGCCGGCATTGAAAAGGTGAATCTGGTAGCGACCACCGGGGCAGGGGCAGCAGAGCTGCTCCTGGTCTGCCACACCGATACCGTGCCTTTCGATTCAGCGTGGCTGGAAGCGGTGCATCCGAAAGTACGTAATGGGAAGTTGTATGGGCGCGGCAGTTGCGACGTGAAAGGATACCTCGCCTGCGTTTTGGCCGCGGTTTCCGGGCTGGATGTGCGCCGCTTGTCGAAGCCCCTGGCCATCCTGCTGACCGCCGATGAAGAAATAGGTTGTGTAGGCGCGAAGTTTATTGCCGATAAAAATGCCATCCGTTCCCGTTACGCCATCGTTGGAGAGCCAACTGGTCTGCGGCCGGTACGCGCAGGCAAGGGCTACGCGCTGGCGGAGATCGTGGTGCGGGGGAAGGAGGCGCACAGTGCATTTCCGGCGCGTGGGCGCTCAGCCATCTATGACGCCGCGCGCGTGGTTGCCAGGTTGGAGCAGGTCGCGAAGAAACTGGCCGCGCGGAAGAATGCCGATTTCGATCCGCCCTATACGACGCTGAATGTGGGATTAATTCGCGGCGGCACGGCGAAAAATATCGTCCCCGGCGAATGCCGCATCACCGTGGAGTGGCGGCCGGTTCCGGGCGCGGACCCCAAGTGGCCGGCGATGCTGATTCAAGATGAGCTGGCGCGCTTGAAGCGCCGCTATCCAGGTTTCGACGCGCAACTCGACGTGCAGCGGATGGACCCAACGTTCGACCCGTCGCCTACCGATGCCCTCGCGACACTGGCTCAGTCGCTCGCACGCCGCCGCCCGGCAACCGTAGCTTTCGGCACGGAAGCCGCGCATCTTCGTTCGCTTACTACCGAGACGATTGTTTTTGGTCCCGGTAACATGGAGACCGCGCATAAAACTGGGGAGTTTGTGCCAACGGCAGAATTGAATAAGTGCGTGGAAATACTGAAGAAGGTAATCGAAAGGCTGTGCGGATCAGACCACTACGCGTAAGCCGAGGTGCTTGGCGAACGGATCAAAGTCCCTGTCGTTGTGTAGCAAGTCGTATCCGCTCTCGATGCATCGGGTGGCAATCACTGTATCGATGGTTTTTCGAACGGTCACGCCGAGTTTGCGCAGCGTCCGGAAATTCTTCGCCGCTTGAATTGCGATTTCCTGCCCGCCTAAGTCCACAGCTACGAGCGAAGTTAGAAGATTAGTGGCGACGATAAAGTCTCGGTCGTTCGCGAAGCCTTGGAGAACCTCCGTCAGAATCAAGTCACCGATGGCTAAAGGCTGGTGCCCGAGCAAACTATCAAGTATTTCGGTCTGCGGCTTGATCGTTCCCTTGAAGTAATCGATCCACACGCTGGTGTCGACAAGAATCAAAGATCGCGCCTCATTGCGTTGAGATCACCCTGCCAATCTAGTTTGCCGCGGAACTGGCGGATCTCCGACTGTCTTCTCAGGCGCAGCAAGGTCCGCAGAGCCTGGTCAACGGCCTCGCGCTTGGTCTTCAGGCCGGTAGCGCGAAGGGTTTCTCGCATCAGCTTATCGTCAATTACGATGTTGGTCCGCACGATGTGTATCCTAATACGTAATTATACACATTCGAGAGGAGAATAGCCGGCCCTCACTCAGGCGTCCCGCCGGATGTCCTTTGTTTAGTCTTCGCGCCCGAATACAGCACGGCCAACGCTGCCGCGTAAATAGCCATCCAGTGGCCGGAGAATCCGCGCACAACCGGCGGTGGCATTAGGCCCGTGCCGCCGCGGTGGGGTGTGGCGATGAAGATCGCGAAATTCAAAACCGCATATCCGAGGAAGCCGTAGAGCACGTACTTGGTCCATGCTGGACATCCGCCGAGCAGCGCCTTCCATTGGTCCTTGTGTGGGAGGTCCCGCGTGAGACGGCGCGCCACTATGGCTGCCGGAACGCACACGGCCAGGGCGCCCAAGTGGAGGGTCCAGGTGTAATTACCCAGCGGTCCCGGCTTGCCTTGGAGCGACTCCACGTGAGATGCAATGCGTAGCACTAATCCAACAGCGGCCAGGGCAGCGGAACAATAAACCAGCGTTTTCATTCAGTAGGGCAAGTCTCTGACTTGCCAAAGTAAGCCGAAGACTTGCGCGACATCAGCGGCTGCTACTCGTCGCCGTGGACGCTTCCGGCGCCTTCAGATATTTCGCATACCAGGCCAGATAGCGCTCGACTCGGTCCTTTTGATAACTAGGGCGTGTGATGCCATGAAACTGCCCGGGATAAACCACCAATTGCGTCGGAACGCCCAGGCTGCGCAACGCTTCGTACATTTGCTCGCCGCCAACTAGCGGAACGTTGAAATCTTTTTCACCGCCCAGGAACAGCGTCGGAGTGGTGATCTGATCGGCGTGCAGGAAGGGATAGGAAAGCTTAATCCACGGCTCCAGACCAACCTTCCACGGTGGACCAATCTCTTCTTCGTACTGCATGATGTATTGATCCACGCCGTAGAGCGCGAGTGGAAACGCGGTGCCGGCGCCGCTGGTGGCAGCCTTGAAACGATGGTCCTTGGCGATGATGGCATCGGTGAGAATGCCGCCGTAGCTCCACCCACCCACGCCCAGCCGGTCGGGATCCGCCAGTCCGATGGCCACCACGTGATCCATGGCCGCCTGCAGGTCAATGACCTCTTTATTCCCCCAGTCGGCCGCGATCGCGGTTTGATACTTCTCGCCGCGTCCCGAGCTGCCTCGATAATTGACGTTCACCACCACGTAGCCGTTGGCGGCGAAGATCTGGCGCTCGAAATTGAAAGCGTGCGAATCCTGACCGTTCGGACCGCCGTGGATGCGCAGCAACGTTGGATATTTGCGGCCGGGCTCGTAGTCGGGCGGCTTCACGATCAGCCCGTGCACTTCGGTTCCATCCTTCGCCTTGCAACTAAAATCCTCGGTGGCGCCCAGCTTGAGCTCAGCTATCAACGCATCGTTTTGGTGTGTCAGCGGCCGCAGGCTGCCGTTTTCGAGCGCATGAATTTCCGGATGGGCCCCGTCGTTCGCGGCTAACACAGCCAGGCGCCCGTCCTTGCCCTGCGCCAGATTGGAAATCATTCCCGGACCTTGCACCAGCCGCTCCACCGCGCCGCCGTTCGACGGAATACGTGCGGGATACTCGGAGCGATCGTCCGCAACCAGGAACAGGATGGAAGAACCGTCGGGCGTGAATCGAGGCGACGAAACAGAACGATCCAGCTTGTCAGCCAGCAGCTTCGGCGCGCCGCCATCCACGGTAATCACGGCCAGGCGGTTCATGTTGTAGGCGCTGCTTTTTGCGCCGGTGCTTTCGAGATACACCAGACGTTTGCCATCCGGGCTCCACTCCGGCTGGGCGCGCGATGCAGATGCATGCACTCCGTCGTAGTGAGTGATCGCGCGCGGAGCAGCGCCGGTGCGCGCTTCCATAACGTAAACGTTCCAGGTGTTGTAGCGTTCGGCGTCCTTGCCTTCCTTGCCAAGGAACGCGATCCATTGCCCGTCCGGCGACCATGCCGGCGAAGCCACTTCGAATCCTTCCGCACTCAGCGGCTCGGCCTTCTTAGTCCCCATATCGAACAGGTAGAAACGGCCGGGCTTTTGCGTCAGGTACCCTTGGATGTCCTGCTTGAATTTATAGCGGTCCACAACGATAGGTTTAGGGGCCTTCGCATTGGCGCCTTGCGCGGGTTTCTCGTCGTCGGTATCGGCGGGGTCGCGCTCCGTCATCACCAGTAACAAGCGTTTCGAATCGGGCGACCACTCGTAAGACGACAACTTATTCCTGAAGTCGGTGAACTGCTGCGCCTCGCCGCCCATGCGATTCAGTAGCCAGATTTGTGTGCCTTTGGCTTTGCCCGGACGGCCCGAAAGAAAAGCCAGATAGCGGCCGTCGGGACTCCAGCGTGGCGCGTTCTCGGCCTCCGGGCTCGAGGTGAGGCGCAACTGCTCCGTCGAGTCCCAGCTTGACATCCACACGTCCGTGTCGCTCTTGTCCGCCGCAACGTCCACTGAACTGACGGTGTATGCTACCCACTTGCCATCCGGCGAAATCTGCACATCGCGCACGTCGTGGAACTTGTGCATATCGTCGACGGTGAGCAGCCGCTGCTGCGCAAATAGGGATGCCGTAAACAGGAATCCAATGACAAAACGGAAGTTCATGGCATACGAGTTTATCAAAGACGCGCGCGTTCAAACGCGTTTGGGAACCAAACCGCTGGAGCGCGCATCCGAGAGGAGTTTTTCCAGTTGCTTGGCTTCGTCAATGGCCGCGCGCCGCCCTGCTTTCGTCAGCCGGTAATAGCGGCGGCGTTCGTCATCGTGCGCTGGATCGGGCCGTTCCTCCAATTCCTGGATGAGACCTTCCTCGAGCAGGCGTTTGATGGCGGAATACAATGTACTGGGACTGAGTTTCACCTGGCCGCCCGTGCGCTCGGCGACCTCCTGCATGATGGAATAGCCGTGACGGTCGCGATCGGCGAGCGCAACTAGAATATGGAAGGTGTCGCGGGAGAGAGCGAAAGGACGCATGTGTCGACTATAGCCTATTTCGCTATAGCGACCAAGGGAATATCGTAGCGCACGCAAAGGTGCGTGCGCCACGTCGATTCAGTGGATCCTCCAGCCATTCACCGGACCGCTATGGAAGAACTTCTCGGGCGTCATCACACCGTCACGCTTGAACACCACTCCGTCCTTCATCACGAAGCGCACGTCGCGCAGCGCATCGATTTCCTGCAAAGGATTGCCGCGCACCGCGATCAGATCCGCTGGTAAGCCAGTCTTGATGGGCCCGCGCTTGTCGTGGATATCGCAAACTTTGTAGCCGTTCACGGTCATGATTTTCAAAATCTCCGGCGCCGGAATTTCCGCCGCCTTCCAACTCCGCAGGAAATCGATTGCGATTTCGCCGCGCGTCATGCCTGGGATAAAGTAATCGGCGTCGGTGGAGAATGCCATCTTCACGTGATTGGCGTATGCGTTTTTCATGCCTTCCACCTGCCGCCGGAAGCGTTCTTCGTTGGGGCTGTAATAGGTGGTCAGCGGAGTCTCAGTGCCCACTCGCCAGATGCCCTTCTGCGCCATCAGCTTGTGCGCTTCGTCGTCCAGGCCAATAGAATGTTCGATGGACCAGATGCCGGCCTCGATGGCCCGCATCGCGCCCGCATGCGTCTGCACGTGCCCGGCAACTTTGAGGCCGCTCTTCGCAGCTTCCGAAACGAACAGCTTCATCTCGTCCACCGTGTAGCCATATGATTTCGCGTCCACCATGATCTTGATCACTTTCGCACCGTACAAAATATTCCGGCGGACCGCCTTCACGATCTCGTCGGGCGTATCGGCATCCAGATATTCCGGATACACCAGGCTGGCTCGCTCCGGGACCGGCGAGAACTGCCCGCCCATGCCGCCAATGATGATGCCCGAATTGATCATCGTTGGCCCCGGGATCCAACCTTGTTCGATAGCAACGCGCAGTGCGGTGTCGGCATAGTTAGCCGCGTTTCCAAGATCGCGCACCACCGTGAACCCGGAGTTCAACATCGTTATACCGTTCGAGACGGCTTGGACGGCGCGGATCGCCGTCGAATCCATAACGGTGGTGAGATAGTAGCTGTTGTTCTCAGGATCTTTTTTATAAGTGAGCGCCAGATGGTTGTGGGCGTCCACCAGACCTGGCGACACGTAGTATTGCGCAAGATCGATCACCTCGGCGTTCGGCGGAATCACGACATCCGGACCGATGGCAGTGAACTTTCCTGCATCCACCAGGATGATCTGGTTGGCTGCAACGCTGCCAGTTTCAGGGTCGATCAGATGCCCCGCCTTGATAGCGATCACCTGAGCGCTCCCAACCGTACTCAGCGCAGCCAACAGCAAGCACGGGATTGGTTTGGTCATGCCCGCTCCTTTTCTCATTTGACGAGCGCAGCGGCGATTGCTTTTTCAGCCAGCGGCGCCATCACCTCATAGCCCGCGTCGTTGGGATGCAGGCCGTCGTAAGTCAATTCCTTCCGGAACATCTCTTTGTCGTCGAGCATGGCGGAGTAATAGTCCAGATAGACGAAACCGTTCCTGGCTGCGTAATCCTTCATCCAGGCATTCAGCACGATGATTTTTTCGGGCGGCCGGCGCTCGGTTTGAGGCTTGATGTAGTTGCACACAGGCATTACGGAGCTGAGAACAACCTTGATATTGTTGGCCGTCGCGAGTTCCGCCATGGATGTCAGGTTGTCTTCGATAGCATCCAGCGTCATGGGGCCAGTGTTGCCCGCGATATCGTTGGTTCCAGCCAGAAAGACCACCACTCTCGGTTTCAACGCGATCACATCCGGACGAAAGCGGATCAGCATCTGCGGCGTGGTTTGTCCGCTGATACCGCGATTGACATATGGCTTGCCAGGAAAAAACTGTCCGTATTGACGGCCCCAGCCATCGGTGATGGAATCGCCCATGAAGACCACCCGGTTTTCACTGGCCGCCGGCGGAGTGAGATGTGCATTGTCGTCGTGATAGCGCGCCAGGTTGGGCCAGTCCGACGACGATTGGCTGAAAGCGAGGCCGCAGCAGAAGAGCGCCGCGAGAAGTTTTTGCATATATAGATTGTAGTCGGGTTCTTCGGTTCTTCAGTTCATCGGTTCTTCGGTTCAAGGATGCTGAACTTCTTTAACTGAAAGGCTCAAGAACCCGAACCGAAGAACTGAAGAACCGAAGAACGTTTTCAGGTTGCTTCCAAAATCCGCGCGATGGCCGCCGCCATCCGGCCCCAATGTGCGGTTTCTTGCGCGAGCTGCTTGCGCCCGGCTGCCGTCAGCCGGTAATACTTGGCGCGCCGGTTGTTCTCAGAGACGCCCCACTCGGAAGCCAGCAGCCCGCGCAACTCCAGCCGGTGCAGAGCCGGATAGAGCGCGCCTTCCTCCACTCGCAACGCGTCCTCAGACGTCTCTTGGATGAATTCGGCGATGGAATAACCGTGCAATGGCCCCCGCGTCAACGTTTTCAGGATCAGCATGTCGAGCGTGCCCTGCAAAAGTTCGCCAGGGTGCGGTTTCGATTCTCCCATAAAGGATTTAGGGGAAGTTTAGCAGGGCCAGCAGCCGAACCGCAAGCACTGCTCCCGTCCCGGACTATAATCGAAATTGTGAATCGCTTAACTTTTGTCACGGTCGCTCTGGGGTTGTCGCTAACCGTCCTAAGCGGCTGCAAGCGCAATATCCAGAATACGGAAGCAGTGCGCCAAGGCGTGTTGGCTTACCTTTCCAAGCGCTCCGATCTGCTTTCAATGGACGTCAGCATTACCAACGTCACCTACAGCCAGAATGAAGCCACCGCCACCGTGCACCTTCAGGCGAAAGGCAGCAACATCGCCGGATCCGGAATGGACATGCGGTATCTTCTGGAGCGGAAGGGCAACGATTGGGTGGTGAAAGGACGGGCCGGCGGCGACGCGCACGGCCAAGGGATGGGTGGCCCCGCAGGCGCGCATCCAGGTGGACCGGGCTCCCTCGGCGGTATGCCTCAGACACTTCCCCCCGGACATCCGGGCGGAGCTGATTCCATCGGCGCTATGCCCCAGACTCTTCCGCCCGGCCATCCGGCGGTTCCTAGCAAGAAGCCCGAGCCAACGAAATGAGACGAGTCGCCGTCCTGGGTGGCGGTCCGGCGGGAGCTTTCGCGGCGGAACGTCTGGCGAGAGGTGGGCTCGAGACCCTTGTTTTCGACGAAAAACTCGCTTGGGAGAAGCCCTGCGGCGGCGGCCTCACCTACAAAGCGTACCAACGGTATCCGTTCCTGATCGACAACGATACGCCGAAGCGAGTGGTCACCGAAACATGTCTCGCGGCTCCGAAGGCCGGCACGGTCACCATGGGCCTTACCCGGCCGCTAGTGATTTATTCCCGCCTGGATCTGAACCGCATGTTGCTGGAGCGCGCCCAGCAGGCAGGCGCCCAATTGGAGAAAACGCGAGTGCTCGGAATCGAGCGATGCGGCCGTAGCTGGCTGCTCAAGACTCAGCATGGATCACTCGATGCCGATTTTTGCATCGTCGCCACCGGCGCACGCAATCCGCTTCGCAACGTCGGCACCGAATGGACCGCGTCCGACACCATGTGCGCATTGGGCTATTATGTTCCATCCCAGCAGGAACACATCGACATTCAGTTTCTCGAGAACCTGGAGGGTTACATCTGGGTGTTTCCGCGGTGCGGCCATCTTTCGGTCGGCATCTGCGGGAAAGGCGAGCCCGCCCAATCGTTGAGAGCGCGCCTGGAGCGTTACATGGACGAAAAGGGGATTGCCTATAAGGGCGCGGCCTTCTACGGTCACATGCTGCCTTCGCTCGAGAGTCCCGGCTGGAAAAAAAATCGCTTGGCAGGCGACGGCTGGCTGGCGGTTGGCGATGCCGGAGGCCTGGTGGATCCGATCACGGGCGAAGGACTCTACTACGCCATGCGATCCGGCGATCTGGCCAGTCAGGTGGTGCTGAACGACGCGCACTCGTTGGCTGAGAAGTCGCAAGCCTACTGTGGCATTTTGCGCCGCGATTTTGCCGCGGATCTGGAATTCGGAGCGTCCCTTGCCAAACGTGTTTTTCTCGGACAATTCCTTTTCAGCAGCGTGCCCGCCCGCATGGTCGGATTTGTCCGCCGCAGCCCCCGCTTCCGTGCTCTCATTGAGGACCTGCTGGCGGGCACCCAGCCCTATCTCGGCTTGAAGAGCCGGCTGTTTAAGAACCTCAACGGCACGCTGCAGGACGTGTTACTGAATTTCTTTTATCAAAAGCTGATTCCGCGTAAGACTTGAGCCTCGCTTTGAACCGCTCCCGTTCCGACGACCTGTTTGCGCGAGCCCAGAAATCGATTCCGGGCGGGGTAAACTCGCCCGTGCGCGCGTTTCGCAGTGTTGGCGGCACACCGCCGTTCATCGCGCGTGGCGAAGGATCGCGCATTTTCGACGTCAACGGCAACGACTACATCGATTACGTTCTCTCCTGGGGACCGCTGATCTTCGGTCATCGGCCACGCTTCCTGCTGGAAGCCTTAACGGATGTTTTGGCAACCGGTACCAGCTTCGGTGCGCCCACGGAGCGCGAAGTGGAACTAGCGGAATTAATCCGGGAGTGTGTGCCTTCGATCGAAATGGTCCGGCTGGTGAACTCCGGTACCGAGGCAACCATGAGCGCCCTGCGGGTAGCGCGCGGTTTCACTGGTCGCGACCTCACCATTAAGTTCGAAGGCTGTTATCACGGCCACGTGGATTCGTTGCTGGTGAAAGCCGGATCCGGAATGGCCACACTCGGGATTGCGGATACCGTGGGAGTTCCAGAGGCGTTCGCCGCCACCACCATAGCGCTGCCTTTCAATTCCGTGGAAGCCGTCGAAACCGCTTTTCGGGAGCGTGGTGACAAGATTGCCGCGGTGATTGTCGAACCGGTGGTGGGCAACATGGGCTGCGTGCCTCCGCGCAAAGGATACCTGGAAGCCTTGCGGGGCCTGACCGAGCAGCACGGCGCGCTGCTGATTTTCGACGAGGTGATGACCGGGTTCCGGCTAGCCCTGGGCGGCGCGCAGGAGCGCTTCGGAATAAAGCCCGATCTAACGACGCTCGGCAAGATTATCGGCGGTGGCCTTCCCATCGCCGCTTACGGCGGGCGTGCCGACGTGATGAGCAGGGTTGCGCCGCTTGGTCCGATTTATCAGGCCGGTACGCTCTCGGGAAACCCGTTGGCCGTGGCTGCCGGAATCGCCATGCTGCGACATCTGAAAGCGAATCCGGACGTTTATGAAACGCTCGAGCGGCGCACCGCGCGGCTATGCGCCAATCCGCCCCCTGGGATCACTGTGAACCGCGTGGGGTCGATGTTTACGTTCTTCTTCACGTCTGAGCCGGTGACGGATTGGGAATCCGCCAAGCGCTCCGATACTGGCCGGTTCAAGGAATTCTTCCACTGGATGCTGGATTGCGGCATCTATCTTGCGCCATCCCAATTCGAGGCGGGATTCGTTTCCACCGCCCATAGCGACAAAGACATCGCCCAGACGATAGAAGCCGCCCAGGGGTTCTTTCGCCGGGGATGACCGCCGGGGGCTAAAATAGGAGGAGTATGAGTGACAGCCTAGTGGAATCGGCCGAATTGCGGCTGTCTGCCGCTAATGCCGATCTTCCGGCCTGGAAAAATACCATCAGCGGCGTCGCCGCCTTGCTGCTGGCCATCCTCTTTTTTGCTTCGGGCGCCTGGAAACTGACTGATCCATTTCAATGGGCCCACGCTCTGACTGAGTTCAAGGTTCCGTCCGCCTTCGCGCTGCCTTTCACGCTGGCTCTAGGGATCGGCGAAACGCTCTCCGCGGTGCTGGTTCTGGTGCCGCGCTTCCGGCGCTGGGGGAGTTGGCTGATTGCACTCATGCTAGTGGCATTCATGCTCTATGTGGGCGCCAACTACGGCGCGTTGGCCGGAAAGGACTGCAGTTGCTTTCCGCTGGTCAAGCGCACCATTGGTCCAGCGTTCTTCTTGGGCGATGCGGTGATGCTGCTGATGGCGATGCTAACCGGCTGGTGGGCGCGTCCGGCGGAAAATATCCGAGCCGCGCTGGTAGTTCTGGGAGCCGTGGTTGTATTTGCGGGTGTTTCCTTTGGAGTGAATGCAACCCGCCAGAGCGGACTGAAAGCGCCCGAATCCATTACCGTGGATGGTCAACCGTTCTCACTCCAGCAGGGCGAAATCTTCCTGTTCTTTTACGATCCAGAGTGCATGCATTGCGATGCTGCCGCCCGCCGCATGGCGAAGTTGAACTGGAAGTCTACGAAGGTAATCGCCATCCCAACCCACGATAACCAATTCGCCGCTGCGTTCCTGCACGACACCGGGTTGAAGGCCGGTACTTCGTTTGACCTGCAGTTGCTGCGGTCGACGTTCCAGTTCGTGGATCCGCCCTATGGCGTCGCACTGGAGGGCGGCCGGCAAAAAGCTGTGGTCGCGTCGTTTGAGGAAAACGAGCCTGCGGCGAAATTGCGCCGGCTGGGATTTGTAGAGTAGCTACCCAATCTCCGGGCACTTGTCCTCGTCTGCCCGCGGGACGTCGCCGCCCAGCTCCGTCGCAGAACCCGGCCCCATGCGGCGTACTAGGTCTGAATCGTACACCAACGCGTTTTCCGCCGCGTCCAAAAGAGCTGGAGCAAGATGCGAGAAGTCGCATCCTTGATACAGGCGCTTGAGCTGGAAATTCCAGCGCTTCTCGAAGGACGCCCATTTTTTCGCTTGAACCTTGCGGGGAAGATCCCCGAGGCCGCTAAGCTGAACCAGCGCGTCCATCAGCACGCTCTCGCCCCGGATCAGGACATATAGGTGACGCCGGCTCTTGCTCAACTTCTGCACGCAATCCAAAATCGCTGTAGTACGCCTGGGTGCGTATTGATTCGCCAGCTCGCCGAGTCCTTCCCCGCGGAGCCTCTCCTCCGCTTGCGCCAGCAGTTCCACCAGCTTCGGCTTCGCCCGCCGGAACAGCATCGCAATCAGCGCCGGATTCAGGACGTCATAGGTGAGCTCGGTGCGCTTCTTGCCGCGAAAGGGAGGGCTGGCCTGATAGACCAACATCGGACCGGCAGTCTTCAGATCGCGATATTTTCCAATGTCTCCAAAATATTCCACCGGAACGCGTTCCCGTAGAACCTGCTGGATAGCCACCGACATCCGCGCGAATGTTGGAAGAAACGCCGCGCTACGCTCGCGAGGCACAGTGAGCCAGCAAGGATGGAGCGTTGGGGGTTTCATTTGTTACCGAGCGAGAATACTGCCTGGAGTATACAGCCGGGAAGGGCGGTTTCTCTCAAGAATCCACGCCGCGCGTGCCATGATCTCACCACCAAAACAGCACGAACGAATGGAGATAGAAACGCGCGTCCGATTTTTGGTTTGCCTGGTGACTGGCGTTCTTTGCGAACCGCTACTTTACATATTTTGCGGCCTGGCCTTTGGACCAAGGATCGTACTCACGGCAAAAAATGACTCGCTAATTAACGGGTAGGTAATCGAATACAGTAGGGGTGTCGATTGTCTACAAGGTGGCGCAGGCGCTTCCGCCCAATGCCACTTAGGGATTGTTAGGAAATAAA
>PMOK01000205.1 GCA_003162425.1 Bryobacterales bacterium | reverse complement strand
AGATTGCGTTCCAGCCGCAGTCGCAGCCACTCCTGTTGTATCCGCGCCTGCTCCCGCAAGGGCGGAAGTGTGGGAACCTCGGCGAAAAGCACGGTTGAGAGAAAGATCGCGGCAAGAGCACGGCGCATAGCAGCTAACAGGATACAGCAGAAGGGCTGTAGGGCAGGATGGTATCCTGCGGCGGGTTGTTAACCCGCCATCCACTACCGAAGGATTACGATAGACGTAATGAATTCGATGACACGGCGAGGCGCGGTTGGCTTGACAGCCTTGGCCGCGGCGTCCTACAAGCGCATTCTCGGCGCGAACGAACGCATACAAGTCGGATTCATCGGCTTCGGACTGATCGGCGGCCAGCACGTTCACGATTTCAAAAATCAAACCGACGTGGATCTGGCAGCCATGTGCGATGTTTATCAGCCGCGCCTTGAACAAGGCGTAGCTGCGTGCGGTCAAACCGCCAAACCGTATACCGACTTCCGGAAGATGCTCGAGAACAAAGATCTCCAAGCCATCGTCATATGCACTCCGGACCACTGGCACGCACTGATGACCATGCTGGCGTGCGCGGCCGGCAAAGATGTCTACGTGGAAAAGCCAGTCTCGCTGTTCGTGCGGGAAGGCCGCTGGATGATTGATGCGGCGCGACGCTACAACCGCATTGTCCAGGCCGGCACCCAGCAGCGTTCTGGCTATCATTATCAACATGCCAAGCAACTGATCGAACAAGGCTACATCGGCCCCATCATGAGCGCACGGTCCGGTTCGTTCCGTAACATCATGCCGGGATTCGGATCACCTCCGGATTTCGCAGCGCCGAGTGACTTCGACTACAACATGTGGTTGGGTCCTGCTCCCCCGCGGCCGTACAACAAGATGCGCGGTCTATATCATTTCCGCTGGTTCTGGGATTATTCGGGCGGACAGATGACCAACCTCGGCGCCCACGAGATCGATATCATCCAATGGATCATGGGTCAGAAAGGGCCAGCGGCAGTTTCTTCGAGCGGCGGACGCTTCGCTCTCAAGGAAGCCGGAGAGACACCGGATACGCAGGATGCCCTGTTCGAATACGACGGTTTCACTGCTGCATATTCGATCCGGGAAGCGAGCGCCGGACGCCGTGCTGGCGGTGGAGGGCTGGAGTTATTCGGGACCAAGGGAAGCCTGGTGATTAACCGCTCTGGCTTCGAGGTAATTCCCGACATGAAGACGAGCCCAGCCAACGCGATCCCTGTCTTTCAAGGGCACCCGGTTGGAGGGCCCGTGCGTGAAGACGTAAAGCCCGAGCCTTGGGTTGAGGCGCGGAAGGAACCGGGATCATCGGATGAGCAGTTCAATTTGCACGCGCGCAATTTCCTGGATTGCATAAAATCGCGCGAGCGCCCGATTGCAGACATCGAAGGTGGTCATCAATCGACGACGGCGTGCCATCTGGCAAACATCTCCCTACGCGTCGGGCGCAAGATTCGTTGGGACGCGGATAAAGAGGAGATTTTGGGCGACCCGGCGGCGTCAGCAATGCTGGTTCGTCCATATCGAAAGCCTTGGGACGATGTTCTGCGAGGGCTGATCTCTTGACGCGCCGGAATTTCCTCCAAGCCTCCTCGGCAGCGGTGGCGCTAACCGCGCTTGGCGACCAGAAAAATGCCGGGATGGGCATCGCTTGGACGTCCTATATGACCGCGGCCAAGCCCAAGGACGCTCTCGAATTTCTAATGCGTTGCCATGCGCTGGGTGCGGCTGGAATCCAGGCGCCGCTGCGCGGGGACCTGCGGCAGCTGCGTGCGCAAGCCGAGCAGTTGGGAATGTATATCGAGGGCATGGTCCAGCTTCCCAAGAACGCCGAGACCTCTGCGTTCGAGAAAGACATTCAAGATGCCAAGGACGCGGGAGCGGTATGCGTCCGCGCGGCGGCCTTAAGCGGGCGCCGGTATGAGTCCTTCGCATCGCTTGAGGATTGGCGCAAATTCGTGACCGACAGCCGAAGGAACCTGGAGGCCGCACTTCCGATTCTTGAAAAATACAAGATGCCACTCGCCTTGGAAAACCACAAGGATTGGACGGCGGATGAAATGGTGGAACTCATGAAAAGCCATCCGAGCGAGTATCTTGGCGTGTGCCTGGATTTCGGAAATAACATTGCGCTGCTCGACGATCCAATCAACGTTACGGAAATGCTCGCTCCGTTCACCATAGCGACTCACGTGAAGGATATGGGAGTGGAATGGTTTAACGATGGCTTCCTGCTCTCTGAAATGGTGCTCGGACAGGGCTTTCTCGATCTGCCCCGCATGATTTCCTTGATCCGGCAGTCACGCCCAACCACTCGCTTCTCGCTCGAAATGATCACTCGCGATCCGTTGCAAGTTCCCTGCCTGACCGACAAATATTGGGTCGCGTTCCCAGATCGCAACGGAGTGTTTTTGGCCCGAACGATGCAGCTTGTGCAACGGTATAAGAGCACGACGCCGCTACCACGAATAAGCGGACTTTCGCCCGAGGCGCAACTTCAAGCCGAGCAGGAGAACGTCCGAGCGAGCATGCAATACGCGAAAAGTAAGCTCGGATTGTAGCGCACGCACACTTGCGTGCCCGCGCCACATCGATCAAAATAAGTGCGAACTTCACCGGCGCTTGCGCGTAGTACGTACTAGACTCGAATCGCAGGAGCCATGAGAAATCAACTGAAACACGTGTTACGCAGGCTGATGAAGTCGCCGGTTTTCACCATCGTGACGCTGGCCACCGTCGCGATCGGAATCGGCGCCAACAGCGCTATTTTCAGCGTCGTCAATGGCGTCCTGTTGAAGCCGCTGCCGTATGCGGATGCCGAGAGGTTAGTAGGCGTCTGGCAATCCGCGCCCGGCATAGGCATCAACGAACTGCAGCTCTCGTTCTCGGACTACTTCACGTTTCTCGACGAGAACCGATCATTCCAGGAGCTTGGCCTCTGGAACAGCGGCAGCGTCAGCATTACCGGACTAGGGGCGCCCGAGCAAGTACAGAATCTCGAAGTTACCGACGGTGTA
Organism: Bryobacterales bacterium; assembly: GCA_003162425.1. GTDB lineage: Bacteria > Acidobacteriota > Terriglobia > Bryobacterales > Bryobacteraceae > Palsa-89. The sequence continues at coordinate 19,664 of PMOK01000205.1, read as the reverse complement.
CTGCCCGCGCTTGGCGTTCAGCCGGTGCTAGGAAGGTGGTTCACGGCTAAGGACGACAGTCCCGGCAGCCCGGCCACTGCGATCTTGACCTACGGATACTGGACGCGCAGATTCGGTGGTGATGCTTCGGCCATCGGCAAGCGGATTCTGGTGGATGGCGAAGCCAAGGAAATCATCGGCGTGATGCCGCAAAGCTTTCGGTTCCTCGACGAAAAGCCGGATCTGATCGTTCCGTTCCAATTCGATCGCGGCAAAGCCATGCTGGGAAACTTCAGTTTCCAGGGAATTGCCAGGCTCAAACCAGGCGTTTCCTTGGCCCAGGCTAACCAAGATATCGCTCGGATGGCTCCAATCGTCAATACCAAATTCCCTCCGCCTCCTGGCTTCAGCGTCAAACTCTTCGCGGACGTGAAAATCCTGCCCGACGTGCACCCGTTAAAACAGGATGTCATCGGCGACCTTGGAAAAGTGCTGTGGGTAATGATGGGCAGCATCGGCGTGGTGCTGCTGATCGCCTGCGCGAACGTCGCGAACCTGCTTCTAGTGAGAGCGGAAGGACGGCAGCAAGAGCTTGCCATCCGTTCGTCGCTGGGCGCCAATTGGACTGAGATCGCCCGCGAGCTTCTGATGGAAAGTGTTCTTCTTGGGCTGGCCGGCGGAGTCATGGGACTGGGCCTCGCCTATGGGGCCCTGAAAATTCTGGTGAGCATCGCTCCCGCCTCCCTTCCCCGACTCCAGGACATTGCTATCGACCCGCGAGTGCTGCTATTCACTCTCACCATTTCTTTGTTCGCCGGATTGTTGTTCGGGCTCATACCGGTTGTGAAATACGGAGCACCTAGCATGGCGTCCGTACTTCGTGCCGGCGGACGCACCTTGAGCCAGAGCAAAGAAAGACACCGCGTGCGGAATACATTGGTGGTCCTGCAAGTCGCGCTGGCGTTGGTCCTGTTGATCAGCTCGGGTCTGATGATCCGCACTTTTCTGGCGTTGCAGCACGTTCAACCCGGATTCACGAATGCCGCCCAATTGCAAAGCGTCCGCCTGTTCATCCCCGACGCTCAAGTGAAAGAGCCGGAACGCGTGGCCCGCATGCTTCAGGATATGCAGCAACGCATCTCCCAAATTCCCGGTGTCTCTTCGGTCTCATTTGCAAACTGGGTGCCCACTGACGGCAATAACAGTAACGATCTGCTCTACGCCGAAGATCGGACTTACCGCGAGGGAGAAATTCCTCCAATCCGGCGGTTTCACTTCGTCGCGCCGGGCTTCTTTCACACCATCGGAACTCGCCTGGTCGCCGGACGCGATTACAACTGGACAGACATTCAGGACAAACGAAACGTGGTCATAATCTCGGAGAACCTGGCGCGCGAGCTTTGGCGCGATCCGTCAGCCGCGCTCGGCAAGCGAATCCGTGAGGGCATGAAGGACGACTGGCGGGAGATTATCGGCGTGGTGCAGAATATATACGACAACGGCGCTGATCAGAAGCCGCCAGCTATCGTCTTTTGGCCCGTCATGCTGAACAACTTCTACGGCGAGTCTACGTACATACAACGACGCGCGGTTTTCGCAATCGGGAGCACCCGGACTGGTTCCGAGAGCTTTCTCAAGGAAATCCGGCAGGCAATATGGTCCGTCAACGCCGATCTCCCGCTCACCGGCATCCGCACCATGGAAGAGGTTTATCGCGGATCGATGGCGCGAAGTTCGTTCACTCTGGTGATGCTCGCCATCGCCGGCTCCATGGCATTGCTGCTCGGCGTGGTGGGGATTTACGGAGTTATCTCGTACTCGGTCTCGCAGCGGACGCGCGAAATCGGCATTCGAATCGCTTTGGGGGCCCAGCCGCGAACGCTCCGGACCATGGTGGTGCGGCACGGTGTATTGCTCGCGTCCATTGGAGTTGCGTTCGGCCTGGCGGGAGCCGCGGCGCTCACGCGCATCATGGCTTCGTTTCTGTTTGATGTGAGCGCGCTCGACCCCATGACATATTGCGCTGTTTCCGCAGGCCTGCTTGCGGCCGCGGCCGCCGCCAGTTACATACCTGCGCATAAAGCCTCCACAGTAAATCCGGTTGATGCTTTGCGATCTGAGTAGAGCACAGTATCATCAGAACAGCATGCCGCGTTTGCCGGACGCGCTCAGTCTTTGCATGATTGTGAAGAACGAAGAGCGCAATCTTCCGAAGTGTCTCGATTCAGTAAAAGGTCTAACCAGCGAGTTCATCATCGTCGACACCGGCTCGACGGATGCTACGCGGAACATAGCGGCAAGCTACGGGGCCGACGTGGTCCCATTCGATTTCACGATCGTCGACTTTGCCGCCGCTCGCAACCACGCCATCTCGCGCGCGCGTGGCCAGTGGATTCTGGTGCTCGACGCAGATGAAGCCCTGGCTCCGGAGAGTGCACCCAAAATCGGAAAACTGATCGCGCTCGGCGAGAATGCCGGATATTTCCTAGAGCGGCACAATCACTCCTCGGATTCCGATAATCCTGTCACCGACTACGTCGTCCGGCTCTTTCCGAACCGCCCGAACTATCGATACCGCGGCCGTGTCCACGAAATCATCGACCGCTCGATTCTTTCCGGCGGCGGGCGCTTACATCAAACCGACATCCGCATCGATCACAGCTTCTCTTCAGACCGGCAAGCACGGCACCGCAAGAACCACTGGTACATCGAAATCCTCAAAGAAGAGATTGCCGCCGACCCGAGCGACGACTCGCGGCTCGATTTTCTCGCCGCCGAATATCATCAGCTTGAAATGTTCGATGAAGCCATCGAAATTGCGGAGCGCATCGTGCGCCTAAGGCCGCACGACGCGAGGGCGCACTACTTCCTAGGTGTTTATCATCTGCTTTACAAGACCGACCTCGTGCGGGCGCGAGCGGATTTCAACCAGGCACTGAAGCTTCGCCCAGACTATCCCGAAGCTGCGTCTTTCCTTAAACAGATCGCCCAACGGGAACTTGCGGGACACCTACCTTAACTGAGGGCCGAGCCTGTTTTAGCTGATCGCCGGGGAATGCTCCCTTGCGCCCGCGCGCCGAGGACCGGTCTCTAATGCGTCACATAATAGCCGACAACAGTGTAATTGCACACCAGAGTCGCAGGGGGGGAGGTAGTACTGAATTCCTGGTGCATGGTTACCTCTGTCCCGGGATCTGCGTATGCACGTGTCGTTGCGGAAGAGACCGGATTCTTTGCACCTAAATTACCGGGCGTAGGTGTAAATGGAAGGTAGATAATGCCGGGAAACGCACTGCCGTTCACTTGGTTTTCGTTCATTTGAAACCCCAAATACGCTTGCAGGCTAGTGACGGTCCCGGTTTCGCTGCAGCTCGCGGAGATTTGCTCGATTACTAGTCGTTTGATGCTGAGACCGTCCGATGTGGTGGCTGGAACCACGAAGCCGCTGGGAGTACTTCCGCAGTCACTGGATATTGGAGTAGTCAAGCAAATCTGTGTCTGAAGCGGTTCTTCACCGGGCGCATTCACGTCGGCGTTCGGCACCGGATTGGCCGGCGTGTTGGCTACCTCCACCAGCGCGGCCACAGCCGCATGGACCGCCTTCGGCGCAAGCAGCGTCAGAAGCGTTCCCGCCAGCGCTACGGCGCCGATACCCATCAATAACCTTTTCATTAATCTCATTTTTGTTCTCCTTATTCAACTGCAAGTCTCCTGCACGAGACATAACAAGATCCGCGCCCTAGCTCATGGGAGCGTTACATAGTACCCGGAGACCTGGCAGTTGAATTCTAAACCGATCGTTGGGTTGGCGTTCTTTGTATTGCCGGAGCAAGTGATAGTCGAACCGGGATCGGCGTAAAGGGTATAAGTGAAAGTCGAGGCGAATTCTGACTGAGTGGGTTGGTAGCGGCCATCGTCCAGAACGTTGCCATACGCAAATATAAGGTTGGCGCCGACGGATGTCCCCACGGCGGTCGATAGCAATTTGTTGGCAGGGTCTGCGAACGCACTGAGGACTTCCGTCTGGATCACGACTTCCTCTCCTGCTGGTACGGAGATGTTGCAAGAGGCGTTAGTTCCGCTTGAAGTACCGCTGCAAGAGGCGACGAAGGGGTGGCGCCCCGCGTTGTCAACGTCTCGGACCAGCGTCGCGACAACCGCATGTACGGTGCGCGGCCCAATGATTGCAAATGTTGTCACCAGCAAGGCGCATGCCGCTGTCAAATAGGCGAGCTTGGCTAACGGTTTCATTTGGTTTCTCCTCTTTTCTTCCTTCGTAACGAGCTCGTGATGAATACCAAGCCCAACAATACAGTTCCCAACAGAGTTCCACTGAAGGCTGGTTCGGGAACCGTCGCAACTCCGCTGGGCAGGCCCGTGATATCGAACGCATAGGCGCCGCCCAAAGGGTCGGGGCAGTCGACGCCGTTGATGAGGACGTTGCAGAAGGCACCCGCGGTAAAGTCGCTGAACCCCTCGCCAAGCGTCCCAAGGTCGCCAACTGCGAATGGGGTGTATTGCCCATCGCTAAGCACGACTGTGTACGTTCCAGCGGCTAACGAGGGAAGCGTCATGGTGATGTCGCCGCATTGGGGCGAGCCGCCAATCGTCGGAGCTCCGGCCGGCGGGCAGCCCACGAAGTTCGGATTGCCGTAGTTCGACAGGTCCAGCGAAGTTCCAAAAGGATTGCTTGCGCCGTCGGTCAGGATCGTGGCGCTCGCACCGGTGCCGGAAAAAATAGCCAGGAAGGGATCCGTGCCGCCCGGCAAAATAAGCGTACCCGCGGCGTTGGTGCCCCCTCCGAACCCCCAGGTTTGAAGGCCTATGGTTGCCGCCGAACTCAAGGTAAACGTCTTCTCGACGACGGCAGTCGAACTGGGAAGAGTGCCGGTGAACGAAAGAAAGTCCGCCTGCAGCCCGGCCGGGACTAGAACAATAACAGAAATCATCAACAACCGGTTCATCTCTTTGCTCCGTGCGATTGACCGTTTCACAGTAGATCGATTGTAAGGAGATCGCCCCGCCCCAACAACCCACGCGTTCGTGTAGGTCGGCAATCCTCAGGCCCTCGGATTAGAAGTCTGAATGTGCGGATCGCGCCTCGGATGGCGAGCAATTCCCGTAGTTTGGCAGCTTTCCATCTTTGCTGAGAAACCTGCTGCTGATCCGTACTCATAGTACTTCCGACAGTCGGGCAGCGGACCACATTTGTACGCTGGAACGAAAGCACTCAACTTCAGGTTGGTGGGAGCGGCGCCAGATGTCCCCAGGCAGTGCACGAGAAAACGCCCGTCTCGCTTGCGCTGTTCAGGAGTACTTGGCACTTAGGGGCGGGCGAGTTCGCGCTCCAGACGCTTGCGGAGGTGATGGTACCCACATAATTTTGACCGAAGCCCGGCGACATTTTCGTCAGGGGGATAAACAGCGCGACGCCTTGAGATGGGCCTTGCCCTTCCGGATAAGAAGCGCCGGTGTTGTAAGTTAGCATCAAAGCCCACTGCGGGCCGATGCCGGTCTCGACGCTGTTAAGGTAAATGCTGACCGCGTCTATAAACAGCGTGTTTCCGGCCGGTACCGTTTGGAAACTGCACGACCCTTCCTGGGTGCTGAAGAAGGCGCCGGTGCAATTCGATTCATAGAGCAGGGGCGCCGACGGCGCGGTGACCACCGGCACGGTGTTGACCACCTGCACCAACGTGGCGGTGAGCGCGTGCACGGCTCGTGGGCCAGCCACTAAGAGGACCAGCGCAATAACAGCGACTCCGGTCAAAGGGACTAAAGCTTTGCGTAACAGATTCATTTCCGATCTCCTTTCGTAACCCTCTTTGGCTTTTCAGGCATTCATTGACAGGAAGGCCCGGCGAGGACGGACCTGGCAAGCCGGTAGCGCGTTCTCGATCTCGATTTTTTTTCCGCTCGAGTTTGCGACAGGCGCCAAGCCCAACAATTGAGCGCCAGCGTAGGAAGCCTCGTCGGCGCGAGCGATCGCTGCTAAAAGCGACCGAGCGGTTGCGAGATTCACTCTTGGCATTGCTCCTGGGATGGTACGCTGCCGTTTCACAGCAGATCGATTGTAAGGATTTGGTCTCGCCTGAACAACCCACACGTTCGTGTAGGTGAGCAATCGTCACGCCCTGGGATTACAATGTTTAGGCAGCGGATCGCGCATGCAATGGCGAGCAATTCTTGTGGTTTTGGCCGTTTTTCCAGCGCTGAAAAGCGAACTGCTGCCGATCCGTACCTATAGTACTGCGGACGGTCTGGCCGCGGACCACGTCGACTGCATCGTCTCGGATTCGCGCGGATTCCTGTGGTTCTGCACTCCCGAGGGCCTGTCGAGGTTCGACGGCAATCATTTCGTCAGTTACGGCGTGCACGACGGATTACCTCACCAGTCCGTAACAGCGTTTCTCGAGACGAAGTCCGGCGATCACTGGATCGGAACTCCCCGCGGACTGGCCCGGATCAATTCCGGCAGCAACGGTCCGCCGTTCGCCACCTACCGGCCCGGACAGGAGGCCAAGCAGAATTCTATTGCCGCGCTGCTGGAAGCGCGGTCGGGTGAGATCTGGTGTGGAACAGGAGCCGGACTTTTCAAGTGGCGCGCCCCACTCAGCTTTCGCCGCAACGAGCTTTTAACACCTGACGCAATGATTACGGACATCGTGGAAAGCACGGGCGGCGACCTGTGGGTGGGCACGCTAGGGGGAGTTTTCTTCCTGGGAGCCAACGGCGCTATGCGTAACTTTACCGTGAAGGACGGCTTGCCGGGCCAGTGGGTGGAAGCATTATTGTTGGACTCCAGGGGCAGGATGTGGGCTGCTCTTCGCGGCGGACTCGCGCTGATCACACGGCGGGCGGCAGGCGACTGGAATGTGGCGAAGATCTATCGTCAGGAATCTGGTCTGGCTCACTGGGACGTGAAGGCGCTGTTGGAAGCATCCGACGGCACGCTGTGGGTGGGGACCGCTTATGGAATCAGCCGGCTGAGATTGAGCGAGAGCGATCCTTCAGTCTTTCAAAACATGACTCGCGCGCAAGGCCTGAGTGACCAGCAGATCAACGCCCTAGCCGAGGACCCGGCCGGCAACATTTGGGCGGGAACCGAAGGGGCCGGGGTGATGCGAATCGCCCGCCTGGGATTCACCACCTATCGTGAATCGGATGGCCTGGCGACAGACCGCGTGATGTCCGTGTTTGAAGACCGCGCCGGAGCGCTGCTGGCTGTGACGACAGGCCCGGGCGGGAGCTCGGTCAACCTCTTCGACGGCCGGCGATTTCGCAGTTTGGCTCCGAAGGAGGTTCACGAGCATCCCACTTGGGGATGGCAGCAGATCCTGCTCCAAAGCCGCACTGGAGAATGGTGGGCAGCAACCAAGCAGGGACTTTGCCGGTTTGGAGCAACCAAGGCGGCCGATTTGAATGGCAAGAACCCGCAGGTGTGCTATTCGCGCGATAGCATATTTTTCCGTGTATTCGAGGATTCCAAAGGCGGTATCTGGGCTGCGGCTCAGTCCAAGGCCGGAGACCGGCTGATGCGATGGAACCCGGACACAAACACAATCGTCGACTTCCCGGCTTCCAGGATTCCAGGCGAGCCCGCTAGCGGTCTTGTGAGCGCGTTTGCCGAAGACCGCCAGGGAAACATCTGGATGGGGATGTATAACGGTGGGTTGTATCGTTATCACGGCCGCGAGTTCCAGCACTTCCAACGGAAGGATGGCCTGCCCGCAGGGCCCATCTTCGCGCTTCTCGCCGGTGCGAGTGGCTTGTGGGTTGGCTCGAATGGCGGGGGCCTGGGCCGCATAGTGGACACCGGGGATGAGCGACCGCGGATAGAAGTCTACAGCTCGGATTGGGGAATGGCGAGCAATGCCATCCAGTGCCTCGTCGAAGACCTCCAGGGCCGCATCTACGCTGGAACAGGCAAAGGCGTGGACCGCCTGGACCCAAAAAACGGCCACATCCGCCACTTTTCCAGCGCCGACGGCCTGGCGCATGGAGAATTCAAGTCGGCGTTTCGCGACCGCTCCGGCTCGCTGTGGTTTGCAACCACCCAGGGCCTCTCCAGGTTGACCACCACAGAGGATCGGCCCGCGGTTGTTCCGCGCGTTCTCATTACAGATCTGCAAATCGCCGGTGCAGCCTATCCGGTATCGCAACTCGGGGAAGTGCGCCTCCCGGCCTTGGAACTGAAACCCGCGCAGAACCAACTTCGAGTAGATTTCGTGGGTGTCGACTACGAGCCTGGCGAGACTGTCCGCTATTCGTACAAATTGGAAGGCGCCGATTCTGATTGGAGTCCGCCGCGGAATCAGCAAGCCGTTAATTATGCCGCGCTTTCAGCGGGAAGCTACCGCTTTATGGTGAAAGCCGTAACGTCCGAGGGCGTGGAAAGCGCGCCGCCGGCGGAGATCGATTTCACGGTGCTGCCGCCGGTATGGAGGCGGTGGTGGTTCGAGAGTCTGCTAGTGGCACTGGCTGCTGCGTTAGTGTTTGCCGCGCACCGATACCGGGTGACCGAAATGGTGAACCTGGAACGCATGCGGACCGCCATCGCGACGGATCTTCACGATGATATCGGCGCCAGCCTCTCGCAGATTGCCATCTTGAGTGAAGTGGCGCGCGTGGGCGCCGCCGGCCAGAACCGGGCAGGCGAGCCTCTCGAACGAATCGCTTCCTTGGCCCGCGAGTTAGTAGATTCCATGGGAGACATCGTATGGTCCATCCGCTCCGAGCCGCACGGCATGGATTCCCTGGTCCGGCGCATGCGCGAATTCGCCCTCGATTTGCTAGCCTCTCAAAGCGTGGATTTCGAGTTGAGGGCGCCTCAGGCCGGCGAAGACGTGCAGCTCAGCCTGCAGGCACGCAGGCAGCTATTCCTAATATTCAAAGAGTGCATCCATAACGTCGCCCGTCATTCGCACTGCACCAAGGTCCTGGCGGAATTGAAAATATTGGATCGGGAAATCACTCTGAATGTCCAGGACAATGGCCGTGGGTTGAATCCTGACGAGCGGCCGCCCGGCTGGAATGGCGGCACGGGGATCCCCAGTATGCAAAGACGAGCGGAGAGTCTTGGCGGACACGTGCAAATCACTTCGGCGCCAGGCCAAGGCTGTACGGTCTCGATACATATCCCGGCGCGCCACGGCGTTCTGTAACCGAGATGGAAGCCGCGACCGGCAGGGAGCGTTCACTCAAGGGTTATGACCTGCTTGTTTGTGTAGGTGGCGGGAGGCGCGCCTTCGATTACACTGAAGCGTCGGCAGATTCGCATGGCGCCAGAAACTTCTGAGGTTCCAATCATCAGCGTTGCAATCATCGAAGATCAGCGCGAGACGCGCGAAGGTCTCTCACTCTTAATCAACAACGCCCATCGTTTTGAGTGCCGTCACGTATATGCCTCGATGGAGGCGGCACTGGAGGGGATTGGGAGCAACCCGCCGCGTGTGGCGCTAGTCGACATCGGGCTTCCAGGACTCAGCGGTATTGATGGCGTTCGAATCCTGCGAGAGCGCTACCCTTCCATCGCGCCGGTTCTGCTGACTGTCTACAAGGATGACGAACGGATTTTTCAGGCAGTTTGCGCCGGCGCCTGCGGATACCTTCTCAAGAAAACGCCCCCGTCGCGCCTGCTGGAGGCAGTGCGGGAAATTGCCGAGGGCGGAGCGGTGATGTCTCCCGAAGTCGCTATCCGAGTAGTAGAACTCTTCCGCAAAACCCAATCGCCAGAACAGCTCTCCGCCGGCCTAACTCCCCAGGAGTTGCGACTCCTGAAGCTGCTGGCCGAAGGCCATCAGAACAAAACAGCCGCCTCTGAGATGGCAATCAGCATTCACACCGTCGGCTTCCACTTGCGATCGATTTATGAGAAGCTACACGTGCATTCGCGATCCGAAGCCGTTGCGCGCGCTCTCCGCGACCGGCTGATCCCGTAAATAACTGTGTGTGTGGTCAAAAAAGCTTCAACAACCCCGTGCCCCCCACTCCCAATACCGCAACTGGAATGAGCGCGTCGTTAGTATTGCCGTTGCCGAGCTGGCCATTGATGTTGAACCCCCAGCACATCACTCCGCCGCTGCTGAGCACCGCGCAATTAAAATGATAGCCCGCGGCGATTTCCGTCACGCCGCTGGTTAACCCCGAGACCTGCACTGGGATCTCCGATGAGTGCGCATAGTTGTTGCCGAGTTCGCCGTTGAAAGGATCCCCCCAACACAGCACCCCGCCAGCGCTGGTGAGCCCGCAGGCATGGTTCTCGCCAGAGACCACCGCCGTCACACCACTCAGCGGCGATGTTCCAGCCAAATTCAAAACCGGCACTGGGATGTCGACCTGGATGTTTGTGCCGTTGCCGACCTCGCCGGATTGGTTCGCACCCCAGCACAGGGTCGCTCCGGCGTTCGTTATGGCACAGGTATCGTTGAAGCCCGCGGAAATCTGGGCAACGCCGCTGAGCGGGGCAGTCCCGGCCACGTCCAGCACCGCAACGGGGTTCTCGTTCGGGAGGTTGGGGCCGGCGCCGAGTTGACCATCGCCGCTCGACCCCCAGCACCACGCTGCACTCGTGCTGGTAAGGGCGCAGGTGAAATCGGAGCCTGCGGAGATCGCGACAATGTCAGCCGGGATACCGGTCACCTGGTTCGGGAGGCCGGTGCGAAAGCCGCTGGGTTCGGGGCCGAGTTCGCCGAACGCGTTGTCCCCCCAACAGAGCACCGCCCCGGTGTTGGTCACCGCGCAGACGTGGTATTGACCCGCGGAAATCGCCACCACCCCGCCAAGGGTTCCGGTCCCGGCCACGTCTTTCACTTGCACCGGTACATCCGAGTCCGTGGTGGTGCCGTTGCCGAGGTTGCCGGTGGTGTTGACGCCCCAACACATAACCGTCCCGGCGTGGGTCAACGCACAACTGAAGGCCGAGCCAGCGCTCACAGCAACTACGCCGCTGGAAAGCCCAGTGACGGGCACAGGGGTTAGGGACTTGGTGGTGGTGCCGTTGCCGAGTTCGCCGTTTGCGTTTGACCCCCAGCACAGAACTGCGCCTGCGCTGGTTAACGCGCAGGTATGCTGCTCGCCACCGGCGATGGTGCTCCCGCTGGGACCAGCCGGACCATTAACCGCGATGGTAACTGAGTTGCTCTCAACCCCGCCAATGCTCAACTGCACCGTAACAGTGCCACCTCCGGCTGCGTCCGCCGGTATCTGCGCATTCACCTGGTAAAGTCCAACGTAGCCGGGCGATAATCCGGCGAAACTAACAGTCGCCGCTTCGCCACCGATGGTGACTTTGGGAGTGGTCAGTGTATGGGAAAGCGGATTGTTGGATGCGGCTGTTCCGGGCGCGGGCGGGTTGCTCACCGCTCCGAGGCCGGTGCAATAAATAGTGATGAATTCACCGGGCTTCACAGCCCTCGATGCCGATCCGCTGATGCTGCCCGATGCTGCCGCATACGTAGAGGTGTTGGCGATCTGAATCGCGCCCTGTCCGGTACCTTTCTGGTTAGTGCTGAACAATCCTGGCGAAAACGAACCCAGCGGGACCGTTTGCGGCGCGCTGGATTGCCCGCCCACCGTCACCACCACCGTGGCTGAAGTGGCCGACCCGAGTCCCTCGGGAATCTGGACGTTGAGTTGGCCCGGGAATGCCGAAAACATGGGAGCCGAAATCCCGTTGAAAGTAACGCTCGCTCCGCCCAGTGTAGTGAGCAGTTCCCCGTTAGTTCCGAAGGACGAAAATGCGTTGTTCGTTCCATCGTCCAAGGCGGTGCCGAAGATGGCCGCGATGGTGCCAGGAGCCAGAGGATTCGTTCCCAAGGCGAAGCTGGCATTGTTAACCACGCTGTCCGGCGGAACAACCGGGTTGGATGCAGCTTCGACAATTAGAGCCCAAGTGCAAAAGACGGAGATGCGGACGAAAGTCGCATACATAACACTAAATGCGCGTAGCTGGCCAATATGTGCGAAACTTTCAGCGACCCCACTTTCTGAAGAACTTAGCGTCGTCCCATAAAATAATGTGATGCGTTTCCTGTTCCCTTACGCGTTGTAAGTATCTGGGGCATTCGAGCGATAGGAGTCTGCCATGCTGCAACAGTCTTGGATTCACGCGCGCTTCTCCCTGCTGTTCGTCGGTTGCGCCGCGCTACTGGCCGCGGATGCATCTCAGAACATTCCGAACAGCGGCGGCCTGAAACAGGCGTGGCTTCAAGCCTTGTACGGCATGGAGCAGAACAGCTCCAAAGAGTTTACGGCTGAGAACGCCGCGCAGAACCTGAAGCTTTCTTTTGGATCGTCGGAGACCCGTCTGGTTCATGGCAATGCCGCCCTCGCGTTGCACCTGGTGGGATACGGCCGCGGCACCGAACTCCAATCACCGGATCGGGCCTCGCTCTCGAGCACTCGGAACCGCATCGAGTATCGGCGAGGCTTGCTGATCGAGTGGTACGTCAACGAACCGCGCGGATTGGAGCAAGGCTTTACCTTCTCCGCGCGGCCGGCGAATTCCGCAAACGGTCCGCTCCAGATTGCGCTTGAGATCACCGGGGCGCTGCATCCAAAGCTCCGCTCGCTGCGCGAAGTGGCGTTGCTCGATTCCGCCGGCCATGCCGTGCTGCGCTATGGTGATCTTAAAGCCTGGGACGCGCGAGGACAAGAGCTGGCTTCGAGGCTCCAAGTGGAAGGCGATCAGGTTCGCCTGGTTGTGGAAGACAGTCGCGCCGTTTATCCCGTCACCATCGATCCAACAGTGACCCAGATCATGCTGGTCCCGAGCGATGGCGCCGGCAGTGCTAGTCTCGGTCAGTCTGTTGCGATCGCTGGCAACACGGCCGTGGTTGGGGCGCCTTCCGAGGGCGCTCTCACAGGCGCAGCCTACGTATTTGTACTCACTGGCGTGACATGGACCCAGCAGGCCAAGCTAACCGCATCGGATGGTGCGAGTGGTGACCAATTCGGCAGTTCGGTTTCATTGTTCGGCACAACCGCAGTGATCGGAGCCCCTGGCAACTCCGCCCAAGGAGCAGCCTACGTGTTCACGACTTCTGGTTTCACCTGGACCCAGCAGGCCAAGCTCACTGCTTCGGACGGTGCTGCCGGCGATCAATTCGGCGTCTCTGTCGCGGTGAGCGGCCCCACGGCAATAGTGGGGGCAAGTGGCAGTGCCTCCAACCAAGGAGCAGCCTACATATTTACGCTCGCGGGCACAACTTGGAGCCAGCAAGCCAAGCTCACCGCCTCCGACGCAGCCGGCAGCGATCAGTTCGGTGGGTCGGTTTCGTTGAGCGCAACTACCGCGGTGGCGGGCGCCGCGGGAAAATCCGGTAGCACGGGCGCGGCTTACGTATTCATCAACTCAGGTACAAGTTGGACCCAACAGGCCAAACTTACCGCCTCCGACGGCGTGAACGGCGATCATTTCGGCGCTTCGGTGTCGGTGAGCGGGGACACCGCGCTGGCAGGAGCGCCAATCAAGAACTGTAAATTTTTTTGCGGCACATCACGGGCGATAGGCTCCGGTGGCGCCTACGTCTTTGCCCGTTCCGGTTCCAGCTGGAGCCAGCAGGCCGAACTGGCGTCCTCGGACGGAGGTCCAGGTGACGGATTCGGCTCCTCGGTGGCGGTGAGCGGGACCACGGCGATTGTGGTGGAAAACTACAACGAATCGTTTTTGAAGGGAGCGGCCTTCGCGTTCGTACGTTCAGGCTCTAATTGGACCCAGCAGGCCAAGCTAGCCGCCTCCGACCTTGTGGTCGGTGACGGGCTCACCTCGGCCGCGGTAAACGGCACTTTCGCACTGTTTGGGGCGCCCGGAAAAAACGGAGGGCAAGGCGAGGCGTACGCGTTTGTGCAGACAGGAACCATCTGGACCCAACAAGCCGAACTGAAAGCCTCCGACGCCACCAGCGCGGACAGTTTCGGCAGCGCAATTTCCGTGAACGGCGACACGGCGTTGGTGTCTTCCCCTACCAAGGCTTCCAATCAAGGCGCTGTCTACGTTTTTGTGCGTTCGAATTCCGACGGAACCTGGAGCCAGCAGGCCAAATTGACGATTCCAGGCTCAACCAGCTTCGGCGGGACGGTTTCGCTCAGCGCCGACACCGCTGTCATCGGTGCTACCAACACTGCCTACGTCTTTGTGCGATCGGGAACCAGCTGGACGCAGCAGGCCCAATTGATTGGTTCCGACACAGTGACCGGTGACAGCTTCGGCGGCGCCGTCGCGATAGATGGGGACACGGCCGTGATAGGGGCCAGCGCCCACAACAACTTCTTGGGGGCGGCCTACGTGTTTGTTCGTTCGGGAACCACCTGGACCGAGCAAGCCAAACTTACCGCCTCCGACGCAGCAGCTAACGATCAATTCGGGTCGAGCGAATCGGTGAGCGGGGATACGATCTTGACGGGTGTACCCTCCAAGAACTCGGCTCAGGGAGTGGTTTACGTGTTTGTCCGTTCTGGCACTACCTGGACCCAGCAAGCCGAATTGACCGCTTCCGATGGCGCCTCACCTGACAATTTCGGCCACGCCATTTCGTTGAGCGGCGACACGGCACTCGTCGGGGCTTACCTCAAAGCTGGAGGCGTGGGAGCGGCGTACATTTTTGTACGCTCGGGTACCACCTGGACCCAGCAAGCCGAACTGACGGCCATCGACTCCGCGGCCGGGGCCATATTCGGGATCGCGGTTTCAATCGATGGGGGCTTGGCAGTGGTTGGCGCTTATAAGGCGAACGGGGGACTTGGAGAGGCGTACGTGTTCGCCCAATCCGGTACGAATTGGACTATATCCATGCAACTGAAAGCAGCGAACGGCGTGACCGGCGATGATTTCGGCCAACAGGTTTCCATCAGTGGAGGAACGGTAATAGTTGGCGCGCCGGGCCGCGCCGGCGGCGAGGGAGCGGTTTATGTATTTCCCTTCCCGACCTTACCCAACGGCGGTCTCGTGAATGCCGCGAGCTTCGCGCACACGGTGGCGCCGGGATCTATCGCCAGCATGTTCGGAACCAACTTTGCGAATTCCACTGGCGCCGCCAGCGTCAAGCCTTTGCCGGATACCCTGAACGGGGTTTCAATTCTGGTCAACAATAATCCCGCGCCATTGATTTTCGTGAACCAGCTGCAGGCGAATTTCCAAATCCCATTTGAAACTCAGCCAGGCATGGCAACCGTGGTGGTCACCGCCAATGGACTTGAGAGCCAGGCGGCGATGGTGAAGGTCAGCGCGGTCGAACCCGGAATCTTTGAGACCGGCACGAACCAGGCCGTTGTCCTGAACCCGGACAACTCGCTGGCCGACAGCGCGACTCCAGCTAAAGTGGGAAGCGTGGTGGTGATGTACGTCACCGGACTCGGGCCCTTGGACCATCCACTGCCCACCGGCTCGCCGGCTTTGAGTAATCCGCTGTCCAACGCGACGGTAGTTCCCACAGTGACCATCGGCGGAGCAAATGCGGTGGTCCAGTTCGCCGGCATGTCCCCAGGCTTCGTCGGCCTAGGGCAAATCAACATGGTAATCCCGAAGCTGGCAAATGGAACCTATCCGGTGGTGGTTACGCAAGGCAGCCAGTCGAGCAACAATCCGGTGATGAGCGTAACGCAATAATGCTCGTCCTTACCGCATCCCCGTCCGCGTCCCCGTAACGCAAGCCTCCGGCTTGCTCCGACAAGCCGGAGGCTTGTCCCACGGCTGCTATCTTGTTACTTGCGCCGGGAACTTCTCATCGTTGCGCTGTTCGTCCTGGTCCTGAGATTGCCATTTCTCAATCAGGCCATTCAAGGCGACGATGTCTACTATCTTTACGGGGCTCAACATGCCCAGATCGATCCGCTGCATCCCATGCACGCGCGCTACGTTTTCCTTGGCCAGCTGGTGGATATGCGCGGCCATCCGCATCCGCCGCTGAACAGCTGGTATCTCGGCCTACTGCTGGGCATTTTCAAAGAGGTGCGTGAAATCCCGTTCCATGCGGCCTACATCCTGTTCTCGCTGATCGCCGCGTTCAGCGCACTCTCGCTGGCGCACCGCTTCAGCCCCTATCCGCTATCAGCCACGCTACTGTTTCTCGCGACTCCGGCCTTCGTCATCAACGGCAACTCGCTCGAAGCGGACCTGCCTTTCCTCGCGTTCTGGCTGCTCTCGATCGCCCTTTTCGTCGGCGCGGTACAGCGCCACTCCCTGCAGCGGTTGATCGGCTCAACGCTTGCCATGGCGCTCGCTGCTATGGCCGCGTACCAAGCCATGATTCTGACGCCGATCCTGCTGCTGTACGCGTGGAAATGGGGCGGCAAATGGCGCGCCGCATGGATCGCCGCGTGTACTACGCCGGCGGTCTTCATCGCCTACCAGCTCTATGAACGCATCTCGAGCGGAGCGCTCCCGGCCCAGGTGCTGGCCGGTTACATGCAAACCTACGGGCTCCAGGCATTCGACCAAAAAATCCGGAATGCCGGCGCGCTCACCGGCCACCTCGCGTGGATCGTCTTCCCCGGCCTCTGGCTCCCGCCGTTGACGGCCATTCCCGCTGCCATCGGCGCCGCGTTCTACGATTTAAATCCGCTTTTCTGGGCTTCTATCACCGTTGGGCTTGGAATTCTGATCTGGTGCGCACGCAATTGGCGTGATTTTCTGGCGCAATGGGTGCTTATTTTCTTCGCCAGCGCTCTAGTTCTTTTCTTTGCGGGCTCGGCGCGATATTTATTGCCGATCGCGCTTCCCATAGCGATCCTGGCCACGCAACGCGTCAGCCAGCGCTGGCAAAAAATTGGATTCGCGGCTTCGCTCACCCTCAGCGCCGCTCTTGCCATCGTCAATTACCAACATTGGGATGGTTACCGCCGGTTCGTTCTCGCACTCAAGAACGATGTCGAGTCGAAACGCGTCTGGATCAACGGCGAATGGGGATTGCGTTACTACCTGGAGTCCGAAGGGGCGCTTCCGCTGGAACAGGGACAGGCTGTTCATCCCGGCGAAATGGTGGTTTCAAGCGCGCTCGGCTATCCCATTCCGTTCACCACGGGCGGCGGCGTTTTGGCGACAACCGCCGAGCACATCATTCGCCCGCTAATTCCGTTGCGTATCGTATCATTGCACGGGAAATCGGCTTACTCCACCACCATGTTCGGGCTTCGGCCCTTCGATGTGTCCCTCGGCGTCATCGATCAACTTCGCGCCGAAATGGTGGTGGAGCACAAGCCCACCGTTTCCAACCTGCCCATGAACGCGCCGGAAGCCGAACAGCAGATCGTGAGCGGCGTCTACCAGCTCGAAAACGGCCAGTGGCGATGGATGAGCCAAACCGCCGTAATTATGCTGAAGACTCCCGCGCAGCCTTCCCCTCTGGTGGTTCGCTTCACCATCCCCGATCAAGCCCCCGCTCGCCAAGTCACTGTGGAGCTGAACAATCAGCGCGTGGCCTCCGAAACGTACCCCGCGCCCGGCAGCTACACGCTATCCAGTCCGCCATTGAAACCGGACGGAGCGAGCGCCACAGTTACAATTACTGTGGACAAGGTTTTCTCCGTCCCCGGCGACCACCGCCAACTTGGCATCGTCCTGAGCGAAGCGGGGTTTGTGGGGCAGGTTGCCAACCTGCAGCGGGTTGCCAACCCGCGGGTTTTGCTCCGCTCACCAATCAGCCCGCAGGTTGCCCAAGCATTGCTATACTAAGGGTTTAACCGCTCCCTGTACGAGGCGAGGTTTCCGTGTTCTTCAGCGTTAAGGAGTTGGAACTAAAGAAGGTCCGTTTCGACGTGGCCTTCGCTCCTGGTGAGATCCAATACGATCAGGGACTGAGCCAGGCAACGCCTCTCGAGGCGATTGGCGCCGCGGAGTTGCTCCCCCACACGTTGGGAGAGATTCGGATACAGGGACACCTGAAGGTCCGGATGCAGGGGGATTGTGACCGGTGCCTGGAGCCGGCCGAGTTTCCGATCGACTCGGATTTCGATCTCTTCTATCGTCCGGCCAAGCGCGCCGGATACGAAGAGGACGTGGAGATCGACGAAGGAGAAAGCGAAGTCGCCTTCTATGAAGGTGGCGGCGTAGAGTTGAAAGATATTTTGCGGGAGTTTGTTTTGCTCTCGCTGCCGATGCAGCGGATTTGCCGGGAGGACTGTCATGGCATCTGCCCCGTTTGCGGCCAAAACCGCAACCAGGCGGGCTGTGCATGTGAATCCAAGAAGATGGATGACCGCTGGTCGGCACTGAAGAAACTTCAAGTCAAAGGAATATAAATGCCCAATCCAAAAAGAAGACATTCGAAGGAACGCACGTCAACCCGAAGGGCGCACGATTCGCTGAAGACACCCGGCATGGCCGAGTGCCCGAACTGTCATGAACCTAAGCTGCCGCACCGCGCTTGCCCGCATTGCGGACGATACAAGGGTCGCGAAGTGATCGAAGTGGCCGAAGAGTAAGGCCGGCGTACATCGTATAATTTCATCCCATGCTAACCATCGCGGTGGACGCAATGGGCGGCGATCACGCCCCGAAAGCCGAAGTCGATGGGTCCATTCGCGCCGCCAAAACTCTCGGCGTCAAAATCATTCTGGTCGGTAAACAGGATGTCTTGCGCGCCGAACTCGCGCAGCACGGGGACTGGCAGGCGTTGCCCATTGAAATCCTGCACGCCAGCGAACAAGTCACCATGGAAGACAGTGCGGCCAAGTCCGTGCGCAGCAAGCGCGACAGTTCTATTCGCGTTGCCTCGCGGCTGGTCCGGGACGGATTGGCGCATGGTGTCGTGTCGGCCGGTAATACCGGCGCGGTGATGGCCACCGCGAAAATGGTGCAGGGAATGGTGCCGGGTGTGGATCGTCCCGCGCTCGCCTCCGCCTTTCCAACTCTCAAGGGCACGCCTGTTGTGGTGGTGGACGTCGGCGCGAACGTGGACTGCTCGCCGCGCATGTTGGCTCAATTCGCCGTCATGGGCGATATTTATTCCCGCGTCGCCTTTCGCAAACCCCGGCCCCGCGTGGGCCTGCTTTCCATCGGCGAAGAAGAACACAAAGGGAACGAGCTGACTCGATCGGCCACGCCGCTTCTCAAAGCGCTTCCGCTCCACTTTATCGGCAACGTGGAAGGCGGCGACATCTTCACTGGCGATCTCGACGTGATTGTTTGTGACGGATTTGTCGGCAACGTCGCGTTGAAGGTGGGGGAAGGCCTGGTGGACATGATCTACCAGATGTTGCGCGAGTCGCTCGAAGCCACTATCACGCGCAAAATCGGCTACGTGCTCTCCCGCACTGCGTTCCACGATTTCAAGAAGCGCCTGGACTATTCCGAGCACGGCGGCGCGCCTTTGCTGGGCGTGAAGGGCGTGTGCATCATTACTCACGGGCGTTCGAACGCCAACGCCATCAAGAACGCCATCCGCGTGGCCAAGGAATTGGCGGGCGGAAAGATCAACGAGCGCATTGAAGCGGAGTTATCGAACGGTTATCCGCCTCACCCGCCCAGTGCCTCGGCTGCTAACGCGGACTAATATGCGATTCGTCAGCGGCGGGTCCGTTTGGTTGTGGGGCAGGATGGCATCCCAATGTCACTTAGTTTTCCCAAAGCCGGGGATCCAGATGCAGTCGTGGGGCAGACCCCCTGGTCCGCGCGGGTCCCCCTGGACCCGCTCCTCGCCAGTGAAATCAGCTTCCTCCAAACCAGGCAAGCCGACGAGGGCGTCGGC
>PMOK01000150.1 GCA_003162425.1 Bryobacterales bacterium | reverse complement strand
GGACCCCCTGGTCCGGCTGTGCGATCGATTAACACACAGCAGGCCGACGTGGGCGTCGGCCGCGGACCAGGGGGTCCGCCCCACTTTGTGAATTCTTCCATGAAACTCACGGACACAACACTAGGTCGCGAGCCGGATCTTCAACCCCGCGCCTTGTCCCGGCCTCGAATCCAGCGTCAGATCGCCGCCCAGCGTGCGCACCCGGCGCTTGATGCTCATCGGACCCAGGCGCAATAGCTCCAGTTCATCCAGCGAGTATTTGCCGCTGAATGGAAAACCGCTGCCGTTGTCTTCAACAGTGATCTCCAGAGCTTTGTCGGATTTCGCGATGCTCACGGCCACGCGTGTTGCCGAGGAGTGCTTCTGCACGTTGTACAAAGCCTCGCGAACGATTTGCAGCAGCTCCAGCGAGACTTCAGGCTCCGAGGGTTCCAGGAATTCCGCGCTCACAAAGCTCGAGGGAATGCCGCTGTCTTTCTGGAACTGCTCCACCACCCGCCGCAGCGTGGCATTCAAGCTGCCTTCCACGTCCACCGGCCGCATACTCCGCACGAAGGAGCGCAGTTCGTTCACCTGGTTCTTGCACAGCTCCTGCAATTGGAGCAGTTCTTCGGTGGCGGAGCCCACATCGCGCAGCAGCAACTTGCGAATAATCTCCAGACGCATCTGGAAGCTTATGAAACTCTGCAGCGGACCGTCGTGAAAATCCGCGGCGATTCGTTGCCGTTCCGTTTCGCGCGCCTTTTCGGCATCATAGCGGTACAGCACGGTCTGCCGGGAAGCATTCGAAAGCCGTTCTTCCAGATACTCGCGCTGGATGGCCACCACGCATCCCAGAATTCCTGCTGAAATCAAACCAGGCCGCAAAACCTCGGCGTGTAACGACGGCACTACGTACGCCAAAATGATTGCGCCCGCCGCAACCACCACGGCTTTCCACCAAGTGTGCAGCATCACCGCGACAATCAAAACATAAGCGTAGAAAACCGAGCTGACCCAATAGCTGTACGATGCGTTGCTGGTGGCCGAAAGGAAAAAGAAGACGAAATCTACAATTAAAGCCAGCGTAGGATACCCGGAATCCTCCAGGCTCCTCCAAAACAGCGCGACACAGGCATAAATCGTGTATCCGGCGAAGAGAATCGCGCTATCGGTCCACGCGAAGCTGTAGGAGATGAGCTGTATAGTGAGGCAGCTCATACCGAGCAGGATTCGTATCAGACTCAGGAGCCGTCGCCAGGAAGTTGGGAGCATGGCCTTGAACAGCTAGGGCGCGACGTACAGCCGTACCCGATTGCTCTGCTGTCCCTCCGCCTCCAATACCAACTCCGCGGGACCGGAATTCACAATCTGCGGGAGTTGAATTTCGATGAGGTAAAAACCGATGTAGCCGGGCGCGAGCGTCGCCTGAGTAACTTCCAGCGGTATGCCATCCAGATTGGCTTTCACGGTTGCCATCACGCGCGGCGGATCCTGCAGCGGAGCGGCCATTCCAGTGGGCCAGTTCGGCTGCACTTGCCCGAAACCGGTAGCCAGAACCTGGACGCGAGTATTAGCGCGCGCGGGTTTATTTGCATCCAGCAGAACGCCCGTCTCAGCATCCAAAATCAGCGGCGTTCCTTCCGGATCGACGAAGATCGCGGGAGAAACGCTTTGTAGCGGCAGACCCACGGTTAATCGTCCCCCAGGCGCTTCGAGGGCGAGCGACAGACTGGTTCCCTTAGCTTCGAATGGCACCTGAATCTGCGAAGCGCTGTCGGATGCGGCCAGCACCGGAACCACTGTGCTGTCGCTATGGGCTGATTCTACTTTTGTTCCGATCACGCTGAGCAGCGCGCCTGGCGCGGCCGGCCGGGAGCTATAATCGGCGGCGCTTACCACCCGCGCATCGCGGAACCGATGCGGTGCAATAGCCGCATAAACACCGTAGCCATCCAAGGCGACATACAACTGGTTAGCGCCCGCATCCAGCTTCACGTCCGTCGCAGGAACAGAGGGCAGGTTCTCGCTGAGCGGCGTCCACAAGGTGGGACGCCCAGCGGACCCGAGATCAGTCATGGAGAAAAATACACCGGCGTCCGTTGCCACGTACATTGCTCCACTCGCGCGATCGGCAGTTACTCCATGCGCGACTGCTGACGCGGGAAGGTTCGAAGTTACATCGTCCCAGTAAATGCCGCCGTTCATGGTCCGCAGAACATAGGCGGGTTTGCTTTGCTCAGGCGCCGCACCGGGCCGCGCGCCCAATACAGCGACTGCAATTCGAGGATCGTTCGAATCCACCCAAATGGCCGCCACAGCGCCCACCGTGGCCGGGTCAGCCAGTTTGAATTGCTGCGGCCATGACGCGCCGCCATCCGGCGATACCGCTAGCTTTCCTTCGGAATCTCCGGCATAAATAAAATCTTTAGCGGTCGCGATGGCAGTGGTGGATCGCTTCAATTCCTGCGATAGCGCGCTCTTCATCGCTGTTTCCCGCTTCACGGGAGTGGCGTCCACCAGCTTCCAGGCTGTCTTCTCCCCGGGCGCCCATTCCACTTCCGCTCCGCCGCCGGCCAATCCCAATTGAACCCCGTGCGATCCGCTGGGAACACTCATCAAGCGGCCGGTAGGCAAGTTGGGCAACGATTGATTGAGCCCAGTCCACGACAACCCGCCATCCACGGAACGCCACACACCGCTCGCAGCCGCTACAACCACTTCGTCCGGATCGTGCGGCGATGCCACAACGTCTGAAAGTTCACCACCCAGAATGGAGGCTTCCTTGTACGCCGTCAGGTTCGACCACGAAAGTCCGCCGTCGTCGGACCGGTACGCATTCTGGCCAACACCATATAACCTGCTGGATCCGGATACTTGAGCGGAAGCTCTGAGCGTGGGCTCAGGCAAACTGGTCGTCGGCGGATTCTCACGGCTGGGCGGCGAGATCTTTGCGTCCAGCACTCGCTGCCATTGATCAAAAGTCGAGGTTTCGAAGATCCGGCCGGATACCGTCCGTGCATACAAAACGGACCCATCGCTTGAATACCAAACGCGATCCACTGGGCCGGTGGCAACGGAAGGGAGGGGCAGATCGATGGCCGCGTTCCCGATGTGCCGCCAATCCAGACCAGTATTTTGGGCCCAGGCGTGCCATCCCGGCGCCGCCAGAAGCATTGTGGCGGCAATCAGTCGTGCTGTGGCCCTGGGACACATAGGACGAGTCTATTGTAACCTGTTTAACCGGCCCTCACCTTGGAAGAGGCTGAATCTACACATTAATTTCACGAAATTCATGAACGGATACCTTCTTGCTACGCACTTTTGATGGTAGACTGTTTTTTAAGGCTAGGGAGCAAACATAGTACTATAGACTGGCATCGACCAGTTCGATGTATTTCTTTATGACCGGCAAGGGCACGCGCGGGTTCGGAAGTGGGTTGCTGATAGCGGCCTCACTCGCAATTTGCCACGCCCAGATCCTCCCTAACTATCCGGAAGGGGCCGCGAAGGTTATCTCATTGGTAGGACAGGTATCTGTCCTGCGCGAGACCGTGCCTTGGGTGCTGAATGTTGGCGATGCCGTGCAGGCGCGGCAGGTAATCGTTACGGGTCCAGACGGGTACGCCGTGTTCCAGGTTTCCGATGGAAGCACTTTCCAGGTGTACCCCAATTCGAACGTGGTGTTCCGCAAGAATCCACCCAACTGGGGGGATTTGCTGGATATGCTGGCAGGTAGGGTGAGAATACACATCCAGAAGATGGGTGAGAAACCCAATCCGAACCGGATTCTGACGCCGACAGCGGTAATTTCGGTCCGCGGGACCACCTTTGATGTCAGCGTCAACGATGAAGACGAAGCCACGCTAGTGGAAGTGGAAGAGGGCATCGTGGATGTCAATCATGCACTGATGCCGGGTGTGACCAAGACCCTGAATGCCGGCGAATCGCTGCATGTGTATCGGGACCAGCCGCTCGCGCAAAGCATTTTGGATAAGGGCGCGCTCGCGCAACGAATTCTGCGTAGCTTGGCGGACGCAGCTTTCATGATCACGAATCCCATGCGTGGGGTAGCGATCCCTGGTAAGGGCCCGGGCGGCGGAGGCCTGTGTCCTGGTTGTTCTGGACAAGGTGGAAAGGTTCCTCCTCCGCCAGGACCACCCCCAGCCGGCACGCCTGGATCACCGGCATCTTCGCCACCACCCGTTCCGCCTCCACCTCCGCCTGGACACTAGCCTCAGCGTAGGGCAAGCCTCTGGCTTGCCTCGTGCCACACTAGCGTATAGGGAACATCATTGATGAAGTTTGCACTCCGAACGTCCCTCCTCAGCGAGGGCCGCTTATCTTACGCTGTGGAAAGTGAACCGATGCTTCGCGTCCCTGAAATCGAGAAGCTCGTCTCTGCGTTCGTGAGCAGCCAGCCAACGCTGGCCAGCGGGATCGGCCGTAACGACTTCATATGCCGTTTCCTCGATCCACAGCCGCTTCCCCTCGCCTCGCACGTACTCAAGATTCGCGTCGAGTTGCGCCACGTTTAGTTCTTCAAAACCAATCCACGCTACTTGTTCGTTGAAGTAGCTTATGATCCAAAGATCCGGATGAAATCGTCGAAAAAGAATTCGAGTACCGCCAGGCCATTTCCCGCCCTGGGCGAGTGCAAATCGCAAGGGGACGTTGTACTCCGAGCGCGACTGCGGGTAGACGGCGAACGAAAAATTCCAGAGAAGTAACACGGCGGCGAATGCCCAGAGCGCGTCCCGAGTTCGCGCGGTGGGCCTCAACATTCCGATCACAACCATCACCAACGGGGGCAAGTAAAACAGCCGGTAGAAAGTGTTAGTCGGCATCCAGAAGAACAGAAATGTGATATAGATCGCTGCCCAGAGAGCCGCATACAGCGGCAACCGCGGGAGTCGGGATGCGGCCGCCTCCCGTGTTGCGCGCCACACGCAAACTGCGAAGACGATGGCGGCCAAAGCCAGGAATGTGCGAGCGGCGAGCGCGAGTGGATCACCGACGAAATCGCCTAGCCTTCCGCCAAACAGCAGTCTGGCTGTTCCCCTCGCGGTTAGGACGGCGTTGGTTCCCAAAGCGAACGAGAACCCCGAATCGCTAGAGTGCGAGGTTATCCATTCGAGCAGTCCCCCTTTGGCCATACCCTCCCTTAACGCGGCCCGATAGGCGACAACGTAAGCAGGCACGACTGGCAAGAAGGCCGCTGCTAAGTAGGTCGCCATCGATCTGCGACTGTTCCTCAACCGAAACAGAGCAACCGGAAGAAATAGGATCGCGAGCTCATGGAACAGCATGGCGCCAGCGTGTGCGAGCCCGGAAGCTACGGCGGGCCGGCCTCGCTCCAGCAGCAGGTCGGCACATACAAGAAGCAGAATCGAAGGGATGTAAGCATTGGCGTCGGCCGCAAACTTCCACCACGTCCCCGAGAATGCAAATAGAAACGCTCCGGCGAGCGCTAGGCCCGCTGGCGAGTTCCGCCGCCGAAGCGATCTGTAGAGGAGGATCACGCATAAGCCAGCCAAGACACCATTGGCTGCCTGCAGGACAAAAAGGGCCCGGGTATGAATTCCCAAGGCCTCGACAATCCAGAACAACCAAGCTCCCCACGGCGCATAGAGAAGATGGCTGGGGTGAACCAGAGACCCAAAAGGTAGATGTTTCTCGATATTTACGGCAAAAGCGACGCCGTCCCAATAAAAATTGCGGGTAGGAACGGCGAGATAGAGGATCAGGGGCAAAGCTAATAACGCGCCGCGTGCCGTGCGCCCCAGCAGGTCCCCTCGCGTCTGTCCGTGTTCGGGCATCTGGCCGGAAGGCTCGCCGCCCGATGCCTCCCAATCAGTCTTCAACTTGGCCCACACTGGAAGTGTAACGGATGCGCCAGGATACGATGCAGTTCCCTGTGCCACACTAGCGTGTAGGGAACATCATTGATGAAGTTTGCTCTCTTACCGTTTGTCCTTCTCACAGCCTCCATCGCGTTCGGCCAATCCGCACCGCCCAGCGGCGTCAGCTCGGAATGGGACATTCGCAAGCTGCTCGACAGTCTCGACGTGGAAGCGCAGCACCTGAAGCCCATCATCGATCAGGTCAAGCCCGAAAGCTGGGACGCCAAAGGGGCGTCCAGCACCTATATCGCGCAGTGGAAGGCCGCGCAGGCGGAGTTGCGATATTTGCTGTCTTCGAGTGAGGTGCTTTCCCGGCAGCCCGAAAAACTCACGTCCGCTCTGGATACTTACTTCCGCATGCAGGCCATGGAATCGACGGTGAGTTCGGTTGTCGAAGGCGTTCGCAAGTACCAGAATCCTGCTCTGGCGAATCTGATGCAGAACGCGCTGGGAGAGAACAACGCAAATCGGGACCGGCTGCGCCAGTACGTCCAGGATCTTGCGGCGCAGAAGGAGCAGGAATTGCAAGTGGCCGATCGAGAAGCACAGCGTTGCCGCGACGCGCTGGTCCGCCAGCCTGCGGCCAAAAAGGCGGTGCAGAAATGATCGCAGCTGCGGGCACGGCCATTCTCACCTGCAGCATCTGCGGCGAGCCATCCCACGACATCTGCGTCTACTGCACCAAGGACGCCTGCGCGAATCACCGCTGCGATCGTTGCAAACGCTGTAGCGACTGCTGNNCCCGCTGTGCCGGAAGTCTCAGTCTTCGCGCCGGAGCCGGAGCAATTGCAGCTAGCAGAAGAAGCCCCGCCCAGCGAAGAACTCCTGCCGTAGCGTTCTCGAATGGCCACCCGCTGCCCCCTGGTCCATGGACATCGCGGCGCCCGCGCGGTGCGCCCCGAGAACACGATCCCCGCTTTTGAATACGCCATCGAAGTCGGCGCCGACGCGCTCGAAATGGACGTCGCCGTCACGAAAGACAACATCCTGGTGATCTCGCACGATCCGCACATCAATCCCGAAATTTGCCAAGGTCCCCATCCCGGCACGGCCATCCGGCAACTCACGTTAGCCGAATTGCGCGAATACGATTGCGGCTCTTTGAAGAATCCCCGCTTCCCCAAACAGCAGCCGGTACCAGGCGCTCGCATCCCCACGCTCGACGAAGTTCTCGGGCTCTCGGCGGAAAACAACGTTCAGTTCAACATCGAAATCAAAAGCTTTCCCGATCATCCAGAACTGACGCCGCCTCCCGACATTTTCGCAATGATGGTCTTCGATGTTATCCGCAAACACAAGCTCGAATCGCGCTCGATTGTTCAGTCCTTCGATTTTCGGACGTTGCTCGAACTCCCGGGGATACGGATCGCCGCGCTATGGGAGGGCCCCGCACGCCCGTTCGCTGACATCGCGCGTGAGGCCTCAGCCAGCATCATCGCACCCGAGTTCAGGCTTGTCACGCCGGAACAGGTGAACGCCGCCCACGCCGCAAAACTCGAAGTGATACCATGGACGGTCAACACTCCCGAGGACTGGCGAATGTTGATCGATGCCGGCGTGGATGCCATAATCACCGACGATCCAGCAGCCCTGATCGCGTACCTGTAGGTGCACGCTCTCAGCGTGCCGCGTTCACACTCATGTGAACGCCCGGATCATCTCCGCCACTTGTGTTCGCAGGAGTGCGAACACGGCACGCAGTGTGCGTGCGCCACGACTTGCAGGAATCAGCCCGCCTGCTTCTCCGCCAGCGGTCCAATAATCGGCATCAAGAACCGGCTGCCCTGATAAGCCTTCACCGCCATGATGATTAAGCCCACGAACAGAGCCAGTTGCACCAAGCGGGTGATCAGCAGCCAAAAGCTCCACATGCCCAAAGGCATCAGGATTCCGCCGAAAATTCCGAGCACGATGCCCACCGCAACCCACGCGATGCAATAGAACAGCGATTGCATGGCGTGAAACCTGATGTTCTTGTTTTTGTTGTAGGGTTCCACCAGGAGAAAAATCAGACCGATGATCGGGATGTAGCAGAGCGCCGCCGCCAGATTCTCGTCCATGCCGAGACCTGGATTCGCAACCACGGGCGCCGCCGGAGTCGGCGGAGCATCACCGGGAGCAGCCCCCGGAGCAGCTCCGATCGCCGATCCGCACTTCGGACAAAACTTTCCCTCTACGGGTGAACCACACTTCGCACAATAAACCATTCTTCCTCCTGTTCTATCCTCTCACCCATTTCAACTTGGTCACCACTGAGATCCACGAACAAATCCAAATCAATGTCGCCATTCCGGCGTACGCTAGTGCGCCCGTTTGCACCCATCGCTTCATCCCAGCCAACTGGGCCGGGGTGCGCCGCCGTTCCAAGCTCGCGAAAATCAAAAGTAAAATGCTCATCCCCAATATCCCACCCACAGCCAGCGGACCGGTTGGACTCAATCGCCAGGCCTCGCGTACGTGGCCATGAACCGTCAGCACGAAACCGCGAGTCAATCCGCAGGTCGGGCAGGGAACACCGAATCGCTGCCGCGCGGCGCATGCGACATTGATCCGTTGCCCAAGGAAATAGACAAAGTCGGAATCCGCAGTGAAAGCTAGATTGATGACGAGCAGTTCCAGGAGCATCATCGCCCCCAACACCGTCGCGGCAAATCCGGCTCTGTTCGTCATCGTAGCTTCAGCACGTACGAACCCACTGCCTTGTCATGCAGGGTTTGCCGCTTTTCATCCCACAACGGCCAAAGCAGGTCGAGCAGCGGACCCACCATCGGAACAAAGCCCAGCGCAACCCGCGCGATCAGCCGGATGAACGCTGTCCCCGTGCTCAATAGATTTCCGTTGATGTCCACGACCTTCAGGTTCATCACGCCCTGGCCAATTGAGGCGCCGCGCTGCGCCACCAGATACACACCGTTAAAAAGGCCCACCAGTAAACTGGACACCGGGAATAGCAGGATCATCATGCAGCACATGCCGCCCGCGATATTGGAGCCTAAGCCGGCCATCATGGCGAAAAGTCCCCCCAGCACCAAATAGAGGACACCCATCCCAACGCCCACCAAAACCATGTCGATCAAATACCCGACGACTCGGTCGGCCCACAGTGCGTACGTCGCCCCAGGAGGCAGCGGAGGGCCCGCCGCCGTAGCGTAGGGCACCGCTAGCGGAGGCGGCGCGCCCGAAACCGGCGATAGTTGTCCAGGCGGCGTTGCCAGTGCAACCCGTATCGGTGATCCACAGCCGGTGCAGTATTGCGCGTTGTCCTGATTTTGCGCCCCACAATTGGTGCAGAAAGCCATTCTTCTTCTCTCCGTGAAACTCAATCAACTCTACTGTAAGTTAGTCCGCTTGGCAAGCTCAAAGGTGGCGTATTGTTCTAACATTCAGTAAGGAGAAACGATGACCAGAAAAATGTTCCTTACTGCCCTGGCAGCAGCGGCCATGCTAGCCACCGTCGCGGCCGCCGCCGACACTAAGCCGAAGACCGTGATCCACGTGATCACCGTCAAGTGGAATGCGGATGCCAAACCCGCGCAGATTGAGCAGGCCATCAAAGCCGCCGAGGCGCTGCCTTCCCAGTATCCCGGCATCATCCACGTGTGGACGAAGCTAATCAAGAATCAGATTCCAGCTGGTTACAACCATGTGATAGTAATGGAATTTTCGAGCGAAGACGCACTGAAGAAGTACGCGGATAGTCCCGCGCAGAAGAAATGGTACGAAGTGTATATGCCTGTCCGCGAAGAGAGCTTCACGAGCGACATTACGAACTAGGTGGGAGAGTGACCTGTCGCGTCTGCCGCGTCGCCATGAAAGAACTCAAGGGCCATATCTACCACAAGAAACGAAAATGGAAGTGTCCGAAATGCGGCCGGGTCCGAATGCAAGCGCCGCGCAATAAGTGCTAATCACCGCAGGCCTCATTCTACTGGTCGTTGCGTCCGGCTGGCTGTATCAACGTCTGGGGACGGCTCGCGACCGGCGCAGATTTCCGCTGCCCGGACGCATGGTCGACATCGGAGGCTCGCGCCTGCACCTGCTCGAGTCCGGCAACGGAACTCCGCCCGTGATTCTTGAAGCCGGAATCGCCGCATCTTGCCTGAATTGGACCAGCATTCAAGCCGAGCTTGCCCGGTCGATGCGCGTGTTCAGCTACGACCGTGCCGGCCTTGGCTGGAGCGATCCTGCCAGATCGCCGCGAACTGTTTCCAATGCCGTTGAGGAATTGCACGCGCTACTCACGGCAGCCCAAGTTCCGGCCCCGTTCGTACTCACAGGCCATTCCTTTGGCGGCCTACTGGTGCGTTGTTACGCGGCCCGATATCCGGGCCAGGTAGCCGGTCTGGTTTTGCTTGACCCGCTGGCCGCCTCAGAATGGCTGCGGCCATCGAAAGCGCAATGGAAAACTCTGAGACGCGGCGCAATGCTGTCGCGACGTGGTGCGTTACTAGCTCGATTCGGCGTGGTGCGCTTTGGTCTGGCGGCGCTATCGAGTGGCCTTGAGCTCATTCCGAAGCTGGTCGCCAGGCTCGCCAGCAGCGGGAGCGGCGAATCGGCCATCTCGCGCTTAGTTCGCGAGGTTCAAAAAATGCCGCCGGAAACTTGGCCGATAGTGCAGGCACATTGGTGCCAGCCCAAAAGTTTTCTGGGAATGGCGAATTATCTTGAGTCACTGCCGGCCAGCGCGTCCCAGGCTTCCGAGTGCGCCAAGCTTCCGGCTCACATTCCAGTCACCATCATTTCGGCATCCAATTCCACCGCCGCGCAACTCGCCGATCGCGACGCCATCGCGTGCCGCTCGCTCAACAGCAAGCACGTCATCGCCACCAAGAGCGGCCATTGGATCCATTTCGATCAACCAGAGCTGGTGATCCAAGCCATCCGCGAAATGATGAATTGACGTGGCGCACGCACTCCTGCGTGCCGCGTTCACACTCGTGTGAACGCCTGGGTCTACTTCGCACACTAGTGTTCGCAAGCGTGCGAACACGGCACCGAGGAGTGCGTGCGCCACAATAAATCACTCCAAGTGATACAGCTTGTATTGACCCTCCGTCGCCACCAGCCGGATTCCCCACAATTTCTGGTACCGGAAGAAATCGCCTGCGCCGCGCTCATGTTCAAGGTCATGGATCAGCAGCCAGTGCACACGGTTTCGCTCCACTTCCTGCATCGCGGAACGCCGCATCCCCTCCGGTTCCGGAACGTCATATGTCGTCGCGTGCTCCCCGATCGCGCGCCACTCTCCGGGCGCTGTCTCGTATTCAAGCCGCATGCTCATCCCTTCCTGATCGCGAGTGCAGTCCGCCGCCACTTGATCGATCGCCACGGCCCGCGAGAAATCCACCTCAACAAACATTCCCGGACGGTATGCCTCATAACTCGTCCAGCGCGTGACAGCGTCATTGTCGAAAGCCAAGGGAACGTCCCACGGATTGGATGATGCGCGCAGCCGCCACTCGGGTGCTCGCGGAAGCTCGACGCCCTGCCGGAAGACGCGGAACTCCGAAATGCTCCATCGATCGGTATCGCTCCGCGCAGTCTGTGTGAGCCGGATCTTGCGCGTCGTTATCGGCGCGAAACGAAAGTCGTGCCGCTGCGTGGGTTGAAGAGCCTTGGTGAAAGGAGCGCGCAATGTCTCACCGGCGCGGAGTCCGAACGAAGAAGTCCACTCGACAATCACCTCGTGCGATTGATAGGCTTGCTGGATTCCAGAGAAGCTGAAGATCGGCTCGCCCGCCGGCACAGTCTTGTCGACGGTGAGGCCGATATCATAATCAGACATATGCCGCCGCAGAAAATCGGATTCCGGCGTTAAACGTAGCCCTGCTTTCCAATCCACCTCACCGATGCGCCACGCATAGGGGTGCACGTATCGATTCAAGACCGGTGGCCAGCAGCTCACAGCATGTAGCAGCACGACGGCCACGGCGATCGCGCGCCAACGCGCCAGCACTAGCGCCATGCCCATCGATGCGAACGCGAGCGACGGTATCCAATAGCGCGTTTCGGGAGCCGCCACGCAGGGAATCGCGAATAGCAGCGCCGCTAGCGCCAAGCGGCGGCCCGCCGGCCGGGTTAGGCCGAGTAACAGCAACGGGCTGAGTAGGAAAATTGGCCCGAGTACTCCATACAGCCGGCTCCCTCCTATGGTTAGTTCGAGCGGCATCTCCGTCGCGCTCACACCGCCGTGGACCCTCTGCGCGTGAGCCCAGATTTTCTCCAACCAAACCGACATGTACGGATTGGGAAATATCGCATTGGCGAATGGCGATACCGGATTGTGCACCACAATTGCGTTTTTGTGAATCCACGGCGCGGCGATCAGCAAAGAGCACGCAGTTACCAGAATCGCCGGCCGGATGTTCCGACGCTTCAAAAGAACCGCGCCGACGGCGTAAAGAATGGCCAGCGCGCCCGTGTACTTCGTCGCATACGCAAAACCGGCGCAGATTCCAATGAGAACCAGCAGCCCGTTCCGCGGTTCCTCGCGCCATATCTCGAGCAGCAGAAACACGGCGAACACCGCCCCGGCTAGCGCGATATCCACATAGGCGCTCGATCCGGTCTTGCCAACGATCGGACTGATGAAAAACAGCAGCGCTCCGATAACGCCAGCCACTGGCGATCCGATCCGGCGGCCATACGCGAGCATTCCGAAAGGAGTGATCAGCAGAAACAGGAAATGAACCATCGCAGCCGCAGTGTGCTTGCCGAACGCGAATGCGAACAGAAACAGCATCTCCATGCCTTGTGGATAATTCGCGGTGAAGTTGGTCGTGATCCGTGGAAAATGATGCTCCTGCAGATAGCGAGCGGCGAGCGCGA
Source organism: Bryobacterales bacterium (assembly GCA_003162425.1). Taxonomy (GTDB): domain Bacteria; phylum Acidobacteriota; class Terriglobia; order Bryobacterales; family Bryobacteraceae; genus Palsa-89. The sequence continues at coordinate 9,803 of PMOK01000150.1, read as the reverse complement.
CGTGATAGGCCACTCCGTCCGGACTGGTTTCGGGTTCAAGCGCATTCCCGAGATACAGCACGCCAAACACGGCAAACAGAACGCCGAAGAAGATCCTCCAAGGCCATTCGGCACGAGCACCCGAGAATCGATGCGCCCCACGCCGGATGGCAAGCGCGACAATAACCAGTCCAGCCGCGAGGAAAACGCCTCGGTGTGCCTGTCCGGCCGCCGTCAGCCCAAAAACGATGGTGCTAAGGCAAGCAGCCCCGGTAACGAAGCCGAGAAAATATTCCTCCAGCCGCGTCAACCGGGCCTGCACCAATTGCAGAACCAATTTACCCGCAGCGAGGCACACGACAAACGTGAACCCGGTAGCAAACAATATGCTGAGAAGCTGCCTCATCCCCGTAGGGCAAGCCTCCGGCTTGCCTAAAGGGTCCATGATACTGAATAAGCCGCTAAATACTTAACCTCGGTGTTCTCGACCGCGCCAGCTTCCAATCAAATAACACCTTGGAAACGAAGACCGAAGTAAACACATTCGCCACCAACCCCAGCACCAACGTAACCGCGAACCCTTTGACCGGGCCACTTCCAAACAGAAACAGGCAGCCGCAAGCCACCACCGTGGTCACGTGCGTGTCGATGATCGACGAAAGCGCCTTGCTAAAGCCCGCATCCACGGCGGCAACCGCGGTCTTTCCCGAGCGCAGCTCCTCGCGGATCCGCTCGAAGATCAGCACATTACTATCCACTGCCATGCCTATCGTCAGAATCACGCCCGCGATTCCCGGAAGCGTCAACACCGCGCCAAAGTAGCTGAGCGCCGCGACAAGAATCAGCGCATTGAGCGCCAACGCCACCGTGGCATTCACTCCCGCGCCTTTGTAGTACGTGCACATCACCGTGACCACCGCCGCTAGACCGGCCACACCCGCGCGCATGCCTTGCCGAATGGAATCCGCTCCCAGCGACGGTCCCACCGTGCGTTCCCCCGCGTACTCCACACTGGCCGGCAGCGAACCCGCGCGCAGATTCAGCGCCAGCTCGGAGGCGTCCTGCATGCTGGGCTGGTTGGTAATCTGCCCGGTGTCCCGAATTTTGTTTTGGATGACCGCGACGCTGATTATCTTCCCATCCAGTACGATCGCCGCGCGATTGTTGATGTTCGCCGAGGTGTACGATTCGAACCTCTTCGCCGCGTCTGGAGACAACACAAAGGTAGTCACCCACCCGCCCGTCGCACCTTCGCCCGCCTGCGCGTTGCGAATGTCCGCCCCGCGTATGACCGGGTTTCTGGCCAGCAGATAACAACCGGCGCCTTCCACCAGCCGCGTATTCAAAGGAAGCACACCGCCGCGGGCAGCCAGCTCCGCTTCGCACGATGGAAACGGGCCGGCCTTTACATCCAACCATTCCAGCACGGCCGCGGTGCCGAGCAGCCGTTTGATTCTTGCCGTATCATCCACGCCGGGCATCTCCACCAGAATCTCGGCATCCTCCGGCGCTCCCACAATCTGATGCGTTGCCTCGGTGAGACCCAGGTCGTTAGTCTTCTTCTCGATCACCCGCAACGTTTGATTTAAAACTTCCTGTCGAAGCCTTACGACTTCCTCGGGTTCCAGTGTCAGCCGATATTCTGACGGCCCCACTTGCTTCATCGCCCAACCCGGCACGCGCTCCACTCCGGATGCGCCCGTGATATGGATCGCCACCCGATTCGCGTCCGAGAGCGATGTAGCTTCTTCCACCGTAATTGTTCCACCAAGTCCGCCCGCTCTCAGGCGCGTGGCCGTCTTCTGTGCTTCGGCGTTAAAAGCGTCCTGCAAATGAACCTGCATTGTCAGTTGGCTTCCGCCTCGCAGATCCGCTCCCAGCCGGATGTTGCTTCGCAAATTTCGCTCGACCTCGCTCCCCGATCGCGGAATGCCAATGATGAAATAGATCGAGATCAGCGTCACCGCTAGGATGACGAGGATCTTAAGTTTGAGCATAGATAAACCTCCTCCAAATTAAAAACAGATCGTGAATTGTTGGGGCGATCCGTCAGACCGGAGGTGGTCGCTGGTAGAGAGAGAAGGGAACCCGTGCGGTGCGTCCAAAATACGAAATTTGGAATAAACGTTCGGATGCGTTGCCGGAATCTGGAATCCGATCAACGTTTCCGGCGAGCGCCGGGAACGATTCATTGAACTGGCGATCCCGCGAGAAACTCCGCAGTTCCAGATCGCCTTTGAGGAGCTGTGTGTGGTCCGAAGGAATCGTGGTGCTGACGCGCGGCCTGTGTTCGTGCGATAGCTTTCCAGCCGAGCCGGCCAGCAGCGCGACGCAGGCGGCAACAACTGCGATCACCACAACAAGCTTGAGGCTGGTACGCACCGACCTTTAGTTTACCGAATTGAACTCTGGTCCTTCAATTGCAATCCAAATAACTCAGAAGGTGGGAGTCGGTTATGCTGGCGGGTGCAATCGTTGCGGTTTTGCTGATCTTTGGTCTCTTTTTGTCGATGCTCTCTTCATCGCCGAGGGGCGATTCCGAGTATCATCCTGACACCGAAGCGTGACAGAACGGCACAAGTAGTGGCGCAGGCTTCAGCCTGTGAAGTGGTCATGTACAATGGCCTGAATGTTGCCGCTCGCCGCATTAAGCTTTCTTTTCCAAGTCCAGTCCTTTGACATCGTCATTCGCCACGCCCACATCGTGGATGGGTCTGGTAACCCGTGGTACCAGGGCGACATCGGTACCAAGGGCGACACCATCACCGCCATCGGTATTCTTGACGCGCGCCTGCCAAGCTGACCATCGATGCCCACGGGCTGACAGTCGCGCCCGGTTTTATCGACATTCATACCCACGCCCGCCGTGGAATCTTCCTGGATCCCGCTGCGCAGAATTACATCCGACAGGGCGTCACCACGCTTATCGAAGGTAACGACGGCAGCTCGCCATTGCCGCTCGCCCCGTTCTTCGAAAAACTCGGCGGCATCCACATGGCGGTCAACTTCGGCACATTCGTAGGGCAGGGAAGCATCCGGCAGGCAGTGCTGGGCCTCGAAAACCGGAAAGCGACACCTGACGAAATCGCAAAGATGAAGGACCTCACGCGTCACGCGATGCAGGACGGCGCGTTTGGGCTCTCTACCGGTCTATTTTACGTGCCCGGCAACTTCACGCCCACCGAAGAAGTGATCGAGTTGGCCAAAGTGGTGGCCGGATTTGGCGGCATGTACATCTCGCACATGCGCGACGAAGCGGCGGGTGTGGTCGATAGCGTCCGCGAGACCATTCGGATCGGCGAAGAAGGCGGCCTCGCAACACAGGTGACGCACCACAAGATCATTGGCGCCCAGAATTGGGGGAAAAGCGTGGACACCCTGCGGCTGATCGAGGAGGCGCGGGCGCGCGGCGTGGATGCCACCATCGATGCCTATCCATATACGGCTTCGAGCACCGGCACCGCCGCGTTGTTTCCACAATGGTCGCTTGCAGGCGGCCAAAAAGCCCTGCTAGAACGGCTATCGGCTCCCGATCAGCGAGCCAAGATCACAGCCGAGATCATCCAGCGCATCCGCGTCGATCGCGGTGGAGGCGACCCCAAGAACATCGTGATGGCCAATTGTTCGTTCGATCCATCGCTCGCCGGAAAAAGCCTGGCCGATATCACGGCCGCCCGCGGCCGTCCGGTTAACTTCGATACGGCGGCGGAAACAGCCATCGCGATTGAGCAGAAGGGCGGCTGCCAGGCTATTTATCACGCCATCAGCGAAGAGGATGTCGAGCGCATCCTCGGTTCGCCTTACACCATGATCGGCTCGGACGGCGAAATCCCCGAGTTCGGAAAGGGCTCACCGCATCCGCGCAGCTACGGAACCTTCGCGCGAGTCCTGGCACGCTACGTTCGCGAAAGAAAGGTCCTAACCCTGGAAGACGCCATCCGAAAAATGTCGGGCTACCCAGCCGCAAGGTTGCGCCTTCTCGATCGCGGCCTGCTACGTCCCGGCATGAAGGCCGACATCGTAATTTTCGACCCCGCCAAAATCCAAGACAAAGCCGACTACGCGAACCCCCACCAATACGCCGAAGGCGTCCGCGAATTAATCATAAACGGCGAACCCGTGATTTCAGCGGGAGCCCTGACCGAACGCCGCCCAGGCCGGATACTAAAACTGAAGAACTGAAGAACCGAAGAACCGAAGAACGGCTTTAGTAATACCAATTCCGCAACCGCACATCGATCCCGGTTCCATCCAGCGCTTTCTTAAAAGCCTCAGTATCGCTGCCCCGATAGTGATAGGGATAGACCACCTTAGGATGAAACGCGCGCACGGCATCGGCCGCTTCTTCGGGCGTCATTGTGTACGGCAGGTTCATGGGAACGAATGCGACATCGATATTCTTCAACGCCCGCATCTCCGGAATGCCTTCGGTATCGCCGGCGATATAGAAGCGCGTGTCGCTGTAGTTGAGAATGTAGCCGTTACCGCGCCCCTTGTCGTGGAAAAACGTCCCGGGTGTTGGTCCGCGCTTGAGGTTGTACATCGGCACCGCTTCGATGGCCCACTGATCCCAGGTGGTCGTTTGGCCATTCGCAAGCACCCTAGCTGAAGTAATAGTTTTCGCCACCGCCGCAGGCGCAATGAATACGGTCCCGTCTTTGCGGACTTTATCAATAGCCGCCTGATCCAAATGATCCGGATGGATATCCGTAATCAAAATCAGATCCGCCTTAGGCAACCCATCAAAATTCCCCTGGCTCCACGGATCGACAAAAATCACCTTCCCGGCCGCCTCAATCATCATGCTGGCATGCCGAATCGGCGTGATCTTAACAACCCCGGCCTTGGTCTTAAACTCCTCAACAGGCCGCGAGGCCTGCGCGAAAGCCACAACACCAATCAACAAAAGGCAACCAATGGTTCTCATCACCGAGATTGTATCAAGCAACCGAACCGAAGAACCGAAGAACCGAAGAACCGAAGAACCGAAGAACGGTTTTTCAATGGATTGGAACGACCGTGAACGTAAGCAGAAAAATAACCGCCGCGAGAATCCCAAGCTCGACTCGCCTTCGATCCAACGGCGTCACGTCGAAAATCACCGGATGCCGCAGTGCGAAGAAGAACAGCAACCCCGCCCATACCAGCCACGTTCGCCAATAGAATATGCCGAGCGGGACCAGCGCCACCACGAACAGACGCGACAACAGTTTGTGTTTGGTCGCTGTGAACGCATAGACAATGTGTCCCCCATCCAACTGCCCGATAGGAAGCAGATTGAGAGCGGTGGCCAAGGTTCCAACCCAGGCCGCCCGCGCCACCGGATGCAGCGAGATGTCCGCCGCGGCATGCCCGGGAAAAATCAGCAACTCCATCAAGCGCTGGATGGCAGGTACGCTGAAAATCAAATCACCCCGCTCAGCGATCCCCGGAATCACTCTGGAATACGCCAACCCGATGGCCATTGCGGGAAGCAATAGAACGAAGCCCGCCAAGGGCCCCGCTACGCCGACGTCGAATAGCGCGCGCCGCGTATAGATGGGCGATCGTATCCGAATGAAAGCGCCGAAGGTGCCTATCCCCGGAAAGGGAGCCGGCAGAAAATACGGCAGGCTGGCATCGATCCCGTAGTAACGGCAAGCAAAATAATGACCTAGCTCATGCGCCAGCAGAATGCTCATCAGCGTGAGCGAATACGGCAGACCATCCAGCAACAGCCACGGCCGCGCCGCAAGGAGCGGAAATACATTCACGTACTGTTCTATATCGAGCGCGCGATTGTTTTGAAAACTCTGCGCCAGCACCACGCCCACGATGCTCGTAGTGAGCAGCGACAGGCCCAACAAAAACACATGCAACGCCCACCGCGAAACGGAAATCGAGGTCTCGTGGATAGCGAACGCAGTCCTCAAACCGTCGGTCGATGAGCGTGGAACCACGACCCTTTCACTACTGCAGCGACTGCAGCTCCTTGCCGGGCTTGAAACGCACAGCCTTGCCAGGAGGGATGGCCACCTCTGCGCCAGTGCGGGGATTGCGGCCGATACCCGTCTTGCGCGGACGAACGTTGAAGATCCCGAAGCCCCGCAGTTCAATGCGCTCCCCGTGCGACAGGGCCCGCTTCATGCTTTCAAAAACTGTCTCCACAGCCATCTCGGCTTTGGTCTTCGTGATTCCAGTTTTGTTGACGACTTCGTTAATAATGTCGAGCTTGATCAAGGTTCCCCTCCTGGCCGGACTGGTGTTGCTTCGAATCGGAAACGCTCCCAACGACGCCCCCGATACTTGCGGGACAGGAGCAAACTTCATGATAGGATTAGGGTTATACCCTTGTCAAGAGCAGCTATCCACGCCCTTGCCCGCCGCGCCGGCAGTCTGGACACGAAAACCTTCCGGGATGCATGCAGTTTGTTCGCCTCCGGCGTCACCGTCGCGACTGTGCGTGCACCCGACGGTTCAACGCACGGTTTGACCGTTAGTTCCTTCACGCCGGTTTCCATCGAACCGCCCCTCATTCTCATCTGCATCGATCACGGCTGCACGTTCCTTCAGCACTTCCGCGCCTGCTCGCACTTCGCCGTGAATGTCTTGGCGGAATCTCAGCAGGATATTTCGGTCGCGTTCGCCTGCAAGGATGAAGGCCGATTTGAAGGCGTCGCGTGGAGCCCCAGCCCCAACGGCGTGCCCCTGCTCCACGGTTCCCTGGCGACATTCGAATGCCAGCTTGCGGCTGTAATTGAAGCCGGCGACCATGCCATTTTTCTGGGCGAGGTTGTGAACGCGGAATGCCACGGTGGCCGCCCGCTCCTATATTTCAATCGCGACTACCGCGCACTGGGGGCTCGGTAGCCCGTAACCGAACCGCGACCGTAAGGGAGTCGGTGCTTTTTCACATCCCTAACGCCATCCACGCCACCAGCGCCGCATATTTTTGATCCTGCGTCCAGGGTGGACCCACGGATTTTCCCATTTCCTGAACGCGGCGCTCGAGCTCAGTTACTTTCGTGCGAAGCTGAGCCGCACCTCGCTCGAACAGTTCCTTCTCCTTGACCCCCAGCACCGGAATCCCGCAATGCTTACACGCTTCCAACAAAGCATTGCGAAAAAACTCCCCTTCAGCAGTATGAATCAGTGCATGCGATTTTAGAATCGCTTCCAGACCCGGCAATGTTCGTCCCGAGCCTAGAATGATTCCGCAGCCCGCCGCTTCCGAGCGCCTGTCGTCGAGACCATCGATAGCCGCCTGCAACGCTTCTCTCGCCAGCCGCTCGGTGCTCCGAGCACATTGCTCAATATAGGCTTTGGCATCCGGAAACTCCATCGGCTCCGCGGCATGAAACGGCTGCTTCGATCCCCGAATTTTCGGATCCGCGATTTCGATCCGCCGCCGCGCGATCACTTCCGGCGAAGTTGCCGGGCCCGCAAGGGCCACCAAAGCCGCCCACCCGGAATGGGCTCGCAATCCGATGGCAGCTTTCTTGATCATTCCGGCAATTATACCGGCCTTAGCAGACAACCGCTGTCATGTTTGGCTAACGCCGCGCAGTCACTGGATCCGGGACCGCCACCACATCCATCGCGAAGGAGGCGTCCAGCGACGGCAGTCCCTCAAACGGCAACATGGTGCTGGCTGGCGGATCAGCTCCCGTATAGTAGCTCGCCCGCACCGATCGCACCCTCGCCGTCAGCGCGCCCGACGTAAGGTACAAGTGCGACATCACTACGTGTACGAATCTCGCGTTCGACCCGCTGAGCGCTTTTCCCAGCCGCTCAAACGCCAGCTTGACGTCGCTCTCCTGGCTGCCAAAAGCAAGCTGCGTTCCGGTGATCACCAATTTCGGACTGGTCACCAGCGCGATCTGCGAATAGTGCGGTGATTTATCGAGCGCCGGCGGATTCAGGAAACTGATCGGCTCGGGCGCGGCGGCTCTGGCGCGCGCCACTGCTTCGCACTCGGCCGCGGGCATCACCGGCTCCCGCTGCATCTGCACGTAATTCAACGCCGCGCCTGGAAAATTCTCCTTCATCAACTCCTGCGTGTTCTTCTGCTCTTCGAGCGAGCTGACGAAACAGGTCACCAGCAGGGCATCCTCTGGTTCCATTCCGCCGCCCCGCAGCGCGCTCTTGAGTTGCTCGATAGACTTCTCCGCGTTCTGCGCGGCTTGCCCGGAAACGAACGCAATCCCGTTCGGATTCACGGATCTCTTCTCCATCTCGATGGTCTCGATCACCACCTGCGCTCCCTCCAAAGGCAGCGCGCCCACCTGCACCACGCTCAGCGCTGGCAACGCCGCGCGCTTGTCGGCAAATGTCTCACCCACCAGTTCGCCGACACGCCGCATATTTCCCGAGCCGGCCACGAACACGCGCAGCTTGACGATGGTGCCGCGGCTCGATCGCAGCAAACCCTTCAAAGCCTCGCGCGTCTGCGGCGTGAACAATCCCTTGGACGATAATGGCGACACCTGAAAGGCCAGCCGGTCCGTGTCCGCCACCACCGCGATGGGAAGTTCTTTGGCAGGCGGCAGCGTCTGCGTGTCCTCATCCTTTTTTTTCTTTTTGTCGGGAGCCACCACAGGCACGTAGCCTTCATCATTCCCAGGGTTTTTTTTCTGTGCGGGAAGATCGCCCGAGACAAGACCGAACAGTACGGCGACCACGAGAGAAGTCCGGAAAGAGTGCATTGCGACCAGACAACTGATTCTAGCACCAGGCGGCAGGAAGCAGGCGGCAGGCGGCAGGAAGCAGGAGGCAGGCGGCAGGAAGCAGAAAGCAGAAAGCACGAGGCAGGATGCAGGGTTCTGCCGCCTGCCGCCTGTCTCCTGCCGCCGGTGTTACATTGTCCTCAGTGCCCCCCACCGTCGCTGCCACGCCCTCCCGCACCACCAACTTCACGCGTTACGCGTGGGCAGTCCTGGCCGCGAACTTGCTCGTCATCTTGTGGGGCGCGTTCGTGCGAGCCAGCGGCTCCGGCGCCGGTTGCGGAAGCCACTGGCCGCTGTGCAACGGCGAGGTGGTTCCACACAGCCCACACATCCAGACCGTGATCGAATTCACGCACCGCGTGATGAGCGTCGTGGCATTGCTCGCTGTGGTCGGACTCGGTGGTTGGAGCGTCCTGCTGTTCCCACCGCGCCATCGCGTGCGAAAAGCCACGATTTACGCCATGGTGTTTTTCGCCGCCGAAGCGCTGCTGGGCGCCGGATTAGTCCTGCTTCAACTGGTCGCCCAAAATGCTTCGGCTGGCCGCGCTTTTTATCTGGCCATGCACTTGGTGAATACCGAGTTCCTGCTGGCAGCACTGGCCCTCACCGCCTGGTTCTCGCGCGATTCGGCCCCGCCCTCGTCGCGCCCCTCCGCGATGATCGCCGCCACTCTACCCGTTGCGATCCTCGTGAGCATCACAGGCGTCATCGCGGCTTTGGGCGATACTCTGTTCCCTGCAACATCGCTCGCCGAAGGCATGCGCCAGGATCTCTCTTCGAGCGCAAGCTTCTTGATCCAATTACGCAGCGCTCACCCCGTTCTGGCAATTCTCGCCGCGGCTTATTTTCTCGCCGTAGCAGTTTCAGTAATGCGATCGAAGCCCCTACCGATCACCGGCCAGATAGCGCTCGGAGTACTGGTCCTTTCAATCGCGCAACTCTGCGCGGGCGCCATCAACCTCGCGCTGCTAGCCCCCATCGCAATGCAAATCGTGCACCTCCTGCTAGCCGACCTTCTTTGGATTGCACTGGTGCTCCTGACCGTCCAGGCCAAGCGCTAGTGGCCTAGGGGAATCCATCGTGGCGCACGCACTCCTGCGTGCCGCGTCGACAATCGTG
>PMOK01000312.1 GCA_003162425.1 Bryobacterales bacterium | reverse complement strand
TTGGTGACGCCTGAGGCGCCGGGGCAAACGAATCGGCCTTCCAGCGTGGGCGAACTTTCCTTGGTGGCCACTGGACGGCCTTCGGAATCCTTGTGATCGCTCCATGTCACCTTACCGAACGGAGTGGCCGAGAGCAGCTTTCCGTTGGTGCGATCCAACACATAGAAGTATCCGTTCCGATTGGCTTGCACGATCAGGTGTTTGTCGCCCTGGTCGATGATGACCGGAACTTCGGTGGAATCCCAGTCGTGCTCGTCGTGATGGGTGAATTGAAAATGCCACTTGAGAGTTCCCGTATCGGCATCGAGCGCGAGCAGCGTATTGCTGTAGAGATTGTCGCCCGCGCGCCCTTCACCTCGATTGGATGGCGAGGGGTTGCCGGTTGGCCAAAAGATCAAGTTGGTGGCGGGATCGTAGACGCCGGTGATCCAAGCCGCAGCGCCGCCCGTTTTGTAGGATTCGCCTTCCCAGGTTTCCTGGTACCTCATATCATGCTGGTTTCCCGTCAAAAGCGCGAGACACGCTTGCCAGCGGCTGGCAGTCGCGCCATTGGGCCCGCTCAAGATGTATTTCGCGAGTGAAGCGACAGACGTCGGGGTTAATGCCCTCGGTTCACGCTCTGTCGGCATTCGCTTGCGCCCTAAAGCGCCCACAATTACCCTACCCAACAATTACCCCACAATTACTCTTGCATTTCATCATAGATATTGCTATACTTCTGCCGCTGTGCCTCCTCCCATGAAGTGGTTGCCACGGAAAGTCGGTTTAGTTCTCCTATATTGCTTAGTTATCGCGGTACCTTTTTTCTTGGAGAATGCCGGCGAACTTCCTGGATTTTTGTCGCTCCGGTTGCGGGATAAGATCCAGACGATCGGCGAGTGGTACCAGCGTTGGTCATATGGGCCGCGAACACAACAAGCTCGCTACACTGCCGTCGTAACGTTGAACACACATGACTTCCCCGTCCTTTCCGAGGCGTGCAGGCAGCGCGCGTTGGTCTCGCGGCTTGTCCCGATACTGGTGCAGGCGGGCGCTGGCGAAGTTGTGCTTGATCTCGCCTTTACGCGTACAATTTGTCAGGACAATAAAAATGAACATGCCACTGCAGACTTGGAGGCCGTTTTAGAAAAAACCTCAACCGAGGTGCCAATAGTTCTTGGACAGGCCTCACAGAGTGTCGCCAGGCTAACAGACGAAGAACAGAAGAAGCGGCTGCTGGCGCAGGGCCTTCAGGCGGACGACCTAGTCGCCAAACCTCTTATCGAGTTGCCCTTACACGACCGCCGCTACCAGATCTCGACGGGCCTCATCTGTATGAACCTAGATCCTCGGAAGGTGCCCTTAAGCTGGAACGCGTATGTCGACGACGGTCGTCTCTCGCGCCTCCCTTCCGGCGATACTCTCTCATACACGGCCGCCTGGGTTTACCGCTCTTCGTTCCCCGATGGGACCAACGAACTGGAAGCCATGAAAGAAGCCAGCCGACATCCTTTGACCTCTCTTCTCCCCACAAGCAAATTCATCAGGGTAAAAGCTTCCGCGCTGATGTGCAAGGATCCATCCAACAGCTCATTCCAACCGTGCATCGGCGGGCCGCCTGTAAATGCAGGTCGCCAGCTGAGGGGAAAGATCGTGGTGCTGGGCTGGGAGGACAACGATAGGGACTTGGTGGAGACCCCAGTCGGTATCGTGGCGGGTGTTTTCGTACAAGCCAACTACATCGAGTCCCTCTTAGATTCCCGTTGTCTGCGTGTTATCTCAATGAGCTTGCAGGTGTTGCTCAGCGCATTGTGGTTCGGATTCATTGAGCTGTCATTTTTGATCCACCGTGAATCGGTCGAAAAAGCGCTTGCAGGCGCTGTGCTGGTTTTCATCGTTGGCGCACTTCTGTTTTACTACGTTGCGGTCGTCAATTTCGGCTTCTATCTTGCGTTGCTCCCTCCCAGTTTCCTGGCGATTCTGGCGAGGTGCTGGTACAAATGGTCGGAACGCGACAAGTCGAAACCACCAGCGGCGCTGCGCCCCGGTAAACTAGGCCACGACGCAAACGTAACCCAGACGCCGGCGCCGGTCGCCACTGTTTGAAAAGGAGACCTCGTGAATCGTAGAGTATTTGCTACTTGGATTGGAACCGTGGCCGCCGGCTTTGCGGCCGGTTCAAGGTTATTCGCAGGCGAGCAGGCAAAGACTGATCATCCCGGCTCTTGTGCCGGAACTGAGACGCCGAAAAAGAAAAAAGCGAAGCACGACTGCGCTGGGAAGAATGCTTGCAAAGGGCAAGGGGGGTGTAAGACAGGCGATAACGGTTGTAGCGGGAAGAACTCCTGCAAAGGCAAGGGTGGTTGCGCTACTCCCCCGAAGAAGCAATGAAGCAGACAGATTCCGCCCCCGAACGTTGTACACAGCAGAGGAGAAATTCATGAACCGCAGAAGATTTGCCATCGTCCTCGGAACCGTGTTTGCGGGTTTCGTCACCTGTTCCACGCTATTCGCGCAGGATCAGCCAAAGAAAACCGATCATCCGGGCTCGTGCGCAGGGACTGAGACACCGAGGAAAATGAAGAAGGCGAAAAAAGCAAAGAAGCCTAAACCGACCACAACAACGAAGTCCTAGCAGGAGTGGCAAAGGCGGCTACCTCAGGGAGGGCTGCTGCCCGGCGCGATGAACGATTCAGGATCATCGAGCCTACGTTTACGGCAAAGTGAATGTGTAGAGCGAGCTGCCCGTCGCGATGGCGATGTACTGCTTGCCGTCCACCGCGTAGGACATCGGAGCGGCAATGGCTCCGCTGCCGGTCTGGAAATGCCACAAGGGCTTGCCCGAGCG
>PMOK01000227.1 GCA_003162425.1 Bryobacterales bacterium | reverse complement strand
GCGTTCGCACTCATGCGAACGCAATGGAATTTGTTAAGCGATCGCGGAGCCGGACCAAGGGGTCCGACGCGGACGAGGGCGTCCGCCCCACAGCGAGTTTCGTCACGGATCGGACACATAGGTGTGGCATGCTTTAAACATCCACGATGACATCCACTTCCAAGAATGAACCGGCGTTGACCGCGGAGGAACTTCGCAAGATCGACGCTTACTGGAAAGCCTGCAACTATCTCTCGGCAGGAATGATTTATCTGCGCGACAATCCTTTGCTCAAGGAGCCGCTTCGCCCCGAACACATCAAGAATCGGCTGCTCGGACATTGGGGCTCCGATCCAGGCCAGACTTTTACGTGGGTCCATCTGAACCGCGTCATCCGCAAATACGATCTGGACATGATCTACCTGTCGGGTCCGGGACACGGTGCGCCGGCCGTGATCTCGAACTGCTATCTGGAAGGGACGTACTCCGAGATCTACCCGGAGAAGAGCCAGGACGAAGCAGGAATGCTGAAACTGTTCCGCGCGTTTTCGTTTCCAGGCCAGTTGGGGAGTCACTGCACGCCCGAAGTTCCAGGGTCGATTCACGAGGGTGGCGAGCTGGGCTATAGCGTCTCGCACGCGTTTGGGGCCGCGTTCGATAACCCCGGCCTGATTGTGAGCGTGGTGGTTGGGGACGGCGAGGCCGAGACCGGACCGCTGGCTACTTCTTGGCATTCCAATAAGTTTCTGAATCCGATCCGCGACGGCGCCGTCTTGCCGATCCTGCATCTCAACGGCTACAAGATCGCCAATCCCACGCTGCTCGCCCGCGTCACTCCAGACGAGCTCGAAGATCTTTTCAAAGGTTATGGTTGGACATCGCATGTGGTGGAGGGCGACGATCCCGAGTTGATGCATCAGCAGATGGCCGCCACGGTGGAGGACTGTGTCCTGAAGATTCGGTCGATTCAACAAGAGGCAAGGCAGACCGGAAAACCGGAGCGCCCACGTTGGCCGATGATCATCCTGCGCACGCCGAAGGGATGGACTGGGCCGAAACAAGTGGACGGTCACAGGGTGGAGGGCTTCTGGCGAGCGCACCAAGTGCCGGTGCTGGATGTGCAATCCAACCCGGAGCACCTGCGGATTGTCGAGCAGTGGATGCGAAGCTACCGGCCGGAGGAACTTTTCGATCAAAAGGGCGCCCTGGTTGCCGGACTCAGGGAGCTGCCGCCTTCCGGCGATCGACGCATGAGCGCCAACCCTCATGCCAACGGCGGAAAGCTGCGCATGCCGCTGGATCTTCCAGATTTTCGCGATTATGCCATCTCCATCGAGCATCCCGGAACGAAGGAGACATCACCCACCGAAACTCTCGGCAAGTTTCTGCGCGATGTAATGCGCCGCAACATGACCAACTTTCGTGTGTTCAGCCCGGACGAGAATGCATCGAACCGTCTGCAGGATATCTACGAAGCGAGTTGGAAGACCTGGATGGCGGCGATCAAACCGGAAGATGCGGACGGCACCGACATAGCTCCGGACGGCCGCGTGATGGAGATGCTCAGCGAGCACACCTTAGAGGGCTGGCTGGAGGGTTATCTTCTGACTGGCCGCCATGGGCTTCTCAACACTTATGAATCCTTCGTTCACATCATCGATTCGATGTACAACCAGCACGCGAAATGGCTGGAAAAGTCGAAGCTCGAACTGAAGTGGCGAGCACCCATCTCGTCGCTCAATCTTCTGATCTCGTCGCTGGTCTGGCGGCAGGATCATAATGGATTCACCCACCAGGATCCCGGATTTTTGGATGTGGTCAGCAATAAGAGCGCCGATATTACGCGCATCTACCTTCCGCCCGACGCGAACTGTCTGCTCAGCGTGGCGGACCATTGCCTGCGGAGCGAAGACTACGTTAACGTCATTGTTTCGGACAAGCAGCCGCACCTGGTCTATCTCGATATGGATGCCGCAATCACCCATTGCACGAAGGGAATCGGCATCTGGGAGTGGGCCAGCAACGATGCCGGCGAAGAGCCGGATGTTGTTGTGGCAAGCGCGGGCGACATCCTGACGCAGGAGGCCCTGGCCGCCGTTGCGATTCTTCGCGAGAACGTTCCGGACTTGAAGATCCGCTTCGTCAATGTGGTGGACCTGTATCGTCTGCAGCCGGACAGCGAACATCCGCACGGGCTGTGCGATCGCGACTTCGACTCGCTCTTCACTAAGGACAAACCCGTGATATTCAATTTCCATGGATATCCATGGCTGATCCACAAGTTCACGTATCGTAGAACGAACCACGGCAACATTCATGTGCGCGGGTATAAGGAAAAGGGCAACATCAACACACCACTGGAACTTGCGATCCGCAACCAGGTAGATCGTTTTAACCTGGCGATTGACGTTATCGATCGGGTGGGGAAACTGCAGGTACGCAGTGCGCACCTTAAGGAGTGGTTGAAAGGGCAGATCATCGAAAGCATCAACTACGCCTATACCGAGGGGCAGGACAAACCCGAGATTCGGAACTGGAAGTGGCCCTCGGTGCAAAAGGAAAGCAAGTTGACAGGCACAGCTTGAGCCATCGGAAGGCGGTTGCGCATTATTGAGCCTACGTTCAAGATACGCGACAAGACTGAAGGCTGGGTGTGTGTGTGGACGACTCAACTGCCGCATGTGCGGCGAGTCGAGGAGTGGTTTAGAATCAAAAGAACAACAGATTTTGGGCGCGTAGCTCAGTTGGTTAGAGCGCCTGCTTCACACGCAGGGTGGGGAACTTTCGGGACCATCGGTTGATTCTAAACTGTTTGCGTCCGAATCTCAATGGGAAAGTTAACCGATGGCAACGGGTCAAGAGCGAAGCTCTATTTGCACCGCACAGTCACATCATGCTTACGTGGGCAACGGCTACACGCCCACAAACACGCCGTCGATCCACCGATTGCGTTTAAATACGCAAACGTACCCGTCATGAATCGGGCAAGCCACCGTTCCTGGACAGGCCATAGCCACTGCCACCGCAATCAACAGAAGCAAGCACGTGAAGCCAATCGCTCTATCATTTTGATTTCCTCCCGCGTCAGGTATCTGTTATCTATCGTCCGCTCGGTACGGCGAAAGAATGGTACGCGAGTACCTTTGATTGGAATGGAGCCACGTGGGTACCGGCGCTACCATGGGATGTCGGTGGCAGAATAAAATTTTAGAAAATACAATTCGGATTGGAGGTACCGATGTCCGAAGCAAACAAGGCACTCGCAAAACGCTGGTTCGAGAGGAAGTCTGGAACGAAGGCCGGAGAGAAACCATCCGTGAACTCCTCGCTCCCGAAGCCGTGATCCAGGAGGGTAATGATGCGTCGGTGTATTGGAGCTGACGGCATAGTGATACTTACCTGCAAAGGTACAAGACAGGTTGCCAATTTAACTTGCACGGCAACGGTTTCACAGTAGGTTCAGGCCTAGTGGGCCGTTTGTTGAACATCGGGCGGGACGAGCTCGCACTTGCCATAAGCAGGCACGTCTCCCTTGAATGTTCCGTCCGGCTCCAAGAGCTCCACGGAACGCTTAAAGCGCAGCGTTTTCCAAGAAATGCTGAATCGAACCCGCATCGAAGTATTCTTGTCTAACGGTGCGGTGTCGCTCACCCATGAACCGCCATCGGCGTGGAAATAGTCTTCATTGGCCAACGGGACACCCTTGTTGTAGCCTCGGAACATCAGGATGTCCTTTTTCATTTCCGCTTGTTGCTCTTTCGAAAGCTTCTCGAACGTTCCGTTTTCGATCATGTGCTCCCCGAAGAAGTTTATTCTCACCGAAGAGAAAGAAGTTTTTAAGCTCCGGTTTCTCAAAGAAACAAACGTATTCGTCAACCATTCTGTCGAGTCCACCGGCAGCGTAGAGTTCGTTATAGTACTCCCGAGCTGTCTGCGCAAAACCAGGGCTTATGACAAGGACAGCGGCGAACAGGGCACGTCCTTTCATCCACATCAGTTTATCTCAACGATTGAAGTCACGCGTCGATCTGATCCTGACCTTCGCCACTGCCTCACTCGGCTTCTCGCTAGCACTAGTAAAGGACGAACACTACCAGCCATGCGGCGCGGCCAAGGGACTGTGGATCGCAGCCGTGCTTCTACTGTCAGCCTCAATTGCCTTGGGAATATGGTGTATTCTCAACCGTCTTGCTAGCTTTCGCGCGACGGTACAAAATGCGAGAGATCGGGAACGGTTAGAGAGCGATGAGTTGCAAGATCATTTACCGATGCACAAGAAGGAGCAGATAAGAATTCGATTAGAATGCAGACGTATCAAAACTGACGAACTGGACAAACGGACTCGAATGCTCTTCTACTCGCAGATTGCGGCTTTTGGCGCTGGCGTGGTCGCCCTGATCTTGGCCTTCGCAGCCGCTTATGATGCCAAAATCTTTTAGGCCACATCCCTGAAATCCCGTTCGGCATCATCCCGTAATCGCCGTTTACATTCGCCCGGATTCCCCATCCGCGTGAAAGCGCCGGAGGAAGAACACACCGTGACCGTGGGCAAAGTGAACTCGTGGCTGGACGGCGGCGCGAAAAGTCCGAACGAGCAAGTGCAGAAGACGAGATTGAAGGAACGGTTGCGGAGATGAATCGAAGAAAATGCGGCCAGCTTACCGCTAGGGTCAAAGCGGGACTACTCGGGCGAGATATAATGCGGTGATACCTTAAGGAGGACATCAATGTCCATTCAGTTGTTGCGCAAAGCAGCATTCGCCCTCTGTTTGCTCGCGGTGGGGTTGTTCGCCGCTGAGAATCCGTTTGCCGGAACCTGGAAACTGAACGCCGCCAAGTCGAAACTGGCTGGCAGCGGAATCGGGCCAAGCGGTGGGGTTCGCGTTGAATCCGACGGTGCGACCTACAAAGCATCCGTCGATACCACAGATGAGAAAGGGCAACCAGTAAAGTACGACTACGAAGCGACGCTCGACGGCAAGCCGAGCAAAGTGACCGGCTCTGCGGCGGTAGATGAGCTTTCGCTCAAGCGGGTCAATGACCATACGGTTAACGCCACCGGTAAGAAGAATGGCAAGGTGGTCTATACGGACAAGCGCACCGTTTCGCAGGACGGAAAGACGTATACAATTTCGCGGACCGGCACCGATGCTGCGGGTAAGAAGTATCACGCGACGATAGCCTTCGATAAGCAATAACGGCGCGACCGCCTCTTGCCTGCGCAGGAGTGTATCGCAGCCCGGCGACTCTTCGGGGGTCAGCCAGACTCTAATTGACAGGCCCCCTTTAAGAGTACTGAGCGACTTAATTCCTTCTTTCTGGATCGAGCGTTGGTCGCCTTACGCGGTGCGGTTTCCGATCCCACCTTCTCCCGCAGAATCTCTTCATTGACCTTCTTCAACCTCTGGTACTCGGCCACCCACTGCTCCAACGTCAAACTGCTCACCTTCGGAACCTTCACGGTTCTTATCGAGCCACGCGGCTGGCTCCAGGCCGAGGAAGTAGAAGTACCCCATCGCCGCTTTCCAGCCGTGCTTCGTGGCCGAGCCGGTGCAGTTCGGCGGTGATGGATTTTTGGGTGAGGGGCATGAGGTCAGCTTACCGGAGCCGAGGTTTGTGTTCTTACCTTCGGACTCGCGACGATCAGTCTTAAAGTAAAGCTCCGCGTTGGCCGATTTTGAGGAGAGATGTCGGATCGTCGAACCGAACCGCGTTTTGCAGCCGATCAGCCAGTCGTTGTTTCCGTCGTGACTCCGATTCCGGGCAAGATCGATAGCGCGTCGAAATCGGGTCTCCGCCTAACCGTCTCCAGGCTCGTGAAGACCGGTGCGTCGGTAGAAATAAAGTGGGATCGCGTGATCGTAGTGGGCGAAGTTCGTTACTGCCAAAAGATCGGACCGCGCAAGTATTCCATCGGCGTGAAGATCATGGAAATAGTTGGCGGCGGGAAACTCCTTCAGATCAAGCCCAACGCTGCGTAATCGGCTGCCGAGACCAGACCTCGAATAGTATGATCGCAAGCTCCCGGACCGCCTCGACGGAACCTTTGTTCTGCCTAACGTCTCAGCGATAGCGTGCCAGCAAAGTTGCTGGCGTGCGAGATGCCTCGCGTGTCTCCATTAACCCTCAGATTCGCGCCTTGGCTCTGGCAGAGGAAGCAGATGAACTTTCCATGCTCGGTTCCCGAGTGGCGCGAAAGGCTAACCAGAGATGATTGGATGGCAATGAGTGCGATTTGCTTGCGGGGACTATCAGGCCACAGTTCGATGTTGTGCAGCCGATTGTGTTCGGAAGCTAACCATCCGGTGTTGAACTCGCGCATACGGGGCGTGGCGATTGTGCACCTTGAGAGCCAAAACCTGAACACTCGGCGAATCAGCGCGATTGGCCGGTGGGGATCAGAGCTTGGCAACCATACCGTCCGATAAAGTACAAGTTTTTTGCATGTTAGGACAACGCGAAGGAAACTAACCCTTGGTCTTGTGTTGGTTCAGCGTGAAATGG
>PMOK01000097.1 GCA_003162425.1 Bryobacterales bacterium | reverse complement strand
TGATGGACAAGCGCGTTTTCCCCGCCATCGACATCACCAAGAGCGGAACTAGAAAAGAAGAGCTCCTGGTGCCCAAAGAAGAACTCAACAGGGTCTTCGTCCTACGCCGAGTCTTGAACCCACTGTCCCCAGTCGAAAGCATGGAACTGCTCCTCGACAAACTAGGCAAGACCAGAAGCAACGCCGAATTCCTGTCCGCCATGAGCACCTAACCTGCCTTCCCCATGGGCAAAATCAGAGTTCTCTCCGACACGGTCGCTAACAAGATCGCTGCCGGAGAAGTAGTCGAGCGGCCCTCGTCAGTCGTCAAGGAACTGATCGAAAATTCGCTCGATGCTGGCGCCACCCAGCTTCGTATCGACATCGACAGTGGCGGTCGGCGCTTGATCCGCGTCTCGGATGACGGCTGCGGGATGCTCCGCGATGACGCCTTGCTGGCCTTTGAGCGCCACGCCACCAGCAAATTGAGCGATGTGAAGGATCTTCTTTCCATTGCGACCCTTGGCTTCCGAGGGGAAGCCCTGCCTTCCATCGCGTCGGTCTCGCGCCTGCTGCTCGAAACCCGTTCGGCCGACGAAACCACCGGCGCCTCTGTCGAATTCGCCGGCGGAAAGCTGCTACGTTGCGATGAATTTCCGGGTCCCGCTGGAACCACCGTCTCAGTCCGCGATCTCTTCTTCAATGTTCCGGCACGCAAGAAGTTTTTACGTTCCGATCAGACCGAGCTGGCGCATATCGCTTCGCTCGCCACCCATTACAGCCTGGCTCATCCGAAGAAAGCATTTCTTTTGCGCCACGGCGGAAATGACCTTTTGGATGTCACCCCAGTGGAGACCATGCGCGAGCGCGTCTACCAGGTTTTTGGCAGTCAAACACTGGACGAGCTGATCGATCTGGATATGGTGGAGCGCGAGCTCGCGGTGGTGGACGCCGCCGAACCCGAAACCCGCGTTTTTGGCCTCCGTGGATTCATCTCCGCGCCGCAGGTCCAAAAACTCAACCGTAATTCCATTTTTATGTTCGTCAACGGACGCCTGATTCGTGACCGGCTGCTGATGCACGCCCTTTCGGCCGCTTATCACAACCTGATGCCGCCGGCCTGCTTTCCATTTGCACTCCTGTTTCTGGATTGCGATTGCGAAGAAGTGGACGTCAATGTTCATCCTTCGAAAACCGAAGTCCGGTTTCGGCATGGAACATTCGTACACGATTTTGTTCGGGACACCATCCGCGAGCGCTTGATCGCCGCGCGCCCGGCTTCGAGTCTCCCAGTCCCGTCACAGCCTCAGCCAGCGGCCGCGTTGCCGTATTCCGATTTTACGCAGCGCATTGAAAATCAGCAGTTCGAGCCGGTTCCCGATGCCAACGTTCCAGCGGAGCGGATAGAGGATCTGCCGGTCTTTCATTTGAAAACCTCGGTCGCGCCAGAGCAGCGATTTGATTTCGAGAGTGTTGCGCCGCAGCCGGTCCCGGATACGCACGGCCCTTTGCCCTACGCCGCGGAAGCTCCACAAAGTCTCGCAATTCTTTCCGACCTGCGGCCGCTGGGCCAGATTCACGACAGCTTCATTATCGCGGCTGGACGCGATGGCCTATGGATCATCGATCAGCACGTGGCTCACGAGCGAATTCTGTTCGAAAAGGTGTTGCGGCAACAGGCTGAAAACCGCGTCGAGCGGCAGCACCTGCTCATGCCGATCCTGCTGGAATTAACGGCTTCTCAGCAAATCGAATATGCGCACATCGCGAGCGAACTGGAGCGCGCCGGCTTCGATTCCGAGCCTTTCGGCAATCGCACTATCGCCGTGAAGGCCGCCCCGGCGGGCGTCGGGCCAGCCGATATCGAGAAACTGGTTTTCGAAATTCTGGAAATCGCCGAGGGTGAATTGCGGAAAGTATCGGTGGACGATCTGCGCCGGGGCATGGCCGCCAGCATCGCTTGCCGAGCCGCCATCAAAATCAATATGCGGCTGGATCAAACCAAGATGGAGTGGCTGCTCTCGGAGCTGGCCGCTACCAAGTGCCCCATGAGCTGCCCGCATGGCCGCCCCATCGCGCTGCGGTATTCCACGCGCGATATTTTGAAGAGCTTTCATCGGATCTGATTACTCCCACTCGATGGTGCCGGGAGGTTTGTGCGTGAGATCGTAAAAGATGCCGCAGATTCCGTCGACCAACAGGAGTTCATCGGCCATCCGCCGCAGAAGTTCATCCCTCATTCGGACCACTTGTGCGGTCATTCCATCCACGGAATGGATGGGCCGCAGCACGATGGAATCGGGCGTTTGATCGATCCCCAGCGGAATCAAAACTACTGGAAATTGCCAGACCTCACGTTCGAATCCGCTCGCTTCGGATAGACGCCGTACGATGGCATCGGCGTGGCGCAGGCGAGCCAACCGTTCCGGAGTGAGCGTTCCGCGCGTGGATCGCATTTCGGAGATGGCGGTTCGAAGGCTCACTACGCCGACTACGCGATTAATGGTTTCCCACATCCGATTCACTAGCGTGGTTGCAAGTTCATCGTCCGGCAATTTCTCTAAGGCCAGCACCGAACGGTAGCTGCGCGAATCGCCCTGCACGCCGACCGAGCGGATGGGAAGCAGCCAGCCCGGATCGAGCCGTTCGACAGGCACTTCGGTCTCCGAGCACAAACAGCGAATCGCAAGACCTGGCCCTGGAAAAGGATGCCGGTGCAGAAACTCGCTGGGGATTTCGAGTTCGGCGCCGATCTCGCGCACTTCGTCTTTGTAGAAAGATGACAGCGGCTCGATAATCCGGCCGGTTTCGATCAGCTTCTGGATTCCGGCCACGCGATTGTGATGGGTCTTGATGACGTCGGCTCTGGCGGTGCCGCCCGATTCGATGGTGTCGGGGTAGATAGTTCCCTGCCCTAGGATCCATCGGCCGTCGAGAAAATGGCCGGTGCTCAATACGCGTTCCTGAACGGCGACGAATTGCTCGCCGATGATGTGGCGCTTCTTTTCTGGGTCGTACACACCTTCGAGCGCCGCAAGAAATTCGCCCTCGGCCTCCTCGACATGAAACGCGGTGGCTCCCAGTTGTTCGAACAGGCGGCGGACGTAGGCGGTCTCACCGTCGCGCATCAGGCCGGTGTCCACATAAATGCCGTAGACGCGATCGGCTCCCAAGGCACGCAGGCAGAGCGTGTAGGCGACGGTGGAATCCACACCGCCGCTGACAAAAAAGAACACGTTGCGATCGCCCGCGACCGTTCGGATCTCTTCTTCGAGCGGGCCGATGCGATCCTTCGGATTCCAATCCTTCTTACACCCGCAAACGCCGAAAACAAAATTGGAAAGAATGCGGCGGCCTTCGGTGGTGTGGACAACTTCGGGATGGAACTGGACGGAGAGTAGCGGCCGTTCGCGATGAGCCATGGCTGCTATGGAGCAGGTTTCGGTGCCGGCGAGGATTTCGAAACCCGGCGGTACCGACTCCACCTGGTCGCGATGATTCATCCAAACTTGCGAATCGCCGTTCAGACCGTCGAACAGCGCGTGCGGTTTGATCCGGTGGAGTACAGCCAGGCCGTACTCACCCTTGTCGCCTTTTCGCACGTGGCCGCCTAGATTGTAGGCCATGAGCTGCTGGCCGTAGCAGATGCCGAGCACGGCGCTATTGGACGACAGAATCGCGGGATCGATGCGGGCGCTGTCGTTTTCATAGACGCTATCCGGGCCGCCCGATATGATCAACCCGATGCGATCGCGCAGTTCCGACGCCGGCGTATCGCTGGGGCGCACTTCCGCGTATACTCCGAGGTCGCGGATCTTTCTAGCGATGAGATGACAGTATTGCCCGCCCGCGTCGAGGACGGTGATTTGTGGAGCAGACTGGTTTTTCAAATTCTATGGCCGCGCGTCGCGGTTGGTCCGCATGACGATCAGCTTTTTCGATTTGTCGAGCAGGGCCTTGGCTTCCGGCATGCTATCGATGGCCTTGAGAACCTCGGGGTCGGCTTCAGCGGCGACCTTTTGTGACTCTTCAAAGCTGAACGCGGTGGCATACATCTCGCGCTTCAACTGCTGCAGGAGCCAGGTGCGATTCTCTGTCCAGTCGCCTTCGGCAAAAGAGACCTGCTGCTTCAACAGGTATTCGTGAAAATCGTTCAGGACGTTGTTATCCGGCTCCCAACCCTTGGGAAGTTTGGTGGAGGGGTGCGCGCCGAACCACTTTGCGACGAAGGTGAAGAAGATAAACCGGTCGTGTTGGAAGAGTCCCTTCTGGAACTTGTTGTATTTCGGTTCATATTTCTCATCCGGCGTTATGCCATCGCCGCCATAAACTGGCCGGCCACTGTCGGTGCTCTTCACGTCCAAGGGATTCTTGGTATCGGTACGCTTGCCGTAATAGTAATCAAGGAAGGAGATGTGCGAATAATCTCGTTGAATGAGACGTCCGCTGGGAGTGTAGTAGTGGGCGACGGTGAGAGCCAGGCCGGTATTATCCGGGAGTTCATAAACCTGCTGAACCAATCCCTTGCCAAAAGTGTTTTGGCCGAGAATCCAGCCGCGGTCGTGATCCTGCAGCGCGCCGGCCACGATCTCGGCAGCGGAAGCCGAGTAGGGATCCACCAGCACGACCATCGGATAATTCTGCCCATAAGCGCTGCCTCGGGCCACATACGGCTTCTCGGCAGAGGCGCGTCCGTGCTGCGAAACTACAACTTCGCCTTTGCGCAGGTAATGGCCGGCCACCGCGACGCCTTCGTTCAGCAGGCCGCCGGGATTCTCGCGCAGATCGAGGACAAGTCCTTTAATGTTGGTTTCGCCCAAGCGCTTGAGATTGTCTTCCATTTCGCCGCTCGTGTTTTGGTTGAACGCGGAGACTTTCATGTAGGCGATTCCGGGACGAAGCCAGAACGCCTGCTCGACGCTGTAGCGCGGAATCTCGTCGCGCACTATGTCGAAACTGATTGGCTTGTCGGAGCCTTCGCGCCCAACTACCACTTGAACTTTGGTGCCGCGCGGGCCTTTGAGCAGATCGGCGATTTCCTGCGTTGAGAGAGCATCGGTGTGCTTGTCGTTCACTTGCAGGATGACGTCGCCGGGACGGAGACCTGCCCGATAGGCCGGCGATCCGCCGAAGGGGGCGATGACGATAGTTTTGCCATTGCGTGGGCCGACTGTCATGCCGACGCCGAAGTAGTGGCCTTGTTGATCGTCACGAAGGTTCTGGAAATCCTTGGGATCGAAGAAATTGGAGTGGGGATCAAGCGTGCGCAGCATGCCGGGGATAGCGCCCTTGTAAATGCCTGTGTCGGATTTCACCGGCGTGGCGAAGTTCTTTTCCACCAACTCATAAACCTTAGTGAACTGCTTGATGCTCGACTTGAGATCCTCTTCTGGGCCTGCGGTGGCTGCAGACACGCCTGTGAGGCCGGGTCCAAACACACCGCCGAGAACAGAGCAAAAGACGATAACCAGAAATGCGAATAGAAGGGGCCTTAGCCGACGCGCCATCGGTACCTCGCTACTCTCAGTATAGCGGAGGCGAGTGGGTTTGCGGCAGATACCCGGAGGAACATACTGTGCCGGAACTCGACCGCGCTTGGTCAGATGACTAAATAAGGTCAATCACTCTCTGGTGCGAACCGATGCGGCCCTCTTGTTACCGGCCCTCTTCGGAATGGCGCTCCATGTGCCCTTCCTGCATTTGTTGGAAGGCGGCATTCACATGACGATTCCGAGATGGGCAGGCTTATTCGTAGGAATGGCGTCGCTGGCGATGGGCCAGGGATTCACAGTGGAGAACGCCGGCATGGGCACTCGCGCGATGGTGAGCAGCAGCGACGATCCCCGGCCCATCACAGCCACAGAGCGTGTCCGGTGGGCTCTTGTCAGTACCCTGGGACCTCAGGCCATTTTTGGCCAAGCCTTCACCGCCGGGCTCGGCACATGGAAGGACAAGCCTGCCGAATTGGGACCGCACTGGGACGGATTTGGTGAGCGCGCGGGCTTGGGCCTAAGCGAGGCCGCAGTGAGTCACACCATGGAAGCGGGCTTGGGAGCGATCTGGGGCGAAGATCCACGATATTCCCGAGATGCGGACGCTCCCTTCAAGAACCGATTGGCCCACGTGGTTAAGATGACGTTTCTTGCGCAGAATCGCGGCGGCGGACTGATGCCGGCCTACGCCCGCTTTATTGCGATTCCGAGCAGCAGCGCGCTCGCGAACACCTGGCGGCCGGAGAGCGAACGCTCTATGGGAAGTGTCGGAGCACGCATTGGCCTCGGAGTGTTGGGCCGGATGGGGACCAACGCGTTCATGGAGTTTTGGCCGGACGTGCGCCGGCGCATCTTCCGAGAAAAGCACGCATCACCAGACTTCGCAAGTTTGCAAGCACATTAACCGCTTTAGTTCTGAGGGAGTGTAGGGTGTTGCTCGGCTTCGGCGCCCGGATGGTCTGAGCCGGCTATGTCATCCTGTTCTTTCTTCTGCTTTTCTTCTTCTTTCATCTCGATGACGTACTGCTTCTCAGGTTGAGCGAGGGACTGGAGTTCCAGGAACGCGTTTCCAAGGGTTCCATACGTCGGAACGTGACCGGTGTAAGTGATCAGGAAACGGTCGTCTAACCAGGCCAGACCTCGCTTGAGGAAGAAGATGCCCAAGATGATCCCTACGTAGACGACGAGCCCGATAAACGTAAGCCGCTCGAGGAGTTCGAAGGGCGATAGCTCCACGGATTTCAACTGTGCTGCTGCGAATAGATACACTGAGGGCCACCTTTCTAATCCGACTCCCTTACGGTCGCGGTTCGGTTGGTTTAGGGAAACTAGAAGGTGGGTGGGCCGCGGAAGGTTATGTCCGATGCGAACGGTTCACGGACATAAAGAGGTAACTGATGGTTGATGCGTCGATACGCGATGACGAGCGCTACCACGCTGTATAGAAAAACTGGGAGGAGAGCAAGGACATCAAAGTGGTCGACTGGACCTGTGAGGGTGGTGAATAAGATGCACGAGCCGACGGCTAGAGCGATGGCGATCAATGCCCATCGATGTCGGCAGAGTGTTGGCATCTGGTAGCTACAGGATAACAGGCTCCGAACGAAAAGCGTCGGCACGAATGCCGACGCGGCAGGCAGGAGTGCCTGCGCCACGGTGCTCCAACTTAGTTTTGTGGGGGTGTGGAAACGCGGGATACTTTGCCGGTTTGGGCTTCGCCTAGTGAGATGTGGTTGGTTTCCAGGGTTGTGCCCAGGATCTGGTCGATGGAGATTCGGGCGTTGCTCCAGGTGACCAAGGCACCGATTTCGGAGGATTGGGCGGCGGCAAGATCGCGCTGGATTTGGGTTACGTTGTAAGGCGTGGAGGCTCCCAGGGCGAATTTTTTCTGTTCGGAATCCAATAGTCGTTTTTCTAGAATCCGGTTTCTTACGGAGGCGTCATAGCGGGCGCGGGCTTGCTGCAGGGCGACCACGGCATTCATCAGGTCCACTTGCAACTGGTTGATGTCTCTCTGGATGCTTAGCTGGGTTTGACGAAGGCTGAGCTGGTCGATGCCGTAATCGGCCTGCGCCTGCCGATTCAATATTGGCGTTTTGAAAAAAAATCCTACGGTGTCGGATGGAAAATTGTTACGGAATACCTGACCGAGCCCGTTCCCTATGCCGCCGGCGAAATAAGCGTCCGCCGTGACTGGTCTTCCGTTGAAGATGGCTGTTCTTCTGGTTCCGGCCAATCCGGCCGCACTTATGCCGAAGAACGGCTCCAGTGTGGGCAGCACTCCGTTCTTGGTTCCAAGAGCGTTCACTTGCCCGACCTGGTCATTCAATTTTTCCGCCGCGAGGTCGGCGCGATTGGTCATGGCCTCCTGAAGCATGGTGGGAATGGGCGGGAGATCGTCCTTCTCGGGCATGACAATGCGATCCAGCGGCACGATTCGAACGTTGCGAAGCGCAGGATCTGCCGACCCGTTGCGGCTCAACAGATTCTTAAGCTGCACTTCCTGTTGTTCAAGGGTGGTTTGGGAAACAACCAGATCGCGCTGGCTCGATGCCACTTGAGACTCCGCGGTGGTGATGTCCAACGGCGCGAGCGATCCGATCTGCACTTGCTTCTGATTGTCGGTGTAAAGCGATTGGGCCAATTCCAAAGCGCTTTGCTTGGCCTTAACGTCTTCGTAATCGGCCGCCAAGTTGTAATAGAGGTTCAAGGCCTGAACTACGGAGTTGATCACCTGCGCTTTGAAGTTCAGATCGGATTGCCGCAGAGCGATCTTGTGCGCTGTGATGTTGCGGGCATTCACGGCCCCTCCAAAACCTTGGAGGAGATTTTGCGCGAATTGAACGGAAATGTTTGGCGCCACAGTGGGATTCAAGAGATCGGTGGGGGCATTCTCGCTCAAGTAGTGTTCGTTGTAGGCAACCTGACCGCTGCCGCCGCTCAGAAAACCCTCCGTCAACGTTGCATTGTAGACGTGGGTGGTGGAGACCAATACATCGGTTTGGCTCAGCGTAGCGTTGGCCTGGGGCACGGTGCTATGGCTGAAGATGTTCGACTCCTGAAAGGCGGGGTCCAAAGTTTGCGCAACCGGGCCGACCTGCGAGACGGTGGCGTTGGATGTTCTGTTGGCCGAGGTACCTGCGGCGGAAGTTACGCCCGCGGCCTGCTCACTTCCCGCCACACCCTGGCCGCTGGCGACGCTGCCGGCTGACGAGGCGGCGTTAGGAACGCCCGGCAAAGCTCCGCCGGCTTGCGCGCGTTCCAGATTCCAGGCGGACATCATGGGGTTATAACGAGCCACTTCGATATCGATGTTGTTTTCGAGCACCAGCGCGATAGCATCCTGGACGGTGAGATATAGGGTACCGGCGCGAATCAGATCTTGAAGACGCGGAGAATTCGCCAGGCGGACGGGCGGGACGTCGGGAGCAAGATAGGGCCGCCAGAGAATAGGCGCGGAGGGACGGACGGGGTCGATAGAAACCGATTGAGACATCAATTGGGATGGGGCGCACGAGAACCAACAGGTGTAGCACAATCCGGCGGCAACGGCCTGGCGGAGGGCGCGGGTCATTGCTTTTCTCCCTCCGGCAGGTTGGCGGGAAGCGTGGATGGCCTCGCGACACGTCCGGCTTTCGCCTCCTCGAGAGAGATGCCGTTCGCTTCGAGCGTGGTGCCCAGGGCCTGATCGAGCTGGACGCGGGCGTGGGTGTAGTTGGCCATGGCTTGCATTACGCTGCTGGCGGCGCTGGCCAGATCGCGCTGGTCCTGCACCACTTGATAGATGGTGCTGGCTCCCAAGGCATTCTTTTTCTGGTCGGCTTCCAAGGTTTGCTGTTGAAGAACGTGGGCCTTCACGGCGGCGTCATAGCGTGCGCGAGCCTGCTGGATGCCGATCACAGCATTCTGCACGTCCACCTGAATCTGGTTGATATTCTTCTGCAGGTTGAGTTCGTTCTGCCGGATTTCAATCAGGCTGGTTACGTAGTCGGACTGCGCCGCGCGGTTACGAAGCGGAATGTTCAAGGTGAGGCCGGCGGAGTAGTTGGGAAAATTCCGGCGTGCGATCTGCGCCAGCAAATTTCCGTAGCCTCCCTCCAGGTATGCCAGGGCCGGGTCGGCGGAAACTCCGCTCAAGGCATTGTTGGTCAACTCGGCGAAGGCACTGAGCGACGGCTTCAGGGAATTCTTGACGCCGATGAGGTTCAACCTGTTACTGTCGAGATTGAGGCGGCCCTGTGCGATCTCAACACGCTTGTTGATGGCCTGTTGAACAAGCTGATCGGTGGGCTGGAGCGCTTCGTTGGCGGGCGTGGGGATAGTATCGAGCGGAATGACGTGCACGGTGGCCAGCGTGGGATTGGCAACGCCATTGCGGCTTAAAGCGTTCTTGAGCACGATTTCCTGCTGGAGCAAGTTGGTCTCGGAAATAACCAAATCTTGTTGAGCGGCGTACAGCGTGGATTCGGCTCGGGTAACTTCAATCTCCGCCAGCGCGCCGATGTTCACCTGTTTCTTGTTGTCCTCGAGCAGCAATTGAGCCGTTTCCAGCTCGTGCTTTCGCGACAACACATCTTCGTGAAAACTTACCAGGTCCCAATACAGGTTGAGGATGGCCGCCACGGTGACGATCACTTGCTGCTTGAATTGCAGATCGGTGACCTTCAAATTGTTTTTCTGGACCCGGATATTGCGATCGTTCACCGCGCGGCCGAAGCCTTGCAGTAGGTTTTGGGTCAGTTGAAGATCCAGGCTGCCGTTGGTGTAAGGGTTCAAGTCGAATTGCGTGCTGTTCACGTGAGTATGTGAACTGCTGTAGGTCCATAGGCTGGTGAGGCCGAAATCCCAACTCTGCGAGTACTGCGCGGTGTAGCTGCGTGTGTTCAGGACCAGCGCAGTTTCTCCGGTCAGGAAAGTGTTGCTGTTCGGGCTGGTGATGTGCTGATAAAGTGCCGTGACAGTAACGCTAGGATCAAACGGGAGTAACTGTGGACCTAATTGCGTGACGATACCGCCGCCGGAACTGACGCCGTTGCCGCCCGAAAGCGTGACGGTATTGCTGGTGCTGACTCCCGTGAGGCTGACGCTTTGGGGGCCCTGGGCAACACCAAGGCCGACACTTCGCAGCGCATTTCCGCTCATGGCACGGCGCATGACTTCTTGCTGCAACAAGGGACCATAGCGCTGCACTTCAATGTCAATGTTATTTTCGAGCGCCAGCGCCACGACATCCTGCGCCGATAGATAGAGATTGCCGGCGCGCTCGAGCGATTCGAGCCGCGACGAATTCGCCAGGTTGATGGGCGGAACATCTCTGACCTGATAAGGATGGGTGAGCCAGCCGAGGCCGCCCTTGGCCGGATCGATCCGGATCTCAGATTGGGCCGCGGCCGGCGAGGCGAGCAGGCAGGCGCACAAAACGCAAGCTAGTCCTTGGAATGATTTCATCGCAATGGAGTGTTAACCCTTCTATGATGGCACAGGCAATTGTGGATGGTGACCGGGTGAATAGCTTGATCCCATTGGAAAGTACAACGATCAAAAAGAGAGAGAGGTTCCGTGTGAAGTGGACTTTTGTACCACGGTTTGTGGCCGAGGATCTCACGTTGGCAGGTCGGCGCCAGTCGGGGACCTGCCGCACGGCTGCGGATCAATAACTTGCACGTTAAGAACCCACCAGCAGGCCGACGAGGGCGTCGGTCGCGGACCAGGGGGTCCGCCCCACTCGGAAGAGGGTAGAATGCGTGTTGGGCATGACGGGAGATTTTTTATCCAGATTTCTGCATCAGCAGGAGCTGACGCCTTGGATGATTGCGGTGGCGCTGGGCGTGGCATTCGTTCTGGGCGCGGCGCACGCACTCACGCCGGGGCATGGCAAGACCATTGTTGCGGCATACCTGGTGGGTTCGCGCGGAACGCTGAAACATGCCGCGTTTTTGGGCGCGATGGTTACGTTCACTCATACGGTGAGCGTGTTCGTACTGGGACTGGCCACCATGTTCCTCTTCCAATACGTGGTGCCGCAGAACGTGATTCGGGTTTTGGGCGCCATTTCCGGGTTATCGATTGTCGGCATCGGTGGATGGATGCTTTTTAAGCGGTTGCCGCACGAACATCAGCATCATCACGGCCATCACCATCACCATCATCATGACCATGATCACGGCCACGATCATCATGATGTGCCGGATGAGGTTTCCTGGTCCGGTTTGATAGCGCTTGGAGCAAGCGGCGGGCTGGTTCCGTGTGAATCGGCGCTGGTTTTGTTGCTGAGCGCGATTGCGCTGCGGCGGGCTGGTCTTGGGCTGGTGCTGCTGGTGGCGTTCAGCTTGGGACTCGCAATTGTGCTGATGGGAATCGGTGTGGTGGTGATTTATGCGAAGAATCTGTTGGGCGTGCGCATCGGGACATCCGGGAATCCATTTTTCCGATGGGTTCCGGTGGCGTCTGCAGCGGTGGTGCTGATCATTGGCCTGCTGATGACGGGAGTTTCGCTCAACTGGATTCAGCCGGCTATTTAAAACTGGCGGGTTGGCAACCCGCCGCAGGATGCCATCCCAATGTCACTTAGTTTTCCCAAAACTGGGGATTCCGCCGTCATAGTGGGGAGACCCCCTGGACCCGCTCTTCGCCAACGGAATCAGCTTCCTTCAAAACCCGGCAAGCCGACGAGGGCGTCGGCTGCGGTCCAGGGGGACCGCCCCACTAAGGAATGCAAATTGAGCAATCTTGGGAAAACTAAGTGACATTGGGATGCCATCCTGCCCCACTACTTGACGTATTTCGGAGTCCCGGTGGACCACGGGTTGTAGCTGGACGAAAATGCAACGCGTTCGGAAATTGAGGGATGGCTGAACGTCCAAAACTCGATGAACGGATTTGGATCGGGTTCGTCGAGACCTTCTTCTCCGAGGACCTGGAAGGTATGCGCCGCGACGGCCGCCGGATTCGGGACGATGCCGCGAATTACTTCAAGTCCATAGATGTCGGCCTGATGTTCCTGCCAGCGGCTGTAACCATTCGCGACTGGCTCAGAGAAGAAACCGAATATTGATGCGACGAGAAGCAGGGCCGGAAGGCTGGCCCAATCTGTTAGTCCACGGATGTGCCAGCGTGGGCCCCAGCGGCGGATAAGCCAATGCAGGACATGGAATCCGGCGTAGAGAAGAAGTAGGCCGAACAGGGCGGCGAGGATCAAGGAATTGCGGACGTGCCCGAGGACGTAGTGTCCCATCTCGTGGCCGAAGACCATCAGGATCTCAGGCGTGGTGAGTTTCTGGAGCGTGGTGTCCCACACGACAACGCGTTTTGAAGCGCCGAAGCCGGTGACGTAAGCGTTTATCGAAGTGACTTTCTCGCTGGCTTTCATTTCGAACATGCGATCGGGTGGAATGGCGAGGCCGCCGCGCGCGACCACTTTTTCAAGATCGGTGACTAACGCGGAGTGCTGCTTCGCGAGTGGTTCGAATTTGAAAAACAGCGGTTCGACGACGAATGGTTCGACAAAGGCGATGGTGAAAAGAATCGGCAAGGATGCGAGCCAAAAATAGAACCACCAGCGCGCGGGGCTGCGCCGGATGACGGCGTAGAGAATGAAGGCGAGAACGATAGAGAGCAGTATGGCGAGCAGTTCGCCTTTGGTCCAATCCCATAGCCAGGACGGCCAGCTTTGAATGGACTGTTGGAAGATTAGCTCCAGGTGCTGGGCATAAATTGCGAACGGGATGTTGAGGAGATCGTTGGCCAGAAGGAGGAGCGGGACGAAGATGATGGCCTGAATGAAGCGGCGACGGGAGGCGGCTTCCGCCCAGTCGCGGAACTTGGCGGCGATACCGAACGCGAGGATTGCCAGCAGCGCCGCGACGCCATAGATCTGGCTGATGAAGTACAGCCAGTGTCGGGCATGGGCGTAGTCAACGGCTTTTTGTAATTTATCGGGCGGCAGGGAATATGTTTGTGTGTTTGGCGGAGGTGGTTGGACAGGCTGGGCGGGCGCGAGCGAGATTGTTAGGAGAAAGCAAAATAGTAGCGCGCGCATCTACGCCGTCATCTTTCTTTTTCGCAGCTCGTCAAATGACACGGCCAGGATGATTACTGCGCCGATGATCACCTGCTGCCAGTAGGGATTGGTTCCGAGCAGATCGCTACCGTTCGCGAGGAGCCCCATGATGAATGCGCCTACCAGCGTTCCAAGCACGCTGCCTTCGCCTCCTCGGAGGCTGCCGCCGCCGATTACAACCGCGGCGATCGCAGTTAGCTCATAACCTTGGCCGCCGGTGGGTTGACCGGTCATCAATCGGGAGGCCTCAATCATTCCAGCGAGTCCGGTGAGCAAGCCGGCGATGGCGTAGACGGCAGTGGTATGAAATCGAACGGGCACACCGGCATAATACGCAGCTTCCGGATTGCTGCCGATGGAAAACGCATAACGTCCGAGGCGTGTGTGTTCGAGCATCACATGCATGGCGAGCGCGCAGAACAGAAGTATCCAGAGCACGAATGGAACGCCAAGGAGGGTGCCTTCGCCAAGGTAGGAGAAAGAGGATGGAATCTGGTGGACTGGCAGGCCTTTCGAAATGATCAGCGCGAGGCCGCGGAAGATGCCCATGGTGCCGAGCGTGACAATGAAGGGATTGATGCGGAGCGACGTGGTCATGAGGCCATTCGAGAATCCGCACAGCATGCCAGTGAGTACACCAACGAGCATTCCGAGAGCAATGCCTTGCTTCTCCATGGTCATGGTTCCAAGCAGGCCGGCGAGCGCGAGGATGGAGCCAACGGAGAGATCGATGCCGCCGGA
>PMOK01000326.1 GCA_003162425.1 Bryobacterales bacterium | reverse complement strand
GATGTGATTTGTAGACGGCTTGATAATCTTCATGGATAGATTAAGGGCGACGATTTGGGGCTGGATGGGTGGGGGCGGGTAACTGGTTGGGGGTGAGGTCAAGAAAGGTGCTGGAGGATTGTCACTGGATTCCTTCGCAGGCGGCCCGTTGAGTACTATGCTTCCAGTGCAAGGCATTCTCAAAGCTATGGAGATTCAATTCACCACCCGCATTTTCAAGGAAGGGCGCACCTACGTGGCTCACGCGATGGAGCTGGATGTCTCCTCATGCGGGGGCACCAAGGAGAAGGCCCTCAAGAATCTCAAGGAAACCGTTAGGCTGTTTCTCGAAGAAGCCGAGAAAATGGGTACTTTGGATCAGATCCTTGAGGAAGCGGGCTATCGCAAGCGGAAGCAGAAGGTTGCCAGACCGAAGTTCATCAGCGTGCAACGCGTGACTCTCGCGCTTCCGCTGACGCATGCCAAAGCTTAGTCCTATTTCGTATAAGCAACTCGTTCAAGGTGTTCGAGGCCGAGGGCTTTGTGTGCGTGCGCACCGAGGGTGATCACATGATATTCACGAAGGCCGGTGTGATCAGGCCAGTGGTTGTGCCGAAGTATGCGGCCGTGCCGGTGTTCGTGATCAAGAATAATCTCCGAACGCCGGCCATTTCTCGCGATCGGTATTTCGAGCTCCTTGGCAAGTGAGGCGGGGATTCGGTAGTGGGTTATTTTATTTGCGCCGATTGGCAATCGGCGCGCAGGTTGGCAACCTGCCCCACTACCTGGTTGCGACTACTTGGCCTGATACAGGGTCGACATAATTAGTGCGTAGGGTGAGCGTTTGCACTAAATGAGTGTCTTTGTCGACCAAGACGAAGCGGGTCAAGCCTGCCGTTCCGGCCCGAACGTCGATGGGCTGGAACCAGTTGAGGTGATAGAGCGGCTTGTAGAAGTTCATGCTTGGCATCAACATCCAGGAGACGCCAACTTGCCAGTTCTTATCTGGTTCGGCCTGGTGCTGGTTTCGAAGCAGCGTCACGATCCGTTTGGTGCCGGCATCGAAAGACCATTCGGTGTACTGATTCGCATTGAGCTCGAATGCAAACCAGAGCGAGCATGCCAGAAGAAAGATCAGCATGGGCCATCGTGGCGCTGGCTTTTTCACGAGACCTAGGCAGGTGAGCAGGAAAAAGACAATCCAAGGAAGGCCGGTTCTCAAGATTGGATACAACAAGCCTGTTGCCATGGTGGGCGACGTAACTTGCGCCAATAGAGAAGAGCAATGCGCCGGCGCTGAAGAAGAGAAACCGATCTTGCGGCTGGATCAGAAATGCTTTCTTGATCGCGAGCCAAACGATCCCCGATAGACACAGAGTGACAGGGACGAACCAGGCGGAAATAAAATCGACCAGACGTTCGAGGGGCGCGTAATAATGGCCGATGCCTGGCAGGTTGAGCCGGTGCACAAGGGAAATATAAACCAAACTTTTGCTGCTCCTGGCTAAAGAAGGCAAGCCGAAATAGAAATCCCCGCTGTGGGTGTTTCTCATTGGTCCGCCGATGATGATGAGGGTGAGGACAATTCCCGGAATAATGAAATAAGTCAAGGATCGAAATGCGGCCCTGCTGTCCGTAAGGAGCGTTCCCACGAAGAGAGCGGCCAATCCCGCATCTATGAAAAGAAATGTGACATTCGAGGATACGGAGAGCGCGAGCAGGATCGCCAGCCGGAGCATCTGATAGGGGGATTGCGGGGGACCCTTCACCATGAAGAACAAGGCCCATGCGCAGAAGGCGAGGGCGAGTCCATAGCCGCGGGCGGCCGAGAGAAGATCGAGCAGCAGGGGATTGAGGCTGAGCACGGACACAGAAAGTAGGAAAATACCGCCTTTGCCAAATACTAGGCTGGACAAGCGGTATACGGCGATAAAGTACAGGAAGCCGGCTAACAAGGTTGGCAGGCGTAGCGTGAATTCCGATACTCCAAACGCAGCGCCGGAGATTTTGGAAAGTAGGGTTTGGAGGACATGATTGCTGGCATCGTAAGCCACGTACATGCGCGACAACGGTTGCGAGATCCAAAGCTCGTAACTGTACGCTTCGTCGCAGGTGATGGACTGGGTTTTGGCGCGGTAAAGATTGGTGGCGGAAATAGCGATCAGGATGAAGATGGCAAGGAAACTGAAGACCGGAGCTGAATTCATCGGGGAGTTTCCAGGCGTTGTCTTCAGGTTCACGCTCGTTGTGTCCAAATGTCAGTCTAAGGCACCGACTCCTTCACGGTCGCGGTTCGGTAACGCTAGCCTGTTCTTATGATGAATGACGTGATTCTGAAAAGGTTTGAGACGGCGGACGAAGTTCGGGAATTCTAAAAAGGTAAGTTCGAATTATTGCACATTGGCGGGATGACGATTGGACGGGCGACGTACGAGCCGGGCTGGAAATGGTCGGTGCACGTTGGTCCGCTGGTCGGAAAGAAAAGTTGTGATGTGGAACATGTCGGGATAGTTGTTTCCGGGAGGGCTATGGCCGCGATGGACGACGGGCGCGTGATTGAGATGAAGGCTGGTGATGTTTTCTACATTGGTCCTGGGCATGATAGCTGGGTGGTGGGTGATGAGCCTTACGTGTCGATTCATTTGATGGGCGCGGGCGATTATGCGCATAGTTAGCCGTCCGCAAAGCAATTAGATGGATGCCGAAGTGGCAGCGCACGGCGCTGCCCCACAGAGCAGCATAGCCGCAACGAAAACCGGGCCGACGGGGGCGTCGGCCGCGGATCAGGGGGTCCGCCCCACAAAATCATCGCAGGCTGCAAAGACCTTCAGGTCTAGTAAGTAGACCTGGACGAAAAACAATACCTTGACCTTCTACACGTCTTGCGTTTAACATGTAGAAGATCGAGGTGTTGATATGACCGCTAAATCGGACCTTCCGCAAGGAACGCTGGATTTATTGATCTTGAAAGTTGTGGCGCTGGGACCAGTGCACGGGTATGCGATCGCGCAGAGGCTCCAACAGGTTTCGCGCGACGTGGTGCAGGTTCCACAGGGGTCACTTTATCCGGCGTTGCATCGGCTGGAAAATCGCGGGCTGTTGGCCGCCGATTGGAACGAGACCGAGACCGGGCGGGAGGCCAAGTTCTATAGCCTGACGCGGAAAGGGCGGGCGCAGCTCGAAACCGAAGCTGCGAGCTGGGCTCGATTGACACAGGCCGTGGGCCTGATTCTCGGAATGTCGGAGGGCGGTGCGAAATGAGCTGGTGGTATCGCCTGTGGCATCGCAGCAAGCTGGAAGAGCAACTCGAGAGGGAGATGCGCTTTCATTTGGAGGAGCACGCGAGTGACTTGATAGCGCGCGGATATGAGCCGGAGGAAGCGCGGCGGAAGGCGAGGTTGGCTCTGGGCGGTCCTGAGCAGGTGAAAGAAGAATGCCGGGATGCGCGGGGTACGCGGTGGGTGGAGGATCTGTGGCAGGACCTGCGCTATGCGGTTCGCACGTTGCGGCAGAAACCGGGGTTTGCGGCAGGGGCGCTCGCGACGCTGGCTCTCGGCATCGGAGCTACCACCATAATGTTCACTGTGATCAATGGCGTTCTGCTGAGGCCGCTGCCTTATGCCGATCCGGGCAGGTTGGTGGCCGTGAGCGGACGTGCGGATGCGCTGAGTGTCGCCGGTTTTGAGCTGCAGAGGCTAGCCTACTACGACTTTCTGGATTGCCAGCGCGAGAGCCGGTCGCTCGAACTGGGAGGGTGGGTTTTTACTACAGGCACGCTGAGCGAGCCCGGGGAAGCTGAGCACGTTGTAGAATTCCAAGCATCGTCGAACCTGTTTTCCGTTCTGGGCGTGCCGCTGTTTCGCGGGCGCGCGTTCTTGCCCGAAGAAGATCGGGCGGGTGGCGCACCAGTAGTCATTCTGGACTACGATTTGTGGCAGCGCCGATTCGGCGGGAACGACGCCGTTCTCGGAACAGCGGTGGTGCTGAACGAAAAGCGTTACACGGTTGTTGGCATCATGCCTGCGGACTTTAAAGTTGACGGCGATGAACCAGATGTTTATACGCCGATCGCTCAAAACACACTTGGATACATGCAGAATCGAGGGATCCATCCAGTGGGTGTGATCGCGCGGCTGCGGCCCAGCGCGACGTTGGGCCAGGCGCGGGCGGAGATGGCGACCATCGGGTTCCGGTTGGCCCAGCAGTATCCGGATACTAATAAGAACCGCAACTTTGTGGCTGACGTGCTTCGTCCGCCGGTCGGCGAGGTGCGGTCGACGCTGTGGTTGCTTCTGGGCGCGGTCACACTGGTGTTGCTGATTGCGTGCGTCAATGTGGCGAGCTTGCTGCTGGCGCGCGCGGTTTCACGCGAGCGTGAACTTGCCATGCGCGTAGCGCTGGGGGCGGGCCGGGGCAGGTTGGTCCGACAATGTTTGACCGAGAGCGCGGTGCTTGGCCTCGGCGGGGGAGTGCTGGGTGTTTTGCTGGCGGCGCTTGGGATCCGTCCGTTTGTGGCATTGTGGCCGGGAGTTTTGCCGCGCGCTGAAGAGGTGGGGCTGGATTGGCGCGTGCTGCTGTTTGCGATCGGCGTATCTTTGTTGAGCGGGTTTCTTTTCGGATTGGCGCCGGCGTTGCGCGCGCCGTCGCGCAATCTGGAGCAGACACTGAGGGCTGGAGCGCGGAGTCTGGCGGGAGGGTCGCGGCGTTTGCACGGAGAGTTCGTCATATGCGAAATCGCGCTGGCGGTGGTGCTGTTGGTGGCGGCGGGGATGTTGGGGCGAACACTGCTGCGGCAGTCGGCACTCGATCCGGGCGTCGACATCCACAACGTACTGGTAACGCGTATGGGGATTTCGCCCGGTGCGCTTTCACATCCGGAGCAGATACGCGCTGCCTGGCAGGAGGTTTTGGAACGTGCGCGGCGCGTTCCGGGAGTGCAGGCGGTCACGATGGTGGATACGGTTCCGATGCGCAACGGC
Organism: Bryobacterales bacterium; assembly: GCA_003162425.1. GTDB lineage: Bacteria > Acidobacteriota > Terriglobia > Bryobacterales > Bryobacteraceae > Palsa-89. The sequence goes on along the minus strand of PMOK01000326.1, from coordinate 1,478 downwards.
ACGAACCAGATCGGCTACTGGACCACTCCCGTGGAGCCGCAGGAGAGCAAGAAGCCGGCTGTGTTGGCGGCGAGCGTGTCGCCTGAATATCTGAAGGTGATGGGCATCCGGCTGCTCAGCGGTCGATTCATTGATGAACACGATCGCATGGGCAACCAGTCCGTCGCCGTGATTGACGACGTGATGGCGCAACAGGCTTTTGGCGGACAGGCGCCGCTGGGGAAACAACTGTGGATCGGCATGGGCTCCGATCCTGTCACGGTGGTGGGAGTGGTGAGCCATGTCCGGCAGTGGGGGCTGGCCGCGGACGATCAGGCACAGGTGCGCGCGCAGCTTTACTATCCATTTACGCAGGTGCCTAACGGGATGCTCCGTCGCTGGTCCGAGCTGATGTCGATTGCGGTGCGGACCGGCGTGGAACCGCGGAGCGTCGTCGCGTCACTTCGCAGGGAACTGCGGGGCGCGGCGAACGATCAAGTCTTATATGAAAGCCGGACCATGGAAGAGCTAGCGAGTGATTCGCTGGCGCGGCAACGTTTCTTGATGTTATTGTTTGGCGTGTTCGCGGGCCTGGCTTTGCTGCTCGCGTGCATTGGAATTTATGGAGTGATGGCATATTTGACCAGCCAGCGCGTGCCGGAGATTGGAGTGCGGATGGCGCTGGGGGCCGGGGCGCGGGATGTGATGTGGTTAGTGTTACGGGGGAGCCTGGGGATGATTTCGGTGGGCGTAGCGGTGGGAGTGGTCGCGGCGCTGGCTGCCGAGCGGGTATTGGCGCGGCTGGTGGAGGGGATGCAGCCGGGAGGGGTCTCGGCGTTTGCCGTGATGATTCCGGTGTTGGTGACGGCGGCGCTGATCGCGAGTTTTGTGCCGGCGCGGAGGGCTAGCCGGGTGGATCCGGTTAAGGCGTTGAGGCAGGAGTGAAGACATTGGCCACGGATGCACACGGATAAAATCTAATAACGCGGGAGTTGGGTTATGGTTTTAGATTCGGTGCAGTCGTAGGAGCCGGCTTGCAGATTTTTGTATTCTTCGGTGCGGCCGCTGGGCCATTCGATTACTAGGCGGTCTGCTTTGTCGTGCTTGGCTAAGCCGAACGTTAGGGGCAGTTCGGATTGCGAGAGGTAGCTTGAGCCGGTCTTTACCATTCGGGTTTGCGTGCCATCCGGGGTGGTGAGACGGACTACGGCGCCGATGCCGTCGCGGTTTGATTTTGTTCCGACCAATCGCAGGCGGAGAGAATGATTGCCGTTTGAGACATCGTTACGGTAGAGGGCGGCGGGGCCGTTGTTGGTGGTGATCAGAATGTCGACATCGCCGTCGCGGTCGAAATCGCCATAGGCTGCGCCACGGCCGACTTTGGGAGCTGCGAAATCCGTGCCGGCTTCCTTGGCTACGTCGCGAAATGCGCCGCGGCCGTCGTTCAGGAATAGGTGCGGAGGCTGCGCGTAGCCGATGTTGCTTTTGATATTCCGGAC
>PMOK01000075.1:24551-32641 GCA_003162425.1 Bryobacterales bacterium | reverse complement strand
TATGGGCACATCCGATCCAATCGGCGACATGCTGACGCGAGTTCGCAACGCCGCGCTGGCGCGCCACCCCAAGGTGGACGTCCCGGCGTCCAAGTTGAAGATGGAGATCGCGCGGATTCTCAAAGAAGAAGGCTTCATCATGAATTTCAAGATGACCGAGGACGGCGCGAAGAAAAGCATCCGCATTTATCTGAAGTACACGCCCGGCAACATGCCGGTGATCTCCCGCATCGAACGTGTGTCGCGTCCGGGCTGCCGTGTGTATGTGGGGAGCCGGGAAGTGCCCAAAGTGCTGGGTGGGCTCGGCATCAGCATCCTGACCACGGCGCGGGGTGTGATGACAGGCAGCATGGCGCGCAAAGAACATGTGGGAGGGGAGATTTTGTGTCAGCTATGGTAGCGCACGCACTTATGCGTGCCGCGTCGGCACTCGTGCCGACGCATGGCTGGCGTTCACACGAGTGTGAACGCGGCACGCTTGAGAGCGTGCGCCACGGAAAAGGTTAATTATGTCGAGAGTTGGAAACAAACCCATTCCGCTGCCGAAAGGCGTGAAAATCGTAATCGGAAATCCGATGCTGGTGGAAGGGCCGAAAGGCAAGCTCGAGGTGCCGCTTCCGGACGGTATCCACGCTAAGCAAGGCGATAACGTGCTCGAGTTTTCGCGCGATGGCGACAAACAAGCGCCGCTGCACGGTCTCACGCGCGCACTGGCCGCTTCAGCCGTCCAGGGCGTATCCACGGGCTTTACGCGTGAGCTGGATATCACAGGTGTCGGCTATCGCGGTGACGTGAAGGGCAAAATCGCGACGTTTACGCTGGGCTATTCGCATCCCATTGAAGTTTTGTTGCCGGCCGGAGTGGAGTTGAAGATCGACAAGCAAACACACCTGGTGCTGACCGGCTACGACAAGCAAATGGTGGGGCAGGTGGCCGCGAATATTCGCGCGTTGCGTCCGCCCGACCCGTACAAGAACAAAGGCATCCGCTACACCGGAGAAATCCTGCGCAAGAAAGTTGGTAAGACCGGAGCGGGCGGAGCGGGAGCTAAGTAAATGGCGAGATCTTCGAAGAACGATGTTCGGGTTCGAGTGCATAGCCGCATCCGGCAGCGGGTGCGAGGCACCGGGGAGCGGCCGCGCCTAGCGGTGTTCCGCAGCTTGAACCATATTTACGCCCAGGTGATTGACGACCGGAAGGGGCACACTCTGGCCGCGGCGTCCTCCGGCGAAAAGGCCGGCGAGAAATCGGACGAGAAGAAGACGAGCGAGAAGGCAGTGAGTGAGACGCCAGTGAGCGAGAAGAAATCCGAGAAGCCATCGCGTGAAAAGGCGAAAACCCTGGCTAGTGGCGGCAACGTGGCCGGCGCTAAGCAGGTGGGCAAGCTGATTGCCGAGCGGGCCAAGGCGCAGGGCGTCACCAAAGTTGTATTCGATCGGGGCGGTTACTTGTACCACGGGCGCGTGAAGGCGCTAGCAGATGCCGCACGGGAAGCTGGATTGGAGTTCTAACGAATGGCTGCAATACCGACAACAAAACGAATCGACGCCGGCTCTTTGAACCTGAAGGAGCAGGTGGTGTCGATCAACCGCGTCACCAAGGTGGTGAAGGGCGGCAAGAATTTGAGCTTTTCGGCTCTTGTAGTGGTGGGCGATCCGGGCGCGAGGATTGTGGGTTTCGGCACCGGCAAAGCCAAGGAAGTACCGGCCGCTATCAAGAAGGGAATTGAAGCGGCCAAGAAGAATCTGCGTAAGGTGAATGTTCTGGAGACCACCATTTTGCATGCCGTGCTGGGCCGCTTTGGAAGCGGGCTGGTGATGCTGAAGCCGGCGCCGGATGGAACCGGCGTCATCGCCGGCGGCCCGGTCCGCGCCGTAATTCAAGCGGTGGGAATCGCAAATGTGCTGACCAAATCCATTGGCTCGCGCAATCCGCACAATGTGGTGAAAGCCACCATTAACGCGCTCGAGCAGCTCCGCGATAAGGCGCAAGTGGCGGAGATGCGGGGATTGGCTGTGGATAAGATTATGTAAGACGGTTTCTGGTTTCTCGTTTTTGGTTCGCAAAGGTGAGCGCTCAATGTAACGAACCAGAAACTAGAAACCAGGAACCAGAAACGATGTTTTTATGGCAACGATCAAAATTAAGTTGATTGGCAGCACCATCTGCTGCCCCGAAAAGCATAAGTCCATCGTCCGGTCGCTCGGGCTGAAGACCATGAATCGCACAGTGGTGCGGCCGGATACGCCGTGTTTCCGCGGCATGGTGGCGAAGATTCCGCATCTGCTGGCAATCGTGAAGGACTAATTATGAATCTGAGTAATCTGAAGCCGCCGGCTGGGCAAAAGCAGAAGAAGCAAAGAATCGGACAGGGCATGGGCTCGGGCCGCGGCAAATATTCCGGCCGGGGCGCGAAGGGCGCCAAGTCCATTTCGGGCTACAGCATCATGCGCGGGTTCGAAGGCGGCCAGATGCCGCTGCACCGGCGTTTGCCGAAACGCGGCTTCACCAACATATTCCGGAAAGAATACGCGATCGTGAATATAGGGCGCCTGGAGCAGTTGGAGGGCAACAAGTTCGATCCAGGCAGGCTGCTGGAGCTGGGCGTCATCAAGAAACTGGGCACGGGGCTCAAAGTGCTGGGATCGGGCGATCTGACGCGCAAGATTACAGTGCAGGCTCATGTGTTTTCGAAATCGGCTCTGGAGAAAATCCAGAAGGCCGGTGGAAGTGGAACAGTGATCGGGAGCGAGTCGTAAATTGGGTTGGCAGGTGCAAGCGCCTGCCCCACAGCCGTTGAGGTAGTCGAAAATGAAGTTCTTCGAAGCCGTCGCAAACATCTTTCGGATTCCGGACCTGCGCAAGCGCATCTTGTTCGTGCTGCTCATGCTGGCCATATACCGGCTGGGCGGGCACATTCCCACGCCGGGCATTGACGGCGGCAAGCTGGCAGCGTTCTTTCAGCAGAATCAGGGCACGTTGTTCGGGTTCATTGACGTGTTCAGCGGTGGCAACCTGAGGCGGCTCACCATCTTCGCCCTCGGCATCATGCCGTACATCACCGCATCCATCATTTTGCAATTGATGACGGTGGTGGTGCCCACGCTTGAGAAGCTGCAGAAAGAAGGCGAGCTGGGCCGGCGCAAGATTACGCAGTGGACGCGCTATCTCACCGTCATCCTGGCTCTCATCCAATCTTTCGGAATCGCCGAGGGGCTGATGCGGTCGGGGGGGGGATTCGTACTGAACCCCGGCATCGGGTTCCTGCTGATGACCATGCTCAGCTTGACCACCGGTACCGCGTTCATCATGTGGCTGGGCGAGCAGATCACCGAGCGGGGCATCGGTAATGGAATGTCGCTGATCATCTTCGCCGGGATCGTGGTGGGGATACCGAACGCGATGAACAATATTTACCAGCACGTGTTCCAGCTCAAGGATTGGACTCCGATTCACTTGATCGTGATTCTGGTGGTAATGATCGCGGTGGTTGCGTTCATCGTGCTGGTGGAACGCGGCGAGCGCAGGATTCCGGTGCAATACGCCAAACGCGTAGTGGGACGGCGGATGATGGGCGGCCAATCCACTCATTTGCCGTTAAAAGTTAATGCGGGCGGAGTGATTCCGGTGATCTTCGCTTCTTCGCTGCTGGCGTTTCCACAGACTCTGATGAACTGGCAGGTAGTGCAGCACAGCGCTTTCCTGAGCGGTTTGCTGACGTCCATCGGCGGAGCCCAACCGCTCTACTACCTGCTGTTCACGGTGCTCATCATTTTCTTCTGCTTCTTCTACGTGTCCATCATCTTCAATCCCAATGAAGCCGCGGATAACATGCGCAAGTACGGCGGATTCATTCCGGGTATCCGGCCTGGCAAGAACACTGCTGAGTACATGAACAAGATTTTGACCAAGATCACGGTGGTGGGCGGGTTATATCTTTCCATCCTGTCGATCATTCCCACCATCATGATCCAAGGCATCAAGCTGCAGCGGCTGCCGGTGATCGGTAACTTCATCGACACCTATTTCCCGCGCTGGCTACTGGACGGATTGAACGTGAATTTTTTCTTCGGCGGCACTTCGCTGCTGATCGTGGTGGGCGTCGCGATGGATACGGTGAACCAGGTGGAAGCGCAGCTCATCATGCGCCATTACGAAGGGTTCACGCCGCGGTCCGGGCGCATCCGGGGACGCCGAACTGGTACTTAAATGATGACTTTCGGGCGTATGCTACAATCAAAATATCAAACGTCCCTTGTGGCGGCGGTGGTGTGCGCCGTCGCGTCCCGCTTGATTCGGAGATGATTATCCGGAAGAACAGTAAGGAACTGGAGCAGATGCGCCGCAGTGGTCTGCTGGTGTATCAGATTCTGCAGGAACTGGGGAAAATGGTGGAAGAGGGCGTCACCACCCAGGAACTGGAGGACGCCGCCGAGAAGATGATGAAGGATGCGGGCGCGAAACCCGCCTTCAAAGGGTATTACACGCAGGCGGCGGGCAGCAAATATCCGTACGTGCTGTGTACGTCGGTGAATGAGCAGATAGTGCATGGGATGCCATCGGCCAGGACCAGGCTCAAGAAGGGCGATATAGTTTCCATCGATACCGGTGTTGAGTTGAACGGTTATTTTGGCGATTCGGCCATCACGGTTCCAGTCGGAGAAATCAGCGACTCGACCAAACGGCTCTTGAAAGTTACGCAGGAATCGTTGGAGTTGGCCATCGATAAGGCGCGGGCGGGCAACCGCTTGTTCGACATTTGCGGGACCGTTGAGCAGCATGTAGTGGAGAACGGATTTTCGGTGGTGCGCGAGATGGTGGGGCACGGGATCGGCACTAAGTTGCACGAGGAGCCTCAAGTCCCGAATTACGTGGACAAGAGAAACGAGAATCCGAGGCTGAAAGAAGGCATGGTGCTGGCCATCGAGCCGATGGTGAATGCCGGCGCGGCGGACATGAAGGTATTGAAGGACAAGTGGACGGCGGTTACAAAGGATGGCTCGGTTTCGGCGCATTTCGAGCATTGTGTTGCGGTGACGGCCAATGGACCGTGGGTGTTGACGCGGCCGTGACCGGTCGCTGGGGGGTGGCAGACGAAAGCGTCTGCCCCACCTTGGATTTGGAGACATGTGGGGCAGGCGCTTTCGCCTGCCAACCGGTTTTTTCGCAGCTTCTGAAAGGCTGCGGGCGGTAGGTAGTGGGAAAAGCCACCGTGGTCGAAGCGGTTGTGGTTGAATTGATGCCGCATGCCGTGGTTCGGGTGAAGTTGGAAAACCAGAATCTGGTATTGGCTCATCCGGCGGGCACTACCAAGACGAATTTTGTCAGGGTCCGGCCGGGCGATCGGGTGCAGGTGGAATTATCGCCGCACGATCCGGGCCGCGGAAGAATTGTTCGATTGTTGGAGAAAAAATGAAAGTTCGAGCGTCGGTCAAAAAGATGTGTGATAAATGCAAGGTGATCCACCGCGAGGGCGTGGTTCGCGTCATCTGCACCAATCCGAAGCATAAGCAGCGGCAAGGATAAGGAATAATATGGCGCGTATTGCAGGTGTCGACTTACCAGCGAAGAAGCGGGCTGAAATCGGGCTCACGTATATCTACGGCATTGGGCGGACCCGTTCGCTCTCGCTGCTGCACCGGGCCGGTGTGGATGCCAACAAGAAAGTTGCCGACCTGACCGAGGACGAGGTCAACAAGATTCGTACGTTGATCGAGAACGAAGGCGCGGTGGAAGGCGACCTGCGCAAGGAGATTTCGATGAACATCAAGCGGCTCATCGAAATGGGTTCCTACCGGGGCGTGAGACATCGCCGCGGGCTGCCGGTTCGGGGCCAACGGACGCATACCAATGCCCGTACGCGCAAGGGTCCACGGCGCGCCACCATCGCCGGCAAGAAGAAGTCGGCAGCCAAAACGTAAGAGAACACCATAAGGATTCCAGATGGCCAAAGCTCCGGAAAAAAAAGCAACCAAGAAAAAGACCTTCAAGAAAAAAGAGAAGAAGATCGTGTCGACCGGGCTGGTGCACGTCCAGGCGTCGTTCAACAATACGATCGTGACCTTCACGGACCTGATCGGCAACGTACTGGCTTGGTCGAGTTCGGGATCACTCGGGTTTCGAGGATCCAGGAAGGGCACTCCGTTCGCCGCCCAGCAGGCGTCCTTGACGGCCGCTAACAAGGCCAAGGAATACGGGCTGCGGTCGGTGGAAGTTAGAGTGAGTGGTCCGGGAGCCGGCCGTGAATCGGCTGTGCGCGCCTTGGCTACCGCGGGAATTGAAGTGAAGTCGATTAAGGATCGGACGCCGATACCGCATAACGGTTGCCGGCCCCCGAAACGCCGGCGCGTTTGACGCTGGCCTTTAGTAAGCAGGACGAAGGCTCTTCAAGAGCTGTAAACTGCACCTTTTGAATTGAGGAAGGTATTGAAAGCGAATGGCTAAATATATTGGCCCCGTCTGCCGGCTCTGCCGGAGAGAGGGGATGAAGTTGTTTTTGAAAGGGGAGCGCTGCCACACCGAAAAGTGCGCCATCGAGAAGCGCAATTTCGCTCCCGGCCAGCATGGCAAGGATCGCAAGCCCAAGCTGGTTGGTTACGGGCTGCAGTTGAGGGAAAAGCAGAAGGCTCGCCGCTATTATGGTTTGCTCGAAGGCCAGTTCCGCAACCTGTTCGAAAAGGCTTTCGCTACCAAAGGCGTTACCGGCGAACATCTGTTGAATTCGCTGGAGCGGCGTCTGGACAATGTGGTGTACCGCATGGGCCTTGGCACCAGCCGCAACCAGGCACGCCAATTGGTCCGGCACGGCCATGTGTTGGTGAACGGCCACAAGGTGAACATCCCGTCGTTTGCAGTGAGCCCCAACGACGTTCTGGAAGTTCGCGAGAAAAGCAAGAACAATCCGACCATCCTGGCTGCCCGCGATGCCACCGCGCATGCACCTTCGCCCAACTGGCTGGAGGTGGACCGCGATAACCTCAAGGGCCGGATGATCGCGCAGCCGAAGCGGGAAGAGCTTGTACAGATACAACTCAACGAACAGTTGATTGTGGAGTTGTACAGTAAGTAAACTGTTCTTCGGTTCTTCAGTTCCTCGGTTCATCGGTTCCTCAACTTCGTAGAGAACCGAACGACCGACCGAACCGAGGAACTGAAGAACCGAGGAACCGAGGAACCGAATTTATGTTTAAGGGTTTTCAGAAGCCGAAAAGATTAGTCGCCAATACCGAAACGCTAACTGAGCGTTACGGAATGTTCACCGCTCAACCGTTCGAGCGCGGATTCGGGTCCACCATCGGAACCGGATTGCGCCGCGTGTTGCTGAGCTCCATCGAAGGCGCCGCCATTACCTCGGTGCGTATCGAAGGCGTGGCGCACGAATTCAGTCCCATCCCAGGCGTGGTGGAAGACGCCACCGACATCATCCTCAATCTTAAGCAGGTACCCTTCAAGATGATCGGCGAGGGCACTCGCGTGGCCAGGCTGAAGGTAGACCGGCCGGGACAAGTGTTGAGCGGGCAGATTGAGACCGACGCCGACGTCGAAGTGTTGGATCGCAACATGCCGATTGCAACCGTGGGCGAAAGCGGCAAGCTGAACATCGAGATGCGCCTGAAATCGGGGCGGGGCTATGTGGCTGCCGACCGCAACTACGACGAGGATCTGCCGCTTGGATACATCCCCATCGATTCGGTCCATTCGCCGGTGCGAAAAGTCAACTTCACGGTGGAAGCCGCGCGCCTGGGCCAGACGACCGATTACGACAAACTCACAATTGAAGTGTGGACCAACGGAGCTATCTCACCGCAGGACGCCATCGGCCAGGCGTCCAAGCTGCTCAAAGACCACATGAGCATCTTCATCAACTTTGAAGAGCTGCCGGAGACAGCCGAAGAGCCGGCCGAGCGCGCCCTGAACCAGATGAACGAAGTGCTCAACCGCTCGGTGGAAGAGCTGGAATTGAGCGTGCGGTCCTACAACTGCCTGAAGAATGCGAACATTCAGACCATCGGCGATTTGGTGCAAAGGACCGAAGCCGAGATGCTGCGCACCAAGAATTTCGGCCGCAAATCGCTGAACGAGATCAAAGA
>PMOK01000075.1:0-24516 GCA_003162425.1 Bryobacterales bacterium | reverse complement strand
GATATCGAGGACGAAGAACCCGAGCAAGAAGAGGCAACCGAGTAGCCATGCGCCACAAAGTCGACGGATACAAGCTAAAACGCAACGTGGCGGCGCGCAGGGCGTTGCTGCGCGGCTTGGTGACCAGCGTCATCGATCAGGAACGCATCATCACCACCGTTCCCAAAGCCAAGGCCGCCAGGCCGCTGGTGGATAAAATGATCACGCTAGCCAAAGAGGATACGCTGCACGCGCGGCGTCAGGCGGCCGCGTTCCTGATGACTCCCGCCTCGCTGAAGAAGCTCTTCGATAAGCTGGGAACCCGCTTTGGGCAGCGGAACGGCGGTTATACGCGCATCGTGCGCCTAGGCTTCCGGAAAGGCGATGGCGCGGAGCAGGCCATGCTCGAGCTGGTGGGCTCCGAGCTAGTGAAACGCGCGGCCGAGCGCGCCAAGCGCCGCGAAGAGCGTCTGCAGGCCGTGAAAGAGGGGCGCCATGATGAGGAAGAGGGCGGCGAGCCTGAGGAGAAGTCCTAAGAGATTTAGCCACGGATGCACACGGATGGACACGGATAAGAAATACAGTTTTATCCGTGTGTATCCGTGTGCATCCGTGGCCCAAAAATAATCCCCGCAGCTACCAAACTCACGCCGAAGCCCGCCAGAACATCCACAGCGTAGTGATAGCGGCCATAAACTGCGGCCACGGACACGCTCACCGCGTAGATCAACATTCCCCATCCGTAACGTTTTCGCTCCGGTAGATATAGCAGCAGGGCCCAGCCTGCGGAAAATGCCGAGGAGACATGCGCGCTTGGGAACACACTGGAGTGGATGCCGTAGCCATTCACGATCCACAGATTGAATCGGCGGAGCGCGGTCATCACGTTTACGCGATTGCGGCGGTGCTCGATATAGAGGGCCGTAACCGTGAAAGGCCCGACGGCGTAAACCAGCAGGTAGCAGAATTCCAGATAGCTCGGCACGATCGCGCCCAGCGATTCGACTGCACGCTCAAAACCCCAACCATAGAGGAGGGAACGGTCCCACTCGATCCATCGGAACTCCAGGTGGTGATCCCACGCAAGCGGTGTGAACCAGTCCATTTCCCGGTACGCCACCAGCGTAAGAACCAGCGTAAGAACCAGCGGAGCCCAATCGCGCGCGATGCTGAAGAATTTCTGGTTGCCGTGCGATTCGCCATATACAAGCACGGCCACTAGGGCCATCGCGAGCAACAGCAATAAAGCCGGCAATCGAGAGGCAGAGATCAACGCTAGGTAGCTGAAATAGCCGATTAGCAGCCACTCCGTGGAACGCAGCGCTTTCACTCGTTCGTCAGAATAACACTTTGAAACTTACGGATATCTGGTTCCCAGCAATTGAGCGAAGCCGGCGCAGCTCTTGAGTTTGGCGGCCGCAACGGCTCTCAATACTCGCGCCGATCCTCGAACTTGTAAATCGGGAACGCGCTCGATCAATGCTTTGATGGTTGGGCCTTGGCAATCCACGGCTGTGAAGCGGTCAATATCGGGAGCGCCGAGCACTGCGAAAGTCAAGGCGTTCATGCCGTCGCTTAATTGCGCGTGTGCATCCGCGCCCCGATCCAGCAGCACGTTCACGATGTCGGTGTAACCATAGCCGGCCGCCATCATCAGCGCGGTGCTTCCGTCAGTGCCGCGGCCATTCACGTCCGCGCCAGCGTCCAAGAGCGCATTGATAGAACCTTTTTGGTTTTTGTGGATGGCGTGCATCAGCGGCGTCCAGCCGTTCACTCCGGCGCGCAGGTTGGGATCGGCGCCCTGCTTTACTAGCGCTGGAATCAGGTCGACCCGGCCATCGCGGGCGGCTTGGATCAGGGAGGGCTGGCTGGTGTGAGAACCACAGCTTGCCAGCACTAAGGCAAGGATGAGCAGGCCAATTCGTCGCATGCTCAATACTACAATAAAGTACTTTACGTTGTCAAGGCAAGCCGGAGGCTTGCCCTACGCGGATCAGGTGCTCGGCGTGTTTTAGCGCTTCAGGCGTTACGCGTTGGCCGGAGAGCATCCGGCCAATCTCGCGGGTCCTGGCTGGGCCGGTCAGCTCTTCGATTTCGGCGATGGTTCGGCCCTTCACCTCGCGCTTCTCGACGAAATAGTGGTGGTCGGCGAATCCGGCTACTTGCGCCAGATGCGTTACACACAGCACCTGGTTCGCCCCGGAAAGTTTCTTGAGACGGCGGCCCACTGCCTCCGCCACGCCTCCGCCGATGCCGCTGTCGATCTCATCGAAAACCAGGGTTCGCTGGGCGGTGTTCGCGCGCGCCGGACGTCCGGCCGATGTTTTCAGAGCCAGCGCGATGCGCGACAGCTCGCCGCCGGATGCTACTTTGTCCAATGGACGCGGCTCCTCGCCGGCGTTGGCCGAAATGAGAAACTCCACGCGATCGGCACCCTGCGCGGACCAACTGGCGGGCTGCACTTCAATCCGAAAAACCGCGTTCTCAAGCGCCAAAGAACCCAACTCGCTTTCCACTTTCCGAGTGAGCTTGTCGGCGGCCGATTTGCGCAGTTTGGTGAGCGACGCAGCAGCTTCACGATACGCCTCACTCGAACGCGCGACGTCCTGCTCAAGCTTTAACTTCCGTTCTCCGGCTGTTTCGACAGCGTTAATTTGCTCACGAACGTCCTCGAGAAACGCCAGGACCTCAGCGAGGCTCGATCCGTACTTGCGCTTTAAGCGATCGATCAATTCCAGGCGCGACTCGACCTGCTCCAGGCGATCCGGGTCAGCCTCCAGCCGGTCCAGATAATCGCGAATCGCATAGGACGCTTCGTCTACTCCGATGGCAGCGGATTTCAATGTTTCGAGAACCGGCGCCAGGCTGGCATCGATACGGCAAAGATCTTCCAGTTTCTTCATTGCCGTACGAACCTGCGCGGAGGCGCTCTCGGGCAAGTCATACAAAGCGGAATAGGCAGCGTCAGCATTCTCCTGCAAGCGCGCGACGTTTTTCAACACCAGCCGCTCGTTTTCGAGCTCCACATCCTCGCCCGCCTTCAGCGCCACGGCTTCAATCTCTTTCCTCTGAAAGCTCCACAAATCCGCAAGCCGAAGTTTCTCCTGCTCGGATTTTTCCAGCTCGGCGAGCTCACGTTGGAACTGGCGCCACTGGCGGAAAAGGCCGGAGACCTGGTCCCTTGGGTCGTCCAACCCCGCGAATTCGTCCAGAAGTTCCAGTTGCGACTCCGGTGAGAAAAGCTGCTGCTGCTCATGCTGGCCGTGGATGTCGCCCAGGTATGGCGCCAATTCTCGAAGCAACGCCACCGTCACCGGGCGATTGCCGAGAAACGCGCGCGATTTGCCTCCAGCCAGAACTTCGCGCTCGATCAGCAGCTCGCCATCTTCCACCGGTACCCCGGCGTCTTCGAGCAGCGTCCGGCAGGCGGCTTGCTGGGGCGCTTCGAAGATGGCCGAAATCCGGGCGCGATCCGTATCGGAACGGACCATGTCGGCCGAGGCGCGGCCTCCCAAAACCAAGCCAAGTGCATCCACCACAATGGATTTGCCGCTTCCAGTCTCCCCGGTCAGCAGATTCAGCCCGGCGTGGAAGTGAACGCGGACGCGCTCCACCACGGCATAGTTCTCGACAACCAGTTCCAGCAACACTCGATGAAATTATAGTTGGTTTTGCTCCGTCTAAAAGTTGGCTGCGGGTGTATTTGCAACCGGCGGGCTGCTTACTGTAAAACAGAATAGGATACTTTTGTCTTCTAGAGCGCGAAACAAGAGCGGCTGCAAGCTATGATGGTTGAAGTGATTGGAAAGGAGCCTGGTTGAGCCTTTGGGATCTGGTACTGCAATCCGGGCCGCTGCCCCGGGCCGTGATGGCGATTCTGCTGATCTTCTCGCTGCTTTCCTGGGCCGTGATCTTTTCCAAGTGGGCGGTGTTCCGCCGCGTGCGCTCGGCCAATCGAGTGTTTCTGCGCGCCTTTCGAAAAGCCGCAAATCTTGATGCTGTAGCCATGGCGAGCGAACAGTTCCGGCATTCACCGCTCGTGACAGTTTTCGATTTTGGATATACCGAAGTGGCGCGCCAGATGAAATCGCGGGGCAGCGTGACCAATCCGGTGGCGCTGGAGCGCACGCTGCAGTTGGGCATGAGCGAAGAGCTCACGCGACTGGAGCGCAACATGAGCTTGCTGGCCACCACCGCGACGGTATCGCCGTTCATTGGACTGTTCGGAACGGTGTGGGGCATCATTGACGCGTTTCAACAATTGTCCACGGCGGGCGCGGCCAGCCTGCGCGCCGTCGCGCCTGGAATTTCCGAGGCGTTAATCACAACGGCCTTGGGCTTGGCGGCCGCCATTCCCGCCGCTGTTTTTTACAACATGTTCGGAACGGCCATCAAGGAATTTGGCGCGCGCATGGAAGACTTCATGCTGGAGTTCATGAACATGCTGGATAGAAGCTTCGAGTAAACCACTATGGCGTTTTCAGCCGGTAATTCGTCGGGCGTAGGAAGGCGCGGCCGATTCCGCGGGACGACGTCGCTCGCGGAGATCAACATTGTCCCGCTGGTGGACGTGGTGCTGGTGCTGTTGATCATCTTCATGCTGACGGCGCACGTCATGGAGTTTGGCCTCGAGGTGGAAGTTCCGAAGGTGAAGCCCGTCAAGGAAGACGTGCAGGACTTGCCCGTCATCGAAATGAACAAGGAAGGCGCCACCTTTCTGAACGGCAAGGAAATAAATATCAACTCGATGGCGACCACCATCCGTCAGCGCTACAAAGGCGCGAAGGCAGTTTATCTGCGGGCAGATCGCAGAACAACATGGGATCCGATCGCGCAAGTGATTGCCACTCTCGGCGAAGCCAAGCTGGGAGTCAACGTGGTGACACAACCGGAAGACATGACCGGCAAGAATCGAAAATAGGATGTGGACGCACACGGACATTCTCGATCAACAAGAATCGTTGCGAGGGCCGTTTGTGCAATCGGTAGCGCTGCACGCGGCCGTGGCGGGACTGCTCGTCGTTTCGACCATTAGCTTCCAGAGCAAGCGAGAGGTATGGGGCGGTGCCACGCGTACCGGTGACTCGGTGGTCATCACGCCGGTGCATAACGTTCCGCTGCCGTCGCACAACGGACGTGTCAACCGAGTGGCAAACGATACCGAATCGCAGGTCCAACAAGCGCCCAAGCCGGAGCCGAAGAAGCAGGTGAAGGTTCCGGAGAAGGCCATTCCGCTGAAGAGCCGGCAAGTCAAGAAGCAGCCGCAGCAACAAGCGCAGCAGCGCTATCGGCCGGAGCCGTTGCGTGAGAACCAGGTCACTGCCGCCGAAGCGCCCGCCGCGCGGTCACCAATTTTCCAGAAACCAGGCGGTGCCGTTGGTTTGGGGCAGAACAACACGCTTGGCAACCGTTTTGGCGCGTACGCGGATCTGGTGGCCCAACGCGTGACCGAAAAGTGGCAGAACAGTGCTCTGGCCGGACAAACCGCTCCCATAGTGATAATCACGTTCGACATTCAGCGTGATGGGTCCGTCAGAAACGCTAAAGTTGCCCAGCGTAGCGGTAACAGCACGCTGGATTACTCGGCCCTGCGCGCCGTCATGGATGCCGCGCCATTTCCACCCCTTCCTTCCGATTTCGACCGGAATGAAGCCAATGTTGAACTACAGTTTCAATTACAACGATGAAACGACATATTATTCTCCTCGGCAGCGTTCTCTGCATTTGCGCGCTCGCGCTTGCGCAGATCAAAGAAAAGATCACGGGCAACCCCGGCGAGAAGATCCCCATCGCCGTCCCTGATTTCCGCGGCGCTGGTGACGCGCAAAACTTCATGAACACCTTCAACGGCACGCTGTGGGGCGAGTTGCAGAACTCGGGCCAATTGAAGATGATTCCGAAGACTAGTTACCCGTTGACTATTCCGCAGCAACCGGCGGACTTCCGGCCGCCTTTGAATGGCAAGAGTCAAGGACCATGGCTCTCGGATTGGTCCGGGCCTCCCGTCAACAGCCACTACCTGGCCTTCGGATACACCGCGACGCAGAATGGCCAACTGGTGCTCTACGGCTGGCTCTACGACGTGCAGCAAGCGAATCCCAGTTCGGCGCAATTGCTGGCGAAGGTTTATGTGGGATCGCCGGATGAAGCGGGCTCGAAAAAGATCGCGCAGGAGTTTGCTGCCGACATCCTGAAATTATTTGGCGCGGGAAGTCTCATGGGCACCCGCATCTACTTCATGTCCGACCGCACTGGCCACAAAGAGATCTGGTCCATGAATTACGATGGTTCCGATCAGAAGCAGTTCACATCCTACCGGACCATTACTACATTTCCAGTGGTTTCGGCAGATGGAACCAAAATCGCATTTACCACCTATCCCATGCGGCCTGCTTCCCCAGGTCATCCTGCGACGGAAGATCAGCCTAAGATCTACGTGCACTCGCTCGAAACGGGAAGGAAGCTGGTTTATCTGAACCAAAATGCGTCCATGAACGCTGCGTCCGACTTCATGCCGGACAACAGGCATCTGCTCATTTATTCCACCGCCGCGGGCAGCGTGTCCCAGATCTTCATGACCGACATTGATGGCGGAGGCTTTCATCGCATCACCAACACCAGATCGCTCGAAGTGGAAGCCAAGGCGAATCCGAAGACCGGCGCGGACATCGTCTTCACGTCGGGGCGCGGAGGTACACCGCAAATATATAGAATGAATATAGACGGCACGGACGTCGCCCGCCTGACTAGTGGCGAAGGGGACGCGGTGAATCCATCTTGGAATCCGGATGGCCAGCATATAGCGTTTGCATGGACACGCGGGTTCGAGCCGGGAAACTTTAACATTTTTATAATGGATATAGCCAGCCAGGAGCTCATACAACTTACCCATGGAGCGGGTCGAAACGAGAATCCGAACTGGGCGCCCGATGGCGTCCATCTGGTGTTCTCATCGAAGCGTGGCCGCAGCTCGCAGATTTTCACCATGTTGGCGGACGGCACCGGATTGCAACAGCTCACTACACAAGGTAATAATGAAAAGCCTGTTTGGACCAAGGGAACTCAGTAGACTTGAAGAAGAGGAGATTGTCAGGATGAGCGCAAGTGACAGATTGCATGCTTCCAAGATTGCGGCCGCACTGCTGGTGTTAACGATCGCAGTGGTAGCCCCGGGTTGCAAGAAGAAAGTTCCGCCGCCCCCGCCTCCGCCGCCAACCACGGCGCCGGCGTCGGTGCCCACCGTCGCGAGAGCAGCCATCAACAGCTTCACGGCGGAACCGTCCACCATTGAGAAAGGCCAGTCGTCCACATTGAGCTGGTCCATCAGCAACGCCACCGATATGTCGATTGATAACGGAATCGGGGCGGTGCAGAGCCGCGGCCAGCGGCAGGTTTTCCCGACGAGTTCAACCACGTACACTTTGACGGCGAACGGACCGGGCGGGTCAGATACCCGGACAGTAACGGTGTCTGTAAACACGCCGCCTCCGCCACCGCCGGCCGCGCCCACGGGGCCGCGGCTATCCAGCGCAGAGACGCTGCAGCAACAGTCGCAGGATGCTTACTTCGACTACGACAAGAGCGATATTCGCGCGGATGCACGGGATGCGTTGACTCGGGATGCCGGCCTATTGAAGCAGATATTCACGCAGGATCCCAACTTCACCGTGGTGGTGGAGGGACATTGCGACGAACGCGGCTCGGCTGAATACAATCTTGCTCTGGGCGACCGGCGCGCCAGCGCAGCCAAGGATTTTCTGGTGCAGTTAGGCGTGGCTGGCGACCGT
Organism: Bryobacterales bacterium; assembly: GCA_003162425.1. Taxonomy (GTDB): domain Bacteria; phylum Acidobacteriota; class Terriglobia; order Bryobacterales; family Bryobacteraceae; genus Palsa-89. Next base: position 16,750 of record PMOK01000075.1, on the reverse strand, counting down.
ATCAAGACCATCAGCTATGGGAAAGAACGGCCGCAGTGTACCGAAGCCAACGAGGAGTGCTGGCAGAAGAATCGCCGCGCACATCTTTCGGCCGGCCAGTGAGGTAGTTAAGAAACAGTGGGCGCCGGCTAATGGGGCGGGCGCCTGCTTCACATCACAGGAGTTGCTATGAGCTTGTCCCGCACAACATCAGCGTTTACGGCGGTGTTTTTGGCGCTGGCGCCTTTCGCATTTGGCGCGAGCAAAGAGATTCTGGAATTGCAGCGCGATGTGGCCATGCTCCAGGAGCAGGTCCGTCTAATGAAGAGCGCTCAAGACGAAAAATTTGCTGCAATGCTGGCGTTTGTCCAACAGACCCTGGAGAGCGTGAATCGGACCAATACTACGTTGGCGGTGATGGAAAACAAATTCAACGACACCATGAAGCAGCAGCAGCTCAGCGTCTCACAACCGGTGGCGAGCGTTGGCCAGAAGCTGGATCAGATGTCGGAGGATTTTCGCGCCGTGCGGGAGTCCGTGCTCGACATGAACACACGGATGGGCAAGCTGGATGCAAAGATGGCTGATTTGCAGAACCTGATCAGCACCATACGCACTCCGCAGCCGCCTGCACCCGGCACGTCACCGTCTTCCGGCGACATCGGGTCAACCACTCAGGTCCCTTCCGGCCCGCCCGCGGGAATGTCGGCAGGGGACACGTACACCAACGCCTTCCGTGACTATCGGAGCCAGAAGTATGACCTCGCTCTGCAGGAGTTCAGCGACTATCTGAAATATTTCTCGAAGACTGACCTCGCGCCCAATGCGCAATACTACGTCGGCGATATCTACTATCGCAAGGGCGATTACGAGAATGCGTTGCAAGGCTTCGATGCGGTGCTTGAGCACTACTCCGAGAACTCTAAGACTCCCGACTCGCACTTCATGAAGGGCATGAGCCTGCGGAAAATGGAGAAGCGCGATGCTGCGGCCCGCGAATTCCGCGATGTGTATACCAAGTACCCAGACTCCGAAGTTGCCGCATCAGCCAAAGAACAGTTGAAGCAAATGGGGCTCTCGGTAGGAGCTACTCCGAAGCGCAAACGAAGTTGAGCGATCCCGCGGCTACAGAATCCGTCTCAAATTACGCCGATCTCGCGGCGCTGATCGAGTACGCGTTGACTCGATCGGAACTGTCTGAAGCGGATGTCGCGCGAGCTTGCGAACTCGCCAAGCAGCACGGCCTAGCAAGCGTGATGGTTCGACCCTCGGATGTGGACCTGGTGGCCCGTTGGATGACCGGCTCGGGAGTGCGGCTGGGGGCAATCGTCGATTCACCGCATGGATATTCAACTACGGCTGCCAAAACCTACGCGGCCCGGGATCTGTTGCGGCGCGGTGTCCAGGAAATCGATACTGTTATGAATACCGGCAAGCTGGTGTCGCGTCAGTTTCAGTATCTGGAGACCGAGCTGCTGCAAATGGCCGATGCCTGCCATCAATCGGCCGCGTTGCTCAAAGTAAACCTCGAAAGCGAATTCCTTACCGAGGAGCTGAATATCATCGCCTGCCGGATCGCACGGCGCGCGGGCGCCGATTATATCGGCACCAACAAGCTGGAAGACGTCCCCCTTTTGTTAAGCCATGCCCGCGACCGCTTGAAAATCAAATGCCACGGCCAGATCGGCGATCTGGACGCAGCGCTCGCTTTCAGGGAGGCCGGGTGTGCGCGGATTGAGATCGCGGAACCGATTTCCATTCTGGAGGCTTGGAAAGCGCGCTGCGGGGCTGGGGGCTAGGGACTGGGGACTAGCGAGCGTTCTCAGTCCCTAGTCCCTAGCCCCAAGTCCCGTCCCCAGCGTTGTGTTATCCTGTGTCCCTCCCGCAGTCATGGCGCATTCAACTTTTTTTCCGCGCATCTGCATCGCGATGGGCTTTCCGGATGCGCAGAAGCTGCTCGAACATGCCCGCCGCGAGGCGGATGCCGGCGAATCGTTTTTCGAATTCCGGCTGGACCATCTGGCCACGCCGGAGCAGGGCATCGGGGTCATCCGGAAGTTTCTCGCGGCGCATCCGGATTGCCGCATCCTGGCCACCTGCCGCCGCCATCAGAATCACGGGAAATATAACGGCAGCGTGGAAGAGCAGATCCGGGTGTTGAACGCGGCTATTAACGCCGGCGCTTGTGGGGTGGACATCGAGATTGAGAGCGCGGAGAACGCGGCGAGTGGCCTGGATAGCTTCCGCGGTCAGGCGCGGCTGATCCTTTCCTATCACAACTACCAGGGAACGCCGTCGCCTGAAGTAGTGCTGCGGCGCATGCTGCGCATTCCGGCGGATGGTTATAAGATTGTCACCACCGCGCGCAAACCATCTGACAACTACCGCGTGCTGGCTCTCACTAAATCGCATCCGCGGACGCCGTTGATCGTGCTGGCTATGGGAGAGGCCGGCTTTCCGACGCGAGTGCTATCCACTGCCTGGGGAGGATTGTTCACCTACGCCGCGCCGAACGCCTCAGAGGGAACGGCGAGCGGCCAGGTGAGTGCGCGGCTGTTGCGCCACTTGTATCGCGCGGAGAAATTTTCGCACTCTGCGAAGATCTACGGCGTCATCGCCGATCCGGTGCGGCACTCCATTTCACCCGCGGTTCACAACCGCGCATTTCAAGCCCATCGGCTGGATGCTGTATATCTGCCGTTCCTGGTGCAGGGGACGCAGTTGAAGGATTTTTTCATCCTGGCGGAGAAACTGCCGGTGGCCGGCTTCAGCGTCACTATTCCTCACAAACAGAAGGTCCTGCGCTATCTGGATGTAGTGGATCCGCTGGCGCGCCGCATTGGCGCGGTGAATACCATCTGGCGAAAATCCGGGAAATGGCGGGGAACCAATACGGATGCGGAAGCCATCACCATTCCGCTCGCGCGCAAGTTGAGGCTTCCGAAATCATCTATTCTTTTGGTGGGCAATGGGGGCGCGGCTCGCGGCGCGGCTTATGCGCTGATGGAGAGCGGAGCGAAAGTGTCCATCGTTGGCCGCAATCCGGATCGTGTGCGATCGCTTGCTAAGGCTTGCGGCGCTGAGCCTCTGCTGCGCGAGCAAATCCAAGCACGCAAGTTCGATGCCTTGGTACACGCCACGCCATTGGGCATGTATCCACATGTGGACGGATGTTTTTTCAAGGATTCGATTCCCGCGGAGTTGGTCTTCGACATGGTGTACAACCCGCTCGAAACTGCGCTTGTGCGCCGCGCCACCGAGCAAGGACTGACGGTGATCTCGGGGCTTCAAATGTTCCTGGAACAGGCCGCGCGACAATTTGAAATCTGGACTGGGTCATCAGCGCCAAGAACCGTAATGGAAAAAGCGGCGCAGGAAGCGTTAGCGACAGGTTTCTAGTTTCTGGTTCCTCGTTTCTGGTTCTTGTCTCCGCGAGGCACTATAATAGTCCCAAATGTCCCGCCAACCCGAAACTAGAAACCAGAAACCAGAAACTAAGTTCACCCGCCGCGCACTGGTTGCAGCGTTGTCAACGTCCGCGGCGTTATTAGCGCAAACCCCCAGTCTTCCGCTGCCTTCGAATGGGGACGAGGAGTTGAAGGCCGTGAAGGACACCATCCAACAGAATTCGCAAGCGCTGGCTAAGTTCGACCTGCCGATGTCCACCGAGCCAGCCGTGCATTTCAGAGCGTAAAGGACTTGAATGGCCGCCTCCATCCCGGACGACATTTTCTTCGCCAGTATCACCGAGATCAACCAGAAGCTCAAGGCCAAGGAGTTTTCCGCCCTTGAGCTGACCAAAGCCTTTTGCGGCCGGCTGGAGCAACTGGGGCCGCGCTACAACGCGCTGGCATTGTCGCTGCGTGTGCCAGCCTTGAAGGCGGCCAAGGACGTGGATGGCGATCTCAAGCGCGAGCGCTATCGCGGTCCGCTGCAAGGGATTCCATTCGGCGCCAAGGACCTGCTGGCTTACGCGAAGCACCCCACCACTTGGGGCGCTCGTCCGTATGCCGGCCAGGTCTTCGATTACAACGCAACGGTGCTGAATAAGTTGACCAAGATCGGCGGCATTTTGACCGGCAAGCTGGCCATGGTGGAACTCGCCGGAGGGCCGAGCTACCGCTACGCCAGCGCTTCGATGACCGGGCCGGGACTTAATCCCTGGGACCCGACGCGCTGGTCCGGTGGTTCCTCCAGCGGATCCGGAATTGCGGTTGCCGCTGGCTTGGTAACGTACGCGCTTGGTTCGGAGACATCTGGATCTATCCTGACGCCTGCGGCTTTTTGCGGCGTTACAGGATTGCGTCCAACTTATGGACTGGTGAGTCGCCACGGGGCGATGGCGCTTTCCTGGACGCTGGATAAGATCGGTCCGCTGTGCCGGTCCGCTGAAGATTGCGGGCTGGTGCTGCACGAAATAGCCGGTGCTGACGCGGAAGATCCGGCCTCAGCTGGAAAGAGTTTTTACTACGCGCCGCAATTCGCACGCGACTTGAAAGAAGTTAAAGTGGGATTCGCTCCAGTGGATTTTTCGGAGTGGGCTGACCCTGCGGCGCGTCCCGACTTCACTAAGGCGCTCGAGACGGTCCGTTCTTTAGGCGTGCAAATGGTGGAGACCAAGCTTCCGGAGTTTCCTTACGGTCCAGTGATCGGCACCATCATCTCGTCCGAGGCCGCGGCGATTTTTGAGCCCCTTATTCAAAGTGGAAACGTGGATCAGTTGGCCGATCAGAAGCAAATCGCCGGGCTTAAGGCGGGCCTTGAAATTCCAGCTAAGGATTATTTGAAAGCCATGCGGATACGGAGCCTGATCCAGGATGCGGTGCGCGTTCTATTCGACGATTTCGACGTGCTGCTGGCGCCCGCACGCCTCGCACCCGCGCAGAAAATCACGCAACCGCTGGATCGTCCATCGAGTGATCGGCCCACGCCCAAGGAGCACGGTCTCACAGCTCTTATCCCGGCCGGCAATCTGGCTGGGCTGCCGGCGTTGTCGCTACCGTGCGGTTTTGCGGATGGAATGCCGATGGCGATTCAATTGGTCGGCCGGCCGTTTTCCGAGAATCTGCTGCTGACGATCGGGAAGTTTTTCCAGGAAAAAACGGATTGGCACAAGCGGCGGCCGGTGTTGCAGGGCTGAGAGAATTTAAACTCCAGGCACCAGCGCTCTTAGAACCGCGGCGCCCATCGCGCCGGTCAATGCGGGCATCCACGCTGTCCGGAAACCTCTCTGTTGATACTCGCTGTCTACCGCGTGATAACCCAGGTACACAAACGCGCCCGCGGCCACCGATAAGAATGCAACGGTCCATTGTGGCGCCAGACGATCCGCGAGCAACGCCGCCACCGCGCCTCCCGCTAGCATCATGGATTGCGCCGCAGTGGCGCCCAGCATAGCCCGCCATTCCGTACCGAGCGCGGCGATCAGAAGTGCGCCGAGCGCCAGGCCCTCCGGCAGCTTGTGGACTCCGATGCCCACCAGGAATGCGACCCTAAGACCTTCGAAGCCCTTTTGCTGCGACACCGCCAGGCTCCAGCCGTCGAAAAAACTGTGGAGGCCTGAGGCGATCAGAAGAGGCGCGGCGAAACCGTGCAGGCTCCGGCTACAGTCTTCGTGATGGTGCGTGTGGGAACAGGTGGGGCACACTGGATACAAGTAGCGGTTAATTATAAAGAGCAGCGAAAATCCGGCGATCAGGCCCGCGCACGCTCCCAACCAACCACCGCGTTCGGCGATTTCCGGAAGGATCCAGAACAGCGCGATACCAACCAGCAGCCCTCCACTGAAAGGCAGGATGCGCCGCGAAACGGACGGGATTTCGGCCAGCCGGATTCCAGCGAATGCTCCCATCAAGGTGAGCAAAAACAGACCAATCAGAATTGTGTAGAGGCCGGTCAAGCGTGTTTCTTTCATTCCTACTTTAACGGAAAGAGGCCCTCCTGGCTCGGTGGAAGTTGCTCGAAATAAACGAAAAAATAAGGAGGCTTCTAATTGTCGTTGCTCGGATGTATAATTATCGTGGCCGAGAGCCAACACGAAAATCCTGACCTGATCGGAACCGGAGCCTGGCAAAGGCCGAAATCACCTTCCGGAGGCCGATATGGAACAGACACGTTCTGGAGCCTTCCTCTCCACCACGAACCTTCACAATATTTTAGGCGCACTTGCGGTCGCCTCTTTTCTGCTATCTCCTGCATTTGCAGACGCAAGCGCTTCCGGTGCGGTATACCTTCCATGCATGTACCCAGACCCAAGCTGCTCCCCAATAGGAGTTGGATACGTAACCAATTCTTTCAGCTTCAGTGGCACCAACCAGTCGGGGCAAGCTTCTGTTACGGGATCGTTCGGGCAAACGCTCACGGAAATTGGTCTGGTTCAGCAAACAGCAGCAGAGACACCCAACGGCTTCGCCATAGACCTATTGAGCCAATTCACAAGCAGTCCAGTAGCTGGTGGAGGTTGGGCGGTTGACGAGACTTTAAGCGATTACTTTGCCATAGGCTTCAACCTTACGACCGCATCCTCGATGCACTTGACCGGCGCGTTGACAGCCGATGGGTCCGGAGAATTCTTCTTTCAGTTCGCCGATTTCTGGGGTCCGGGGGGCTTCTTTACGATCCCGTTTGGGCCGATCGACGAGACGGTAACGCTGGTGCCGGGGGTATATCTATTGGAGTTTGACGCCAGTGGCAGCTTGCAGCATGGTCCAGCCGGCGGGTATGATTTTGGGTTCGACGATTCTCTTGAATTGTCGCTCAATGCCGAGTTTACAGCCATTCCCGAACCTCATTGGACTGCTATCGTCCTCGGCCTGATCGGTGTCGGCTGCTGCTTAGTTGGACAGGGCCGGCGGTGTGCATGTTAAAGTCGAAGACTTGACGGGCAGAATCACGCGCCGTGAATTTGGTTTGGGAATGGCCGCGGCGATCGCTACCGCGAAGGAGTCCAAACCACAAATCGCGATCACCATCGACGATTTCGACTGGAAGAAGATTCCGCGCGAAGGCGCGGAACGGGCGAATCGCCAGTTGCTCGACGCCCTGGCGCGGCACTCCAATCTGAAGGCAGCGATTTTCGTATGCGGGGAGCATGTGGATAATGAGACTGGCCGTCAATTGGTCCGCACCTGGAGCGACGCCGGTCATTTGATTGGCAATCACTCTTACTCACACTTTTCGTATAACGACGCGGATGTGAGTTTTGCTAAATTCAGCGACGATCTGCTGCGCGGAGAGCACTTCATCAGCGAGCTTCCGGGTTTCCAGAAGATGTTCCGCTTTCCGTTCCTGAAAGAGGGCGAAACAGCCGCCAAGCGGGATCAGATGCGCGCTTTTTTGACGAAGCACAGTTACAGCAATGGGCACGTCACCATTGACGCGTCTGACTGGTACTATGATCAACGGCTGCGAGCGCGTCTCGATCAGAATCCGGCGTTGGATCCACGGCCTTACCGAGATCCATATCTTGCGCATCTCTGGGATCGTGCCACATATTACGATGGGCTGGCGCAAAGCATGACGGGCAGGACCATTTCGCACACCATCCTGCTGCACTACACGCTGCTCAATAGCCTGTTCCTGGACGCCGTGCTGACCATGTTCGAGGCCAAAGGTTGGAAGTTGGCCAACGCGCAGACGGCATATCAGGACCCGGTGTTTTCGAACGCGCCGCGCATTGTTCCGGCGGGCGAAAGCCTGATCTGGGCGATGGCGAAGGAGTCCGGCAAGTTTGAGGGAAAGCTGCGCTACCCAGGTGAAACCGGCGAATACGAGAAAGACAAGCTCGACCGGTTAGGGTTGTGAATCCTGGCCGAGCAAAGCCGCCGCGGCTTGCGCGATCACTCGATTGTCATCCACTCTCCCCGGATCATTGAGCTTGGCAATGATCGCTTCGCGCAGGAACTGGGGAAAGGCATATGGCTGCGGATGCATCATGCTGCAGGCGCAGAGCGCGGAGTACCGCACCGAAACGGAGGGGTCGAACAGCCGGTTCCGAAGAGCCTTCTGGGTTCCAAGCCTCCGCCATGTATTCCCCAACGCTTCTGTCGCCATGTCGCGCGTGTACTCTTCCTCAGTGTCCAAGGAACCGCACACCTGAATGAATAGAGGCTCGGCGCGCTTTTCCCCAAGTTGCCAGAGCGAATAAACAGCCTCCTGCCTAGCCGCGAGCGGATATCTGCCCCGGACTATCTGCATCAGCCTCCGTGATCCCATGCGGCTCCCGATTTCCGTGAGCGCGTGCGTGCACGCGTTCGACAGATTCTGATGCCCTTCCGTGAGCACCTCAATGAGTGCGTCGAGACCGTCGCGGCATCGCAAGCCTCCCAGTACTGATGCGGCGGCTATCCGTTTATCCCTCTCGATTGTTTTGTTCCGCAGCAACCGAATCACGGCCTCAATCGACTGCGCGCCAAGCTGTCCCATCTTGTCAATGGACTCTTCTTTTTGGTGAGCTCGAATTTCAGCGAGTCGGCGTCTCTGGAAGTCGGCGCATCCACGGCGCCGGGCGCGAGCAAGCGGCGATTCGTCATCATCCACGCCTTCCACCCGCCATTTGGGCGGACGCTCGCCCAGCAGTCCGATAGCCCTGGCGGCCAGACATCGTCTATGTACCGGCGTGCTCGCGTCGCGCCACAGCGCGATTGCTGCCTCCACGTCGGCCGCGCTGGCCACTCGCAGGAACTTCCCTCCTTGAGCTCGTTTGCGCGCGACGTTCCAAGATCTTGCCACTACCGAATGATCTTACATCGGCGCGTGCTATGATCGTTCGGGCTATGGCAGGAACCAGCAATCCGGCAGCAATCGACCTTGAGCAGCACCTGGCGTTCGAGTTGACGCGTGTAGTGGAAGAAGGCGCCGTGGCTGCGGCCCGCACCATGGGGCAAGGGGACCGCAAAGGCTCGGATCAAGCAGCAGTGCAGGCCATGCGCCGGGCGTTCGAGACTGTTCCTATCGCGGGCAACATCGTGATCGGCGAGGGCGAACGCGACGAAGCACCCATGTTGTACATCGGAGAACCGGTGGGCGCTCCGCCGCCGGAAGGTGTCGTTTATCCGGCCATCGATATCGCGGTGGATCCGCTGGAAGGGACCAATCTCTGCGCCACTGGCGCTGCGAATTCCATCGCCGTAATGGCAGCGTCTGAAGCAGGCGGGTTGCTCCACGCGCCGGACTGCTACATGGAAAAGATCATCGCCGGTCCGGCTTCGCAGGGCGCGTTGGACATCGATGCTCCGGTGGTGGACAATCTCCGGGCAATTGCGCGGCGGCTGGAGCGCCACGTGATGGATCTGGTGGTGATTGTGCTGGATCGGCCGCGTCACGAAAAGCTGATCGCCGATATTCGCCAGGCTGGAGCGCGCATTCGGCTGATCGGGGACGGCGATCTTTCGGCCGGCATTGCGGCTGCCGTGCGAGGCACCGGCGTCCACGCTGTCATGGGAATCGGTGGAGCGCCGGAGGGCGTAATCACGGCCGCCGCGTTGCGTTGTCTGCATGGCGAGATGGTGGGACGCTTGGTGGCTGCTAGTCCGGAGCAGGAGGAGCGAATGGCGCGCATGGGAATCACCGATCCTCGCAAAGTCTACCGCGCCGAGGATCTTGCCCCCGGCAAGCAAATCATATTCGTAGCTTGCGGAGTAACGCCCGGCAGCTTGCTGCAAGGCGTCCGATTCTTCGGCGACGGTTACCGTACGCATTCGGTGGTAATGACGTCGAATCCCAATAAGGTCCGGTTTCTGGATACGGTGCATGCGACAAGGAAACCCGGACCGAGAGGCGTCCGGCTTTACTAAGCCGGACGCGTTCTTCGGTTCTTCGGTTCCTCGGTTCTGGTTCTTCGGCTTTCAATCAAAAGAACTCGGCATCCTCGAACCGAAGAACCGAAGAACTGAAGAACCGAAGAACGCTTTTAGTTCAACCGTCCGAGCCATCGATGTATTGCTTCGAGCTGTCGGGTAATCTCCGCGCGGTCCTCCGCCTTCGGCGAGCATTTCAGATACTTCTCCAGATCGCGTTTCGCTGCCACGAACTCGCGTAGATGCAGCCGCGCTACTCCCCGTGTCTTGTAGTAATCTGCGTTCTCCGGGAATGCTTCCACCAGTAGATCCATAACCGCCGCGGCTTTCCCGTATTGTTTCGCCCGAAAATAAGCCGAGCGTAGATTGTTCAGCATCCGGACCAGGATGTACCGATTGCTGACCGGTGCGAGCGTCGAAGGCTCCGCCGAAAGATCCACGCCCGTGATCTCGCGGGCTAGCTTCCCGCAATCCTCCGCGGTAAGAAGCTTGCCTTGGTGGAAAGGGTCGATGTATGTGGAGTATTCGGCGTCCGAGTATTGCACTACGAAATGTCCAGGCAGGCCAATTCCGAAAACGGGCCGCCCCAGCCTGCGCGCCACTTCGATATAGACCAGCGAAAGAGTGATCGGAATGCCCGTTCTTTGATCCAGTACGACATCCAGGCAACTGTTGCCAGGATGATAGTAGTCGGAGTCATTACCGCGAAAGCCGAGCTCCTGAAACAGATAGTCGTTCGCGATACGGACGAACCGGGGGCCGTCCGCGCCGGCATGTCCGCCCAGGCGCGTGTCAAGCTCGGAGGCAAGCCGGTCGAGCATTGTAAGGTAGAGCGCGGCGTCGAGGCCAGGCCGCTCGATAGCCGCCATTTCGAGTGCGGCGGCGTCCAGCGCCACCCCTGGTTCGTCGCGCAAAGCTGCCCGTAACGCCTGCATTCAGCTCCCAGAAGCTCCACTATACCGCTCGGTGTTAATCAGGTGGCCCTATTCAGAGTTTCGGCCCGACGGTCGATAGAGAGACCAGGATGAGATGGACCTTGGCAATTGCCGCGTTTACCGGCATCATGTCGGCCCAAGCCGTGCCCGCATCCCCGGAGCCTGCCCGCACGACGATGGCCAATGTTATAGAAAGACAGCGCGCGTCCGTTTTGAAACAGGTGACATCCGTGACCGGCAAACCTGCCGTGCCCGGCTCGTTCTTCACCGTTCCGTGGGTTGACGGGATGGCTTCCCATTTCGTTCCACCTCCATGTGATCCGATGGCCACAGAGGAACTGGAAAAACTGATCGAGCAAAACGCAAAGGAGCAAGGCGTCAAGTCCGATCTGATTCGCGCGGTGATCAATCAGGAGTCCGGCAGGCGGCCTTGCGCTGTTTCATCCAAAGGCGCCCAAGGCTTGATGCAGCTTATGCCGGCGACGGCGGAAGAACTTGGCGTCGGCGATCCATTTAATGCCAAGCAAAACGTGGAGGCGGGAACGAAATTGCTAAAGCAACTGCTGGCCAAGTACAAAGGCGACGTAGCGCTCACCCTGGCGGCCTACAATGCAGGCTCCGGCCGCGTGGATCGCGATGGCGGAGTGCCAGACATTCCAGAAACGCTGGGTTATGTGACGCAGATCCTGGCGAGGCTGCCGAAGCGGTAAGATTTTTAGCCACGGATAAACACGGATGGACACGGATAAAGCAGTTCGTCTTATCCGTGTGCATCCGTGTCCATCCGTGGCCATGAACAAAGTACCCGTTTGTTTTCAATAACAAACGCACAACTGCCAGCCTGGGGCTCGGTTAAACCTTTCAACATTTCTGACGATAGATGCTTTGAGGCCCGCGACCAGGATCCGCCCCGCATGCTGGCGAAGACCACAGTAACGCCCCCGTCGTTCGGGGTTAGACCAGCTCCGGCAGTGGCCTTCTTTGAAGCCGAGGAACACAGCGGCCCACCCTCCACCATTCTTATCGTCGATAGCGAAGAGATCAATCGCAGGTTGCTGAAGGCGATTTTCAAAGCCGCTCGGTATCGAATGCTCGAGTGCCGCAGGGCATCGGAGGCGATGGCGCTGCTTCAATCCGAAAAAGTCGATCTGGTTATTCTGGACCTGATGCTCCCGGAAATGAGTGGCCCCGAGCTGTGCCGGTGGATGAAGGCTGACCGGCGGACGCAACTGATCCCGGTCCTGATGATAACTAATGTACAGGGCGTGGAAAACGAAATCGTGGGCATCTCTTCCGGCGCCGATGAATTTCTGATCAAGCCTTTGCATCCGGCGGTGGTGCGAACGCGAATTCGAGCCATGCTCCGCAACAAGGCGCTGATCGATTCTTTAGAAGAGGCAGAAACCATTCTGTTCGCGCTGGCGCAAACGGTGGAACAACGTGACGTTTATACCGGGCAGCATTGCCAACGCCTGGCAGTTGCGTCGGTAATGTTGGGGGAGGCCCTGGGTCTCTCGCATTCCGATCTGACCGCGCTTTACCGCGGCGGCTATCTTCATGACATCGGCAAGATCAGTATTCCCGACGCGATTCTCTTCAAGCGGGGATTGCTTTCGGAGCAGGAGTGGAGCGTCATGCGCAGCCACCCCATCCGTGGCGAGGAGATTTGCCGGCCGATGAAGAGCCTATGGCCGGTGCTGCCGGTCATCCGGAATCATCATGAGCGCTGGGATGGCTCGGGCTACCCGGATGGTTTGGCCGGCGAAGATATCCCGTTGCTGGCGCGCATTCTGCAGGTTGCCGACATCTACGATGCCTTGATTACCGAACGGCCGTACAAGCCGGCTCTATCTCACGAGCAGGCCTTCGCCCTCATGGAAGAAGAGGTCCGCCGAGGCTGGCGCGATCCGGAACTTGTGCCTCTGTTTGTCAGCGCCATTCAAACGAAGATCGCGGCTGACTTGAGCGCCATCGATCCCTCGCTCGAAAACATGAGCATCGAAGTTTCCAGGTAGGATAGACCCAGGCCCTCAATGCAGGGCTCCCAATGCCGGCCCTGGAAATTCTGAACCGCAAGATCGTTGCCTGTCACAAATGCCCACGCCTGGTGGAATACCGCGCCCAGATTGCGCGCGTGAAGCGCCGGGCCTATCGCGACTCAGAATACTGGGCGAAGCCGGTGCCGGGATTCGGTGATCCGAATGCTCGATTGCTCCTGATTGGCCTCGCGCCGGGAGCGCACGGGGCTAACCGCACCGGCAGAGTTTTCACGGGCGACAGCTCGGGCGTGTTCCTGTACAAAATAATGTACGAGACCGGCTTTGCGTCGCAGCCTACGAGCATTTCCCGCGACGACGGCCTTACGCTGATCGACGCCTACATCAGCGCCGCCGTTCGTTGCGCTCCACCGGACAACAAACCGCTTCCCGAAGAGATCCGCAACTGCCGTCCCTACCTGGAGCGGGAATTGGAGTTGCTGAAGGACGTGCGGGTAGTGGTGGCGCTAGGCAAGCTGGCGTTCGATGGCTACCTCAGCATACTGCTCGATGAAGGAAGAATTGGCCGCCGCGCCGATTTCGTCTTCGCTCACGACCGCGAGCATCACACCGGGACCGGCCAGCCAACGCTCATCAGCTCCTACCACCCTAGCCAACAGAACACTTCGACGGGGAAGCTGTCAGCGAAGATGTTCCGGGCGGTCTTTGTACGAGCCAGGAGACATCTGGGCACCGGTCGCTAACGGGCCCGTGAAAAAATCGGCCCGGGCACCGACTCCCTCACGGTCGCGGTTCGGTAACACCGCGAGCGTCAGCGACCGGTTGTTGGGTTTTTTTCACGGACCCTAGCGCGGCGATGAATTTTTACTGCGGCACTCGCGCGGCGAATCCCAATACGTTCCCCCCAGGTTCCTGCACCCAAATCTCGCGCATGCCGTAGAAAGTGGTCCGCTCCGGAACCAGCACTTTCGCGCCTTTTACGCGTTCCAAGGCGTCGCTGAAGTTGTCCACTTCGATATACAAGTGGGAGCCGGACGCGAGTATCTCATCCGTTGCCGCGCCCGCGTCTTTCCGAACACTGGCGCGGGATTGTAGCATCACTTCGGTTCCTTCCTTTTGCAGGATCACGAAGCCCAGTTTGTCGCCCTCCGGAACTTCCACTGTTTTCTCGAAGCCGAGTTTGTTTACCCAGAAGTTCAGCGACGGCTCGACTTCATCGACTATCAGAATTGGTGTAATCTTCATACCGCTATCGTACGCGGCGCGGGATTACCAGCGATTGGAAAAAACGGTCACCGCGGCAGCGCGGCGAATTCGCCCGGAGTGTAGCCGCTGAATTCGCGGAACTCGTTGATGAAGTGCGCCTGGTCGTAGTAGCCGCAGTCGAGTGCGACCTTGGTCCAATCGCCACGCACGCTGCTGAGCAGTCGCGGAAGGCTGTGCCTAAAGCGGATCACGCGGCAGAAATGCTTCGGAGTAAGCCCCATCTGTTCCAAGAAAAGCCGCCGCAAATGCCGCGCACTCATAGCGGCGTCGAACGCCAGGTCATCCACGCGAACCTGGCCGCTCCGGCGAACGATGTAAGCCGACATTTTCTGGACGATACCGGGTTCGGATGCATCCACTAACTGCGCTTCGAGCAATGCGATGCATTGCTCCTCGGATTTCGCCTCCCCGATCCGTGCAGCCAATTGGCGGCCCTTGGCTCCCCAAACGTCGTCCAACGGCAGCAGGCGGTCCGTGGTCTCACTTCCCGGCGCTCGAACAAATCCCGGCGCCATCCCCGGACGGAATCGCACGCCCATTTGAATTTGACCGGCCTCCAGCGTGAACCGCTGCACGCGCGTCATGGTGCCCACTACCTGCGGGCCAGTACTGGGCGAATACACAATATCGACACATCCATCCGGCAACACTGGATAATCGGGAATCGTTTCGCCGGGCGCGATGGACCAAAAACACTCCACGTACGGCCGAAGCCGCTCCGGCGCAGCGTGCTCACGATATCGCGCACTCATACCTTGATAATAACCCCCAAACCGTGGCGCAGTCGAAACCACTTGAACCCCGGAGTAGGGCGGACCCCTGGTCCGCGGCCGACGCCCACGTCGGCCTACTGCTGGCTTTGTCAATGCTTGAGGTAGCGGGTCCGGGGGGACCCGCGCGGACCAGGGGGTCCGCCCCACAGGTTTGCGCAAAACCTCCATCCCACGAGTGTGCGTGCGCTACAGATTCGGATGCAGGGTGTGCCACTTGGTCGCCTTCTCGAACGTCATCGCCACCCGCATCGGTCCACCCTCTTCATACAATTTGCCTGTGAATACCAACCCCTGTGGCAGGCCATTGGCGAATCCGCATGGTGTCACGATCTGCGGATGCCCGGTTAGATTCGTCACCAGTAGCAGCCCACCAAACGGAGGCGAGACCAGCACGTCCCAATCCGCCATGAACTGATCCATGCGGTGCATCAGGAGAGTTCGGGCGCGTTGCGCGCGAATATATTCCACCGCTGGGATCAGCCGCGCCGTTCGAAACGTGTTCGGCCAATCACCGGGCGCTTGGCCCTTCAATTGGTTTACGCCGCCGCTGCGCGTCAGATCGTCGAAAGCGGTAGCAGCTTCAGCCTCCAGGATGATCCGCAAAGGTTGCGCCTGAAAATCCGGGAGCTTCACCGGCTCGAGTTTTGCGCCCGCGGTCCGCAGATCGGCCAGTGCCTGATCGTAGAGCGGCTTCGACTCCTTCGACGCCCGTTCGAAATCAGCCTCCAGATAGCCGATGCGAAGTCCAGTGAGTCCGAGTTGCGGCTGCCAATCGAAAGGAGCATCTACCACCGCCAGGTCTTTCCCATCTGGTCCATGAATCGCCTCTAAGACCAGCGCGCAATCCTCCACCGTTCGGCAGATGGGGCCAGGTTTGTCCATGGTCCAACTCAAGCCCATAGCGCCATGGCGGCTTACTCTTCCGTAAGTCGGCCGCAACCCGACCACGCCACACGTGGTGGAGGGCGAGATTATGGAACCCAGTGTTTCGGTGCCGAGCGAGAACCCAACCAATCCAGCCGACGTGGACGAGGCCGATCCCGCGGATGAGCCGCTGGAGCTGCGCTCTGTGTTCCAAGGATTCTTGGTCATGCCTGCAAACCACAAGCCGCCTTGCGCCAGCGCACCCATCGAGAGCTTTGCCAGCAGCACCGCGCCAGCCTGCTCCAGACGATCCACCACGGTTGCGTTGTAGTTGAACACCTGGTCCTGATATGGTTCCGCGCCCCAAGTGGTTTTGATTCCTTTGGTCGAGTAAAGATCCTTCGCGCCCCACGGAATTCCGTGCAGCGGTCCACGATAATGGCCGCGCTTGATCTCCTCATCAGCCTTGGCGGCCTGCTGGAGCGCGAGTTCCTCCGTCAGCGTAATCACGCACAGGAGCTTGGGTGAGTATTTCTTCAGCCGCTCCAGGTACATCTTGGTTAAATCTGTCGAAGAAACTTTCCGCGACTTGACCAGTGCCCCGAGTGTCGTCACCGGTTCGAACGCCAAATCCTCTAGCGAGCCGAAGCTCTTCGGCTTTTCCAGCGTCGGAGAAAACTTCGCGGGTTTGACAGCCGGCTTGGTTGGATAAAATCGTGTGGCAGGTTCGGTGTCGAGCGGAACATCGATTTTGCGCAGAGCCTCATAGCCAGTCAGCGCGCGATTTACGCCGGGCAACATCATGGTTTCCTGCTCCTCGGTAAAATCCAGCCCGATGAGCTGCAGCGCGCCATGCAGCATTTCTTTGGTGAGGCGGTTCGACGGAGCCGCCTGCGTTTGGCCTTGAGGAGCCTGGGCCCCGGTTGAAGAAGCCACCGACAAAACCGCGACCAATCGCATCCAATCTCGCCGATCCAAGCCTTCCAGAAGCATAGTCCGACCATGGTAGCAAGCTGTCGGCAGCGCGCGGCCGCGCACGTGCTAGACTGAATTGTCGCGGGCGTTTCTGCCTGCGCAACACCGTTCCTCGACACCCCGGAGAGATGGCCGAGTGGTTGAAGGCGCACGCTTGGAAAGCG
>PMOK01000293.1 GCA_003162425.1 Bryobacterales bacterium | reverse complement strand
ACCATCCACTTCGGATACGGAACACCTGGGTCCGAAACCTCATCGAGCAGCCGGACATCCTCAACTGAGAGCCGAAGGTCCACCGCGCGGATGTTGTCTTCCAAGTGCTCAGGTTTTCGGGCGGCGACTATCACAGCGCTCACGGCTGGGCGTCCCAGCACCCACGCGAGTGCCACCTGGGCAGGGCTCGCGTCGTGCCGTTTGGCGACTTCTTGCAATACGTCGACGATTTTGTAGCCGTTTTCCTTATCGAAAGGTACGAACTGACCCGCCTCCGCGAAGCGTGTCCCAGCGGGTGCCGGACTGTTGCGGCTGTACTTGCCACTCAGGAATCCTCCGGCCAGCGCGCTCCAGACCAGAATGCCGATGTTGTAGCACTCGGCGAATGATTCGAATTCGTACTCAAGTTCCCGCCCGACGAGGCTGTAGTACATCTGTGCCGTCACATATTTTTCAAGGCCGAGGCGTTCCTGAAGCATCACTGCCGTCGCAGCCTGCCATGACATCAGGTTGGAGAGCCCGAGATAGCGGACTTTCCCCTGGCGCACGAGGTCGTTCAGGGTCCGCAGCGTTTCCTCCAAAGGCGTGATGCTGTCCCATCCGTGCACCTGGTAAAGGTCGATATAATCGGTTTGCAATCGCCGGAGGCTAGCCTCCACTTCGCGCATGATGTTCACGCGGGTAGCACCACTTCGATTGAAGTTTTCACCCATAGGCAGCCGGACCTTGGTGGCCAGAACGATTTCTTCTCTGATACCCTTCAGGGCGTTGCCTAACAGTGTTTCGCTCTCCCCCAGGCTATAAACGTCCGCCGTATCAATGAAATTGATGCCTCTGTCCAGAGCCAATTGAACCATCCGCGTGGCTTGCTCCTGGCCAAGGTTTCCCATATTCATCTTGCCGCCGAACTGCATCGAACCGAGAGCCACCTCACTTACAATGAGCCCGGTATTTCCCAGCTTGCGGTATTTCATTCTTCATGCTCCTTGTCTCGCCCTAGCGTGAACGCTGGGAGATTTACCTTGAACGGCGGGCACTCACCCGATTGCCGCGCGCACCAGTCATTGTTGAATAGTGTAGCGCCCCGGAAACGGCGTTCTGTGAAACTGCTCCGATGGACATCCCAATGGATTCGTGATACACTCCTTTGTGTAGACCAAAGGAGATTGGATGAGCCAGCTAAAGTCGGAAGTCCTGCAAGGGACTTTGGACCTGATGGTGCTCCAAACTCTGGACGCCATGGGCCGCCAACATGGCTACGGAATCGCCCGCCGAATTGAGCAACTGAGCGAGGATGTACTAAAGCTCAACGAGGGGACGGTTTATGCTTCCCTGCTGCGTCTGATCCAGAACGGTTGGATTACGTCCGATTGGGGAATCTCCGAGAACAATCGCAAAGCGAAGTTCTACTCAATTACCCGATCCGGACGCAAGCAGCTTGCCAGCGAGACTGCGAAGTGGCAACGCATCTCCGGTGTGGTTGGACGAGTACTCGAATTGGCGCGCGAGGGGTGAAGTATGTTCGCTTTTCTCCGTACCGTGCTATCGCGCATCGGCGGGTTGTTCGGCCGAGCGCGTTTCGATATCGAAGCCGATGACGAAGTCCGAACGCATCTTTCGCTTCTGACGGAGCGCTTTGTTCGGACCGGCATGAGTCCCGAAGACGCGCGCTACGCGGCGCTGCGGCAGTTTGGGGGCATCACGCCGCTCAAAGAAGAATTGCGCGAACGTCACATGTGGCCACAGCTCGAAACCACATGGCAGGACGTCCGTTATGCGTTAAGACACTTAAGAAAATCGCCCGGGTTCGCCGTGGCAGCCGTTCTCACACTTGCGTTGGGCATTGGAGCGAACTCCACAGTTTTCACGATTATCAACACTGCGTTCCTTCGCCCGCTGCCGGTGGAGAAACCCGAGCAGCTCGTGTTTCTCAATCAGGGCGGGAACGCGAACTTGTCCTACCCGGACTATGTCGATTTTCGCGACCGCAACGATGTAGTGTCCGGGCTGATCGCGTACCGATTCTCTCCCATCAGTCTAAGCATGTCGAGCGGCAATAACTCCCGCGCCTGGACTTACGAAGCCACCGGCAATTATTTCGACGTCCTCGGTGTGAAGCCATTTCTGGGCCGCTGGTTTGGTCCGCAAGATGATGACAAGCCTGGCGCCCATCCCGTCGCGGTGCTGAGTTATCGCACATGGCGGCAACGCTTCGCTGCGGACTCGAACGTCATTGGCAGATCCATCAGGATCAACGGGCTGGGATATACCGTGGTCGGTGTAGCTCCGCAAGGGTTCATCGGAACGGAGCGAATCATCAGCCCCGACCTCTGGGTCCCGATGAGCATGGAAGCTCAGATCGAACCCGGCCGCTATTGGCTCAACGATCGGGGCATATCCGACGTGTGGGTCCTCGGCCGGTTGAAGCCCGCTGTCTCGCGGGCCCAGGCCGAGTCCTCGCTGAACCGTATCGCAGCGCAACTCGCGCACGATTATGCACACGATGAGGGCATGCACATCCAGTTGTCGCCGCCGGGCCTGGTGGGACGGAATCTCCGGGAGCCGGTGCTCGCGTTTACAACCGTGCTGATGGGCGTGGCCGGTTTGGTTCTGCTTCTGAGCTGTCTAAATCTAGCCGGCCTGCTGCTGGCGCGTGCCTCGGACCGCCGCAGAGAGATGGCGCTCCGGTTAGCTCTGGGCGCCCGGCGGATTCGCCTAGTGCGGCAACTGCTCACAGAAAGTCTACTGCTGGCCCTGGCGGGTGGCACGGCGAGCGTTTTGCTCGCGCTCTGGATTTCGCGCGCTTGCGCAACGCTGAATCTGCCGTTCGATGTCCCTGCCAATACCACGCTCGCCATCGATCTGCGGGTTCTCCTGTTCACTTTTGCAGCTGCATTGTTTGCTGTTGTTCTGTTCGGAATCGCCCCCGCGCTTCAAACCATCCGGGTGGATCTGGTACCGGCGCTGAAGAATGAGCAAAGCACACGGCGCCTCCGGCACTGGCATCTTCGCGACGGCATCGTCGCCCTGCAAATCGCCCTTTCGTTCGTGCTGCTGGTTTCTTCCGTTCTCGTCTTGCGTAGCCTTCGCCATGCGCTCGACCTCAACCTGGGCTTTCAGCCGGATGGCGCGGTGTCCGTCTCCTTTGATCTGGGACTGCAAGGTTACACTCCCGCTCGTGGCCGAGCATTCCAGGAAACGGTGCTCCAAAAGGCCGCCGCACTGCCCGGTGCGCAGGCAGTGGGAATCAGCAGCAATGTGCCTCTGCGGCTCGGCACCAACGACAACAACGTTTCTGCGGTTGGCAAACCCATTCCGCCTGAAAGCCGATTGTCCTCGGCGATCATCTACGACATATCAACCGGCTATCTTGCGGCTGCGGGCACACGCCTGCTGGCTGGGCGCGACATTGATTGGCGCGATCGTGCCGGTGCGCCACTGGCGGCGGTGGTGAACCGTACATTCGCCCGAACGCTCTTTCCGGGTGAGAACGCAATCGGCCAACGCTTTCGTTTTGGAAGCGATCCGAAAGCGGAACAGGTCGAGATCGTGGGCATGGTGGAGGACGGCAAGTATGAATCCCTGGGAGAAGATCCGGAACTGGCCGTTTTCGAACCGCTCGCGCAGCATTACAATGCCTGGACGACACTGGTGATGCGCACATCTTTACCGGCAGCGGAAGCCACCGACGGCCTGCGCCGTGTGATCGCGGAAATGGCTTCCTCTCTTCCGCTTTTCAATACAGGAAGTCTACGCGATCAACTGGCCTATCCTCTTTTTCCGGCGCGAGTCGCGGCGGTGATTCTGGGTGCGTTCGGATTCATAGCTGTCGTGCTGGCCGCGACGGGAGTGTTTGCGTTGGTGGCATATGATGTCTCCAGGCGAGCGCGCGAGATCGGTATCCGAGTGGCGCTCGGCGCCAGTGCCGGGCAGGTACTCAACACTGTTCTTGGTCGGATTGGCATGCTGGTACTTGTGGGTGGCACTGCGGGTGCGATGATCTCGCTGGTAGCCGGGCGGCGCCTTTCCGCTGTGCTCTATGGCGTGAGTCCGACGGACCCGGAGACATACACGATTGTTCTGGTGCTGATGGCCGCAATCAGCATTTTCTCGTGCTGGCATCCGGCCCGGCGAGCTCTACACATTGATCCGTCCCGATCGCTGCGGGAGGAGTGATTCGACAGTGCTAGAGGCTTCAGTCGTTCGAGGCCTTGTACATGTACTTGATGTTGGGCTTGAAGATGAGCAGGTTGGGAGCCCCTTCGCGGTTGATCTTCAAGCAAGTCTTGTCATACCATTCGATGATGCCTTCCAGCGTCTCTCCATCTTTCAGCACAAAGACCATGGGTGTCTTGGCCTGCATTTGTTTCATGTAATAGAAATTTTCCGCATTGGTCTGATCGGGAGGAGCGGACTTCTTCTGATGATTATTGCGGCGGTCCCGCTGATCCTTGATCTCGTTCAAGGACGGACGTATTAATTTACGATTGACAGACTCCACGGCAAGACTCCCTCATTCCAGATGATCCGCTCAGGTCCCGCACGCTTGGAAACTTCTTGGGGCCTTTTGAAGGATTGCTTAGATGCTCAACTAAGCATTATTGAAGCATAACGACGGCCTTCGCCGCAACCTGTCCCCTTGCTGACGGGTCTTTCATGCCTAGAGAGCGTTACCGAACCGCG
>PMOK01000095.1:15440-25760 GCA_003162425.1 Bryobacterales bacterium | reverse complement strand
TGCATCCGTGTGCATCCGTGGCCATATTTATTCCGGAAGAGTTGCCGCGATCCGTTTCGGATCGATCCGCCACACCGTGCCTGCCTCGAAATTCGACAGCCACACTGAGCCCAGACCCACTCGTAGCGCGTCGCCGCCTTTACCCACAAATTGCTGCACAACTTTGTTGCTAGCCGGATCGATTCGCGATATCGGAAACCCGAACGATGTCACCCAAACCGATCCTTCGCCCGCCGCGATGTCGCCGCCCTCGCCCGGGACACCAACTTCAATGGTCGCGACCACTTTATTGGTCTTGGGGTCGATTCTTGAAACCGTGCCATCGGTCTGATTGAGCGTCCAGACGGCGCCTTCGCCTACCGCCAGGAATCGAGGCGCTTTGCCTACAGGGATTGTGTCGGTAACCAGGTTGGTATTGGGATCCACGCGGCTCACCAGGTTTCCCTGAGTACTGGTTACCCAAATCGCGCCCTCGCCGACCGCCACCGTATAGGAGCCGCGAGCCACGTAGATTTCAGCAACAACTTTATTAGTGGATGGATCGATGCGCGCCAACGTTCCGTTTTTGTCCGTCATCATCCAGACGCTATCCGGACTGACCGCGAGGCCGCCCTCGGAATCGCCGATCCCCATCGGAACAGTGACCGTGACTTTGTTGGTTTTCAAGTCCACGCGCGACAGCGTCTTGTCGCCACAATTCGGAACCCAAAGGCTATCGAAGCCGATGGCGAGCCCTGAGCACGGCGCTTTGCCTACGGTGACCGTCTCGACCACTTTGTTCGTCTTGGGATCGATGCGCGCTACACTATTCTTTGGCTTGTTGGAGATCCAGACGGCATCCCCAACCACGATCCAATCCGGTGTGCCCGGTACCTCGAACACCGTCTCGGGCTTCAGCGCCGCAATGGGTATCTTGACGCCGGGCGTCTTGACCCCCGGTTTGGCCGGCTTCTCCTGCCCTTGAAGTACTAGCGCGAAAGCAATTAGTGCCATCTGGCGAGGATTCATATTTTGCTACTCCTTTATACTATGAAGAAGATGACCCGAGGCTCACTATCTCGCACTGCCGGAGGATTCATTGCGTGCACCGCAGTCGCACTGGCCGCTACTTCCGCGCCCGATAGCGCAGACTTCTTCGAGGCTCGAATCCGGCCGGTTCTGGTCAACAGTTGTTTCACCTGTCATGCGGCGTCAGCGCTCGGCGGATTGCGCCTGGATAGCCGTGAGAGCATCCTCAAAGGCGGAAAATCCGGCGCGGCCATGGTGCCGGGCGATCCCGATAAAAGCCTTCTGATTCAAGCCGTCCGTCAGACCAATCCGAAACTCAAGATGCCCATGGGCGGCAAACTCAAGGATCAGGAAATCCTGGATCTCACCGCGTGGGTGAAGGCCGGCGCGAACTGGCCTGAGTCGGCGACGCCGGTGGTGAGTCCGAAATCAGGCGAGTACGTGATCACGCCCGAACAGCGCGCCTTCTGGTCTTTTCAGCCGCTGAAGACAACGCCTGCGCCCGCGCCCAAGGATGCGGCTTGGGCAAAGACGGATATTGACCGGTTTGTACTCGCGAAACTGGAACATGAGTCACTGAAACCGGTGGCGCCGGCGGACAAGCGAACCTTGATTCGGCGCGTCACTCTGGATTTAACCGGCCTTCCTCCCACCTTCGAAGAGATCGAGGCGTTTGAAAAGGACCAGGCGCCCGAAGCGTTCGCCAAGATTGTGGATCGGCTGCTCGCATCGACGCAGTATGGCGAGCGGTGGGGCAGATTCTGGCTGGATGTCGCGCGCTTCGGCGAAGACGACTACCGGAGCTTGGATCCGATGCGCCGCGGCTACAATCCCTATCCGGAGGCGTATCTCTACCGCGACTGGGTGATCAAAGCGTTCAACGACGACATGCCTTTCGACGTTTTCGTGAAGGCCCAACTGGCGGCCGATCTCATGGAAGAAAACTCGCGCGCGAAAATGCTTCCCGCGCTCGGATTCCTGGGCCAGGGACCGTGGTTCTACGACAACGGCTCGGTGGAAGTGACGCGCGCCGATGAGCGGCACGATCGCGTAGATGTTGTGTCGCGCGGATTCCTGGGTCTGACAGTAGGCTGCGCGCGTTGCCACAACCATAAGTACGATCCCATCCCGACCAAGGATTACTACGCGCTCTCGGGGGTTTTCTTGAACACGGTGTATCACGAGTATCCGCTGGTGCCGAAGAGCGTGCACGAGGAATACAAGAAAAACGAGAAACAGATTGAAGCGCGCGAAGAGCTGCTGGGCGATTTCATGAGTACGGAGAGCAAACAGCTCGGCGAGACGCTGGCGTTTCAGGCCTCCAAGTACATGCAGTCGGTTTGGAAAGTGGCTGGCCCGGAAAAAGCGGAGCTGGCCGTGGTAGTGCAGCAGGACAAGCTGGATTACGAATTGTTCGAGCGCTGGATACGGTTTCTGGCCAAGCCGCCCAAGAACTATCCATACTTGGTGTCGTGGCAGGAAATGATCAAGCGTGGCGGCGCCAAGGACGAAGCGAAAAAGCTGGGCGATGAGTTTCAGAAGACGCTGACCGGCATTATGTTCGAGCGGCACGAGATCAAAGACGAAAACGAGATCATCGAGGCCAAGGCGCTGCCCACCACCAAGAAGAAAAAGCGGGCCAATTTACCCAACGAGTTCATTACCAACGACGATTTCTGTCCCGGCTGCGGCCTGGAGCTGAAGACCATGCCCATTGAGAAGATGAATCTGTGGGTGGACGTCTTCGTACGCGATTTGGGTGAGGGTGACGATCCACAGCAGGCGCCGGAGCGGGTTAAGCCCGGCTTGCTGGCGTTCCGAGGCTGGTCGCTCGAACGGCAGTTGAGCGCGGAGCGGCGAGCTTACATCGATGCGTTGCGCGCCGATATTGAAGCCATGAAAAAAGATCTGCCGCCGCATTTTCCGTACGTGCACGGTGTGACGGAGGCCGAGAAAATCCAGGAGCCTAAGCTCAATCTACGCGGAAGTCCGTTCAATCTGGGAGACGAAGTTCCGCGGCATTTCCTTTCGGTGCTGAGCAGCGATCCTATCCCGCTGAATCACGGAAGCGGCCGCCTGGATCTGGCGGAACAGATTGTCAAGCAGCCGATTGCGATGCGCGTGATTGTCAATCGCATCTGGCGCGCGCACTTTGGTACCGGAATCGTGGATACACCCAGCAATTTCGGCATTATGGGCGAGCGCCCCACCGATCCGGAACTGCTGGAGTACCTGGCGAAGTGGTTTGTCGATAATGGAATGTCGGTGAAGAAGCTGCATCGCGAGATTTTGCTCAGCGCGGTTTATCAACTGAGCGATGAAGGCATCAAGGAGAACCTGGAGAAGGATCCCGCGAACCGGTTTTATTGGCGCGCCAATCGCCACCGCATGGACGCGGAGCAGATTCGCGATTCCATCTTGGCCGCGGCGGGAGATCTGGATACGAAGATCGGTGGCCCGTCTGAGCCTCTGAAGCCGGACTACACGCGTCGCACCGTCTATGGAAAAGTGAGCCGTTACCGGCTGGACGAATATCTGCAACTGTTCGATTTTCCGAGTCCGAATCTATCGGCCGAGAAGCGTTTTGCCACCACCGTGCCTCTGCAGCGGCTCTTCTTCATGAATAGCGACTTCGTCCAGCAGCAGGCCGAGCATCTGGCCGAGCGCGTAGCTTCGGAGCCGGACAATACGGCGCGCATCCAGAAAGTTTACAAGCTGGTTTACGGCCGGGAGGCAACTCCCGAAGAGGTCAAGATGGGTCTTGAGTATCTTCGCACTGAGCCGCTGAAAGAATACGAAGAGCAGAAGGCGGAGAAGGAAAAGAAGGAAAAAGCCGAAAAGGAAAAGGCCGAGCCGGGTAAGAAAGGCGCCGACAAAGTTCCCGAACCGGCGCCCGCTGACGAAGAGATCTCGCCGGACGGAATGATGGCCGGCGTGGTCGGCCCTGGCAAAGGGAAAACGGAAGAGAAAAAGCCCCCGCTTCCGGTCACTACCTGGGGCCGGTACGCGAAAGTGTTGTTGAGCTCGAGCGAGTTTTTGTTTGTCAACTAGAGGAGCCATCCAGTATGAGGCCGCATAAATCGGGAATGCCGTTGAACCGGCGCGACGCGCTTTGCCGCATCGGTAACGGATTCGGGATGATGGCGTTCGCCGGGATGATCTCAGACTCGCTGGCCAAGGCAGGCGTAGACACCGATGCGGAGGGCGGCCTCGAGCCTCGCAAACTGGACTTCGCGCCGCACGCCAAGCGCGTGATCTTTCTCTATATGAACGGCGGATTGTCGCAGGTGGACAGCTTCGATCCAAAACCGGCGCTCGAGAAATATCACGGAAAGCCGCTTCCGGGTGGCAGTGTCGCCACCGAGCGCAAGACCGGCACTCTGATGAAGTCGCCGTTCGAGTTCAAGAAGTATGGGAAATGCGGCATGGAAGTCAGTGAGCTATTCCCTTACGTAGGCGAATGCGTGGACGACATCTGCTTCATCCGCTCTGTCTACACTGACATTCCGAATCACGAGCCGTCCATGCTGATGATGAACACCGGCCACAGCCAGGTGGGACGGCCGTCCATGGGAGCGTGGCTCACTTACGGATTGGGGACGGAGAACAAGAACCTGCCAGGCTACGTGGTGTTGTGTCCGGACGTTCCTACCACCGTTGGACCGCCGCTGTGGAACAACGCCTTCCTGCCCGCTGTTCATCAGGGCACCTACATTTCCGACAAAGTTTTGGAGAAACAGACCGAGTCGCTGGTGGGCAAAAAGTTCGATCCGAAGAAGGCGATTTCTTACATCTACAACGACAAGTTCAGCCTGCCCGAGCAGCGCCGCGAGCTGGATTTATTGGAAAAGCTGGATCGCATGCGGATTGAGCGCGAATCGATTCAGGATCCGCAGCTCGACGCCACCATCAAGAGCATGGAGACGGCTTACCGCATGCAAACGGAAGCGCCGGAAGTCTTCGACATTCGCAAGGAGAGCGAAGCCACGCTGAAACTTTATGGACCAGGCAGCACCGCGCGCGGCTGTCTGCTGGCGGTGCGGCTGGTGGAAAAGGGCGTCCGCATGGTGCAGGTTTACTATGCCAAGGGCGATCCGTGGGACGCGCACTCCGATATCCAGGCGCATCGCAAGAACGCGAAGGATTCCGACCAGCCGTTTGCCGCGGTGATCAAGGATCTGAAATCGCGCGGCCTGTTAAAGGACACGCTGGTGGTTTGCGGATCGGAATTCGGACGAACGCCGGTGGTAGAAATCGGCGCGGGCGGCGGTGTGCAGAACGGGCGCGACCACAATCCGTTCGGGTTCACCATGTGGCTGGCGGGCGGCGGCGTGAAGGGCGGCACAACTTACGGCGCCACCGACGAGTTTGGATTCAAGGCGGTTGAAAAACCGGTCCATGTTCACGATCTGCACGCGACGGTGTTATATCTGCTGGGCATCGATCACACCAAGCTGACCTATCGCTACAGCGGCCGCGATTTTCGGCTGACGGATGTGGCCGGGAATGTGATCCACGACATCATCGCGTAAGCGGCCGTTACTTCACGCGCCTGAGGCGCGTCTCGGTATACACTTCAAAATTCTTGCCGGGTTCTGCCAGCCAGAAAGTCGACTCGATCTCGTCGGCGGAGAGCATGCGATACGATTCCTTGGCCCGGAATCCCGGCGGAATATTCTCGATGCGTACTGAGGAAAACTCTAGCGATTTTCCGTCGGCGCTGATCGAATCCAGAGTGTATTCGTGGACGAAGCCTTCGCTGTGGAATTGCCTCCATACGATCTTCTTCTGGCGCGTATCGTAGCTGAGGTAGCTAAAATCCTCGTGGATCTCGGCTTTTTCCCACACCACTTTGTTGCGCTGCGACAGGAACTTCCCGTTCATCTCGAATCGATACTCGCGTGAGGTGATTCCTTTGCCCGGTTTGCCGGTAGTGGGACCCTCCCACTTGCCTTCCAGCACTCGTAGGTTGGCCCACGGGTCCGTTTGAGCTGCAACGGCGTGCGCCGTGACGATTGCGATTGGGAGAGCGAGCCACTTTTTCATGCTTCCCGCCTTTCGGCAGGGCGTGGCATCCCGATTCGTTGGGTCAAGAATCCGACGATAGCGCCGACGATAAAGCCGGGCAGCATGATCTCCAGATAGTGCGGTTTGCCTTTGGTGGCATCCATCGCGGCCACCGCGTAGGCAAAAAGCAGCCCCAAAACTGAGCCCACCACGATGCCCCAAAGCGTGGATTGCACTTTTTGCGCGAACCATCCGGCGAGCAGGCCCACCAGCATGCCTTTGATGGATGAGCCGACCATGATGCCGCCAATCACGCTGCGCGTTTCCGGATAAAACCACGCGGTGGCGCCGTCAATGGCCCCCAGGATCAGTCCGAAAACCAGTCCGGCCAGGATTTTGTTCATTGTTCACCTCTCACAAGGGAATTCCACGTCTGCCGCAATTCCTTTAAAGGTTCCGCAGAAAAAACAACAGGAATTTTATACCGGCATAGGCAGCCAGCAACCACAGCAAAACGGCGTTGCGCGATCCAAAGCGCCGCAATCGATACGAGAGCGGTTCGCGCCACGCCAGCACGGCCAGTCCTGTTTGGAACCGATCGAGGTCGGCGAGAAACGCCGGAACATCCGGATAGCGCGCGGCTGGATCAATACTTTTGGCCTTTCCTGCGATGGCGCGGAGGGCTGGCGGCGCTGGGGCGGGCAGCATGAATTCGAGCATCGCGCCCAGCGAGTAGATGTCGGACCGCCGATCGAGGCGAGGTTCTGGGGCGCGAAACGCAGGCGTGCCTGCAACGGCCTCCACGCCCCAGTCCATCAGATAAACCTCGCCGAATTCGCCGACCATCACGTTCTGAGGTTTAAGATCGCGATGAATTACGCCTTGGCTGTGGGCGAACCCGAGCGCTTCACCCACGCGCCGCAGGATGCGCAGACGGTCGGACAGCGAAGGAGATCCGGCCAGGTAGTGGTCCAGGCGCGCGCCCGTCACCAGTTTCATCGCGTAGAAGGCGCGGCCGTCGGGCAAAGTGCCGGTTTCGTAAATAGGGACGATGGCCGGATGTTCGAGGCCAGCGATGAGCTGTGCTTCGCCGGCTAGCGCGGAATCCAGCACTTTCAAAGCCACCGACCGGTCGAGCTCGCGGTCGTGCGCTCGGTAAACCACACCCAATCCGCCGCGGCCGATCTCGGATTCTATTTCGTAACGCGTACCCGTGAGATCGGGCAGCGCGGCAACGGAGCGCAAATGATCGAGGACGGAGTCGCTCAGATCCATACACGACGCATCTCTTTGCGCAATTCCTGTTCACCGGACGTCACGCCGCGGAGACGTTCGTTGACGAACCCGCGTAGCGTGCGCCGCGCCCAGGCCAAGTGGTTCGTCACGGCGGTTTCGGCAATGCCGTGCCGCGCGGCCAGGTTGGCGTAGGATGGTCTCTCGTCTTCGTCCACGGCCAGATCGTAGGCTTCGAAAATGGAGAACTGGAGCTGTTTTCTCGAAGCATCGCAGTGCCCCCGCAGATCATCAAGCGCCAGAGCGAACAGCTGCCGCTGCCATTCCCGATCGAAGATCTGTTCGGGGGATTCGGTAGTGGCGACATAATCCTTGACAGGCTCGAACTGGACGTCGCCACCGCGCTTCTGCCGGTTGGATGCGGCGTGCTGATTGGCGGCGAAACGTTCCACTGCCATCCGAAGGTAGGTGCGGAAGGAAGCCTTGGCCGGATCGAAGCGCGTGAAGAAATCCCGCTCGAGCGCGGTGGTGAAGAAACCCTGTGTCAGGTCCTTGGCGTCTTCGTTGTTCTTGCGGAATTTAAGGCGGATGAACCGATAGACCGGCTTCCAGTACAGCGCCATAACGCGTTCCAGCGCGTCGTTCGTGAGGCCGTGAGTAGCGGCTTCGAGCAGGGAAAGCTGTGTGGAAGGGAAATGCGCGTGAGGGCCGCCGATTTGAGTATCCGCATCCACGCTTCGAGCTTACGATATTTAGGCGTCCATCACCATGCGATCCTGAAGTGAGTGCGATACGAAGCGATTCTGTTTGATTTCGATGGCGTGCTGGTAGACAGCGAGCCGGTTCACTTTGAGTGCTGGCAGGAAATTCTCCAGACCTTTGATATGCACCTGGATTGGGAGACCTACAGGACCCATGGAATCGGCGTCTCGGATCGCGATCTGATGTCGATGATCTGCCGCGAGGCCGGACGGCCGCTGGAAGTGGAACGTCTGCTGGCCGAGTATCCACGCAAGAAGGAGTTGTTCCGAAGCCGCATGCTGGAGCGTCAGTCTTTTTCGGGCGAAGTGCTGGAACTGCTTCCGCAACTCGATGCCTATCAATTAGCGGTGGTGACTTCGAGCGGTCAGAGCGAAGTGGAACCAATTCTGCACCACGCCGGCATTCACGACTTTTTTCGCGCTGTGGTCTACGGCGGCGACGTGAAAAAGCTCAAGCCGGCGCCTGATCCATATTTGCTGGCCGTGAAGAAGCTCGGCGTGCGAAGTGCGTTGGTGGTTGAGGATTCCGACGCCGGCGAAGCTAGTGCACGGGCCGCGGGCTTGGATGTGCTGCGAGTGCGGTCGCCCGAGGAAATGCCGGAATTGCTGCGCGAACGGATTGCGTTGTCCGAGACACAGTTGTAGCCCTGCGCTTTTAGAGAGTGTTACCGAACCGCGACCGTGAGGGAGTCGGTGCATGCGCTGATTTTTTCACGGTTTGCCAACACGGTTTGCCAACACGGAGACGCCGCCCGCGGCCACGGTTGGCGCTATCTGAACACCGGTTCCGCCCGCGATGCCTGTTTCACGCGGTACATATCGGCATCCGCGGCCGCCACCAATGCCAGAGCGTCGGGAGCCTCCACTAAGCTGGCCATTCCGATGCTGAGGCTCAACGACAGTTCCTGGCCGCCAATTGGCACCGTGGTGCGGGCCGTCTGTTTCAGGATGCGGTTACGTACTACTTCAGCCGCGGCGCTGTCCGTGTGAGGCAGAATGACGGCGAACTCGTCTCCGCCCAGCCGCGCGCATGCATCCGTCTCCCGGCAGCATGACCTCAGCAGTTGAGCCACGCCCTTCAAAACTTCATCTCCGGCTTGGTGGCCATGCCGGTCGTTCACCTGCTTGAATAGGTTCAAATCAATCATGAGCAGCGAAAGCGGACCATATCGGCGCGCCCGAGCCACTTCATTTTCCAGCACCTCTTCAAACTTGCGGCGATTGAGCAGACCCGTGAGGGGATCGGTAATGGCAAGATTCTCCAGCTCCGCGTTAGCCTGTTCCAGCCGTTGTTTGTAAGAGCACAGCGCCTCCGTGCGGTGGCGGAGCAGCATCTCGAACGCAGCGTGAAGAGAATCCCGGCTGTCAGACGCGTTGGCCGCCAGAGCCACGTCCGAGGGCACTCGTATGCCGCTCACGGTCACGCCTTGCGCCCGCTTGAGGATTGCTTCGTAGGCCTTCTGCACAGCAAAATAGCCCTGCAGGTACCTCTGCTCATCAATCACGGCGGAAACAGTTTTCCGCGCGAGAAACGGCTGCAGCGGGTCCGTATTGCCAAAGCCGACGCAAGGCCCGCACGCCCCGGCTTGTTCCAGGGCAGCAGCTATGCTTACCAGGTCTTCGTTGCCAACGTACACCCCATCGGCGGATCTCAAAGCTTCCAGCCATTCCGGCGGGAAAGCCTGCAGCGAGTCGAGATCGGGCATTGTCGAAGTGACCACGGTGCAGCCTGGGTGCTCAGCGAATTCGGCGCGGAATCCCTGCTCGCGTTGAGCGAGATGGTGCTTGTCGGATGAGCCAGGAAACGACAGTGCCCGTCCCTTTCCACCCATCAATTTCGCGAGTAACTCCCCGGCCAGCACTCCCGCCTGGAACGGGTCGGGACCCACAAACGCCGATCGCCGGCTCTCGGGAGCATCCCCGTGAAAGGTGACCATCGGCGTCCCCTGCGCTTCGTGCTCGTCAATGAGATAGTTAAGCGCTTCGGCGTGGGCCGGCATCACGGCAATGCCATCCACCTTGTCCTCCAGCAACTGGCTCAGGATCTCTTGCTGTCCAGCGACGTTGTAGCGCTCCGTGGGAAGATTCCGAACCTGTACGCCGAAGGGAGCGAGGTCGAAAGTGGCTTCCCATACGCCCTGCCACAGCAGATCGAAGAAGTCTTCGGGCTGGAGTGGCGCAATAATCGCAATGGAGGCTTCCCGCAACACAGTTCCTCTATTGTGTTATCGAACCAGCCGCTAAGTTCTTTAACTGAATAAGCAAAGAACTAGCGGGCTGTCGTCGCTCGCGAACACTCGTGTTTGCCGCG
>PMOK01000095.1:0-15379 GCA_003162425.1 Bryobacterales bacterium | reverse complement strand
GATGGGCTGCAAGCCCATGAGATTGCGCCGACAGCCCATTAGTCCACAACCATCTCGCTCTTCTTCGGCCGGATCCGTTTCATGAACAACATCAGCGGAATTACGGCCAGGAAGGTGAACGCCAGCAACCGGAAATCCTCCAGGTACGAGAGTAGCGTAGCTTGCCGCTGCACCATGTTGTAAATCATCTGCTGCGCCTGAGCCGTGGCATGCACGGCATCCGCGCCCTTGCTCATGAACATCTGCTTGGCGGATTCGAGCGTGGATCGGTAAGCGCCATCGAGCGGCGACAAGTGGTCGAGTAACCGCTGCTGGTGAAACTGCTGGCGGCGTGCAACCAGCGTGGTGGAGATGGCAATGCCGGTGCTGCCGCCGATGTTACGCGCCAGGTTAATCAAGCCGGTGGCATAGCTGGTGTTCTGCTTGGCGATAAAGTAGAACGCCATGGTGTTGATGGGCACGAATAGGAACGCCAGGCCAAGGCTCTGCACGATGCGCGCAATCACGGCGTGCCGGAAATCGATATTCAGATCGAAGTCGGTCATCTGGAAAAGACCGTAAGAGGAAATCAGCAATCCGAAAATTACTAGCCAGCGCGCTTCGAACTTCGAAAGCAGAAAGCCCACGATGGGCATCATCACCAGGATGGCGAGGCCTCCCGGCGAAAGCGCCATGCCGCTCTGCATCGCCGTATATCCGAGCAGCGTCTGAAGGAACAGTGGCAGCGCCATGGTGCTTCCGTACAGAACAAAACCCAACATGAACATGGTCAACGTTGAGATGGCGAAGTTCCGGTCCTTGAGCAGATGGAAATCCACTACGGGATCTTTTTGGCGAAGCTCCCACATCACCACCGAGATCAGCCCGACCACGGCGATGATGGTTGCCGCCACGATAGCGCCCGAGGAGAACCAGTCATTCCGTTGTCCCTCATCGAGCGTGATCTCAAGCGCTCCCAGCCCCGCGGCCAGCAGCCCCAGGCCAATATAGTCAATCTTCAAACCGTCCTTGATGCTTTTGCGCACCAGGTACGGCGGATCAAATATCAGCAGCGACGTGAACAGCAGAGAACATATGCCCACCGGAATGTTGATCAGAAAAATCCAGCGCCAGGTGTAGTTGTCCGTGATCCAACCGCCCAGCGTGGGTCCAACCACCGGCGCCAGAACCACTCCCATGCCGTAGACCGCCATCGCCATGCCTTGCTTTTCCCTGGGAAAAGTTTCGCGCAGGATGGCCTGCGAAACGGGCTGTAGCGCTCCGCCGCCCAAGCCCTGCAGCACGCGAAACAGGATCAACATTCCCAAGCTGGGAGCAAGTCCGCACATGGCCGAGCTGATGGTGAACAGCAGCACGCAGGTCATGTAGAAACGCTTCCGCCCGAATAGCGTGGAAAACCAACCGCTGAGCGGAAGCACGATGGCGTTGGCGACCAGATACGCGGTGAGCACCCACGTGGATTCATCCGGCGTGGAGGCCAGACTCCCCGCGATGTGCGGCAGCGCCACATTCGCCACGCTGGTGTCCAGCACCTCCATGAAGGTGGCCAGCATCACTACGCTGGCGATCACCCACGGATTGATGGCCGGCTTTTCCGGAGCTGCTACATCCAAAACTTGCGGCTGCATTTTAGATCACGTCCCCTTGCTTACGCGCGGGGCTACTTCGTAATAATTGTGGCTTCGACGTTCATACCCGGCCGCAGGATATTGTTGCCCCCCGGAATCGGGTCCAATATGATTTTCACCGGAATTCGCTGCACCACCTTCACGTAATTTCCCGTAGCGTTCTCTGGAGGCAGCAGGCTCAAGCGAGTGCCTGTGGCGCCAGCCACCGAATCTACGTGGCCGGGATAAGTCTTACCGGTGAGATCCACTTTCACTTCGGCCTTTTGCCCGGAAATGACGCCGCGCAGTTGCGTCTCCTTGAAATTGGCGGTGATCCAGACATCGTTCAGAGGCACCACCATCATCAGGCCTTGCCCTTGCTGCACAATCTGTCCAACCTCCACGGACTTCTTGGTAACCACGCCATCCATGGGCGCCACAATCGTCGTGTAGCTGAGGTTCAACTCCGCGGTTTCGAGATTAGCGCGCGCCAGCGTGACATTGGCCGCGGCCGAAGCTGCATCGGCGGTGCGGACATTGACCTGCTGTTGGTTGGCTCGCGCTTCTACTACCCCAGCGCGGCCTTGCGTCACACGAGCCTGGGCGGCAAGCATGGCCGCTCTTTTCATTTGAGCATTCTGCAAGGCTCCCGCCAGCTTATCCTCGGATGCCTTGAGCTCGCTCTCGGCAACCCGAGCCGCGGCCACGTAGGAATCATATTGGAGCCGCGAAATCTCCGCCTTGTCCACCAGCGGCTTCATCCGGTCCAGATCTGCCTTCGCTCGATCGTAAGTGGCCTGCGCGGTCACAACGTTCGAGCGCGCATACGCGACATCGGCATTCGCAGCTTTGTCGAAGTCGGCCTTGGCTTGTTCATAGTCTGCTTGGATGGCGCCCAGCTCCGCTTCAGCGCTCGAAGTGCTGCTTTGGGTTGTGTCGCGGATGAGTGGAACGCCCACGTTCGCACCCTGCGCCTGACTAGCGGCCACGGCTACCGCGGCTCTCAACTGGTCGGCCTTGGCCTGGTAATCCCGCGGATCGAGACGAACCAGAACCTGGCCTTGCTTGACCTGTTGGTTGTCATTCACCAACACCTCAACGACGTTGCTGTAGACCTTCGAGGACACTGGCACAATGTGCCCGTCCACCTGCGCGTCATCTGTGGAAACGTGGTTCCAGCCCCGCACCCAGAAAAACACGCCGGCCGCGACTATGAGCAGCAATCCGCCAAAAATGGCGAGCTTCCGGCTGAACTGCCGCCGAGATCGCCGCTGCGGCTCTCGAGCCACCTCGCGGTTTAATTGTTCCAGCTCACTGTCGGTGTCGTAATCGAGCGTCTTCGGTTCCATCTTCTTCCCTTCACTTGGCATACAAAGATTCCATCTGGCCGGTGGCATGGGCCAGGTCGGCGCGAGCTTGGTTGTAGCGATACAGCGCCCCGATCTGATTGTCATTGGCGCGCGACAACTCGTCCTGCGCTGTAATTACTTCGATGTTGTTGGCCACGCCGGCTTGAAACCGGTCGCGCGCTTGCGTCACTTCCTGGCCGGCCAGATCCACGCCGAGATTGGCAACATCCACTTCGCTCTTGGCCGACTCGAGCTCCGCCAGCGCCGTTTTCACTTCCAGTGCGATCCGGTTCCGAAGCTCGTCCTGCTGTTGCGCCAGTTTCTTCAGCTCGATTCCCGACACCGCCGTCTGCGCCTTGATCCTTCCGCCCGTGTACAGGGGAATATCCAGGTTCACCCCAAATTCATAGACTGGGACGGCCGAGGTCGGTGTTATGCCCTGTAGATTCCAGGAACCCGCCAGATTCAGGCTCGGCAGACGTTCTGCCTCAACGCGCTTCTTCTCCAATTCCGCCGAACGGACTTGGGAAGCTAGAGCTTTCATCTCCGGACGCTCCACCCAGGCCCGCTCGATCGTCTCATCGGCCGGATAATCCGGCGTGTGAAAGAACATCGACTCATCGGCCAGTTCCACCGGCTGGTGCGGATCGATATTCAACAAATGCACCAGGCCGTAGAGCGAGGTTTTCAAAACTGTCTGGGCCGCGATCAGCCGCTGCCTTTCGTTCTGATACTCGACGTTGGCTCGCAATGTGTCGATCCCGGTGCCAACCCCATTTTTCTGCAGATCGCTGGCCTGATCGAACAGTGCTTTGGAGAGTTGCACCCGGGATTCGGCCGCCTTCACATCCGCTGCCGCCCTGAGGCTCCCCAGATATTGCGAAACCACCAGTTGTACGTTCTCTTCTCTCACCGTCAGTTCCTGCGCCCGCGTTCCAGTCACGTTTTCTTTAGATGCTTGCCAACGCCTCCAGGCTGTAAAATCGAACAGAGGCAACGAGCCGGACGGACCCCCTTGCACCAGCCAGAAAGGCCCGACGTGGCCCGGAAACTCCGGTATCTTCGAACCGAAAGCGGCTTCCAGGTTCAGGCGATGGATCGATTCAGAGCCTGAAAAGTTGATTTGAGGCAGTAAACCGGAGCGCGCTACGTTTTGATTCTGCTGGCTCTGGGCGATATTGAGGTTTGCGATCTGGACTTGCGGGTTCTGCTTCAACGCCATTTGCACTGCGTCACGTAGGGTAAGCTTTAGCGGCGCGGGATCCGTGGCGCTTCGCGCGATGCCCACCGCGAGCAACAGCAGCAGCGGCTGCGCCAGTATGCCGCGCCGCGACTTCCGCGACTTTCCGGTAATCTCATCCACGATGCAAGTGGTCATGGTCCCGGAAGTACGGAAAAGCGCTCCGTCGCGAAATATGTTTGTAAGTACCCGCTTACCTTCTTCGTCAATATATAAAATTCCAGTAAGATCGACAATTAACGTCCTACTGTCCCGAGTAGAGGAAGCTGTCTTCCAGGCCTGCCCCAACTCTTTCGCCCAGTCTCCTATCAATTTTCCTTCTACCTGGAAGGTGAGAGCTTCCGAGCTGTCGTGAATGGTGATCTTGAGCATTCCCTAGGTTCTCCGTCGATGGTTGGAGGGCATTTGGACAACCGATGTTTCACTTAAGCATCTCAATGAGTTACGGCGATATGCCGACGGGGAAGTGCCGAAATGTCGGCGCTGGCCGGTTATTCGGCGCAACCCGGATCGCCTGGAACATTTCCACAGGAGTGGGTGTCTACATAGACGTGTTCGAGCAATCCATACTCGTTGACAACGGGCCGAATAAGTCGTGGAGTTTACTGGCATCACTAAGTGCTGAGTTACTGGTGCTAAGTTTGATGATCATAATTCCACTTATGTACGGCGATCACTTACCCGGCTTTCATTGGCACGTAGTCACGGTGGGTCCACCGGTTCGGCAGATCCAGACGCAGCCGGTTCCGGCGCATGCAGCGAGTGGTCCCGCGCGGCCGACCTTTCGAGATCCGCCGAGAATACCGAATCCGATTCAACCCACGGCGCTCACCCCAGTCGCGTCCGGTTCGGTCACTATCGACCAGCCACCGGGGATTCAGATCTCTTCAGAAGGTGTTGGAGGGCCAGGCCCGGCGTTATTCGAAAGGCCCATAAACATTAAGCCTCCAGTGACTAGGCCTCCGGACCCGCCCAAGCCTACCAGCCTCCTCCACGTCAGCGGAGGCGTGCAAATGGCCAAGCTGGTGAAGCAAGTAATCCCGCTCTATCCTCCGCTTGCCAGAAACGCGAGAATCTACGGTGTGGTCCACCTGGTGGGTATCATCGGCAAGGACGGTACCATTCGAAACTTGCAATTGATCGACGGCCATCCGCTCCTGGCGCGCGCAGCGCTAGATGCCGTGTCACAGTGGATTTATAAGCCAACCTTACTAAGTGGAGAACCAGTAGAAGTAATCTGCCCGATCGACGTTACTTTCACACTAAGTCACTAAGTCATTGGATGGTTACATGCACAGAGTTGGTGGGGCCGACGCCGCCGACAACGCCGATAAATTGGCATGAGATGGTAATGTCACCGCTGCCCGCAAGATTCGCCGGAAGAGCCAGGTTGGCTTGATCGAGCCCCGGATATTGCCCTTGCGGGCCGAAGTAGGCAGGAGCAATGGGGGTTCCGCTGTTTACCGTACACACGGCGTAATAGTTAAGCAGCACGGCATCCACTTCAAAGCCCGTCCCATAAAGTGACAGGATAACCGGATCACCAGTTACACTGATAGGAACAGCCTTGCACGGCGAAGGGGCGTCGCACGCGTAAACGGGTACTGCCGTTTGTGTGCCGTTCGGATGAACACGGACTGCCGTCGCCGCCGCAAGGCTCTGATCGTTGACGGTGAAGAGGCTTGGCGCGCCGTCATAGGAAACCATGATGGCTTGGCCGGACTCGATCACGGGCGCACCCGGCTGATCTACGGTGATGGAAGCGACACCGTCTGGAATATCCGGTGGAACCTGATAGTTGATCTGGCCCGGAGATACGAACAACAGAGGCGCCAAGTGGACAGTCCCTTGATAATCGCGAAATCGCAATTGGATTCCACCGAGACTGGTTGGCCAGGGGGGCGCCTGAGCGGAGGCGGTCATATCCGCGAGTCCAGATCCAAACGCGGACGCAAGCGACCCTGTAGTGACCGGCTCCTGAAAGGATGCCGCCGACACGCCGGTGGCTGCGAACCGAGGCATCCCACTACCCTGGAGTAGAACAGAAAGACTGTAATTCTGGGTTAGCAAGTTAAGCGAATCTAGGCCTTGCACAGTTGCGACCGCGATGTCCGGCAGCCCGTCCTGGTTGAAGTCGGCGATGGCCGCGGCCAGATTCGAATAGGAGCAATAGGCGTGGGTGCCACTAGGGACGCAGGAGGTGCTCGGTTGTGCGATAAAGACAGGCGCCTGGAAAGTCCCGTCTCCTTTTCCCAATAAGTAGGATTCACCCGCGATCAGGTCCGGTTTACCGTCTCCGTTCAAATCCCCGGCGATCAGTATGTTCGTACCGCCTGGCGTCGCCAACGGGGGCTGGAAGGATCCGTCCCCATTTCCTAAGAACGTATAGATCGTCAGTTGATCGGTGCGAAACCCCACACCGGCGGTCATCGCTAAATCCAAATTCCCGTCTTGATTGAAGTCCGCGGCCGCAATCCCCCCTGGCTGCTGCTGAGGAGGTCCGTATATCCGTACTGAAGAAAACGTTCCATCCCCGTTTCCCAGTAAAACGCCCATAGCCCCTGTGTCGGACCTGGCGAGGGCAACGGCAATATCCAGCTTGCCATCCTTATTAAAGTCGCCCGCGACAAGCGAGAATGTGTTGATAATTTCCGTCATTTTCGCAGCGCTAAAGTGGCCTTGCCCGTCTCCAAGTTGAATGCCGAGCCCTGACGAACTAATCCAGGCGATGTCGGGCTTACCATCGCCGCTAAAGTCTCCAACAACGAAAGGGCAACCTCCGCCCGCGCTCTGAATCGGGGCGGCGAACGTACCATCCCCATTACCCAACAGGACCGAATTTCCGGCCGAACCCGAAGCGATCAAATCCACTTTGCCATCGCCATTTACATCCCCGGCCGCGAGGCAGGCGCCAGTGGTCAAGAAACTGACATGTGGTTGAAATGTTCCATCCCCATTGCCGAGGAACACCAAAATGGCGCCGTCCGCAAGCACTGCTACATCTGGCTTTCCATCTCTGTTGAAATCGGCAGAGACGAATCCTTCTATTGACGACTGTATCGGAACGGTAGCGGGCGCATGCAAGGAAATAGGTTGTGCAAATCCGAGCGGGAGCATAAGAAGAACCACGACGACAAACGAAACGGAGTAAATGGCCATAATAGGGAGGTATTTCCAGGACGCGGAATTCCGGAGGGCATCCCTATTAGAGCACGATTCGCCGGCTTACGATCGGAATAGCGGCCGGATTCGCCGATTGTGCAGCCAGCGAATTCCGAAATACAGAATCACAAACCGCGCGTCGCTCATTGACAACCTCCGACGGCAAAGTATCCTGTGCTAAGCTTGCCAACCTTGTATGGAATCGGCGCAGTGGAATGCGGACGACTACGCGCGGAATTCCCACGGCCAATTCGCATGGGCGGTAAGTGTAATCGAACGTCTGAAGATTGGTCAGAGCGGTTCGGTTGAATTAGAATTGAACGATGTTGTCGCGGAGGGCATTTGTCTGCAGCTCATTGGTCCCGGTCCTGCGCGGTCAGGACAGGAAACCAGACATGTTTGCCGACGCAAACGCTTACGAGCGATTCATGGGTCGTTGGAGTCGGCTAGTGGCTCCCCGGCTTGTGGATTTTACCGATGTGCCAGATCTCGGACGGCTACTCGACGTTGGTTCAGGTACAGGAGCACTGGCCTTCACCCTGGCGGAACGGAAACCGCGGGCTCATGTGCGTGGAATCGACCCATCCAAAGAATACGTAGAATATGCCAAGAGTAAGAATCCATTTCCAGATCGGGTGAGGTTCGAGACCGGCGATGCACAACAGTTGCGTTTTGCCGATGCGAGCTTTCACGCCAGTCTCTCTCTGCTGGTGTTCAATTTCATCCCTGATCCCATCAAAGCCCTGAGGGAGGTTCGTCGGGTCACTAAACCAGGGGGGCGAGTCTCGGCATCCGTCTGGGACTATGCAGATGGTATGAAGATGCTCCGAGCTTTCTGGGACAGCGCGGTGCATCTCCATTCAAAGGCCGAAAAACTTGACGAGAGGCACATGCCGCTGTGCCGGGCAGGAGAACTGTCAGGGCTATGGCGACAGGGCGGTTTGGAGAACGTCCAGGAGCAGCCGCACGTGATCACGATGAGATTTGAATCCTTTGTGGATTATTGGGATGCGTTTCTCCTTGGACAGGGTCCTGCCGGCGTGTATGTTAAGAGTCTCAGTCGCGATCAGGTACATGCCTTGCGCGGAGAGGTGAAGAGTCGAGTGTCTCCATCAGCAGAAAACTTGCCTATCGCCCTTTCCGCGCGAGTATGGTCGGTGCGCGGCACTGTTCCAAGGCGACTTTGAAGCATAGCATGGGAAGAAAGAATCGCGCGTATCCAGCGTACGCCAGAGTGCTTCCCGACCACTTGGAGGTATTGTCGGCATCCTGGACTTACGCCGTGCGTGGTCCCGACCGGGGTTCGAGGAAAATCGGGATTTTCATCCGGCCCTTTCAGAGGCCTCGCCTGCGTCACGATAGACCTCCTCACGGATAATCCGCTCGGTGGCATCGTTCAGGTAGTCATTGAGCGCCGCTCGGAGCTCCTGGTACTCCGGCCATAGCGTCTGGTCGACGAAGGACCTGGAGACCCGCACGATCACGGTTGTGTAGCGCTGCCGTTTGTAGCGGTAAGGCTCCAGACCGTGGCGACGGCACAGCGCCGAAAACAAACGCCTCTGCCAGCGATCCGGCAATGAGAATTTGAATTCGATAAGCTGCTCGGCTTTCAGTTTGGTCTCGAGGCCGTTCTTAACTCTCTCCATGGCGGCAGCGGCGGCATCTCGCTCACCGGCTGTGGTCGCCCCGTGGAACAAGGCCGAGATCTTGCGAAGTTTCTCACGGAGTTGCTGCTCACTGGTCATCCTGGATTCTTTTCATCTTACGACGCAATGGACCGTGGCGCATGGGAAGGGTTCAGAGGTGGGGATGGGCGTCCATGTTGGCGCTTACGGGAGTAGCGGCCGGATTCGCCGGTTGTGCAGCCAGGTGATTCCGAAATACAGAATCACAAACAATACTGTGGCCAGTAAGATAAGCTCCCAGATATGGTGCCGCAAATATGGCAGCGTCTCCCTGCCTAGCCGCGTACCCAGCCAGGCCAGAAACACGTAGCGGGGAATGCGCGCAGCCGTCAGCACAATGGTGAACGTCAACGGTCTCACGCCTAGCGCTCCCGCCGAAAGGATGAAGATTTTCACGGGCATTGGAATCACAGGAACAAACGCCGGAACGAAAACTGTCAGTAGGCCGTACTCGAGAAACCAGGCGCGCAAATGTTGCCCGCGGCTGGTCAAAGTGTGATGGTGCAAATACGCTTCGCCGCCTTTGCGCGCGATAAAAAACAGAAACAAACTCCCGAAAACTGAGCCGACAATCCCGCCGGCGGCCGCCCAGTAGGCGTGGGAGTGATCTAAAGCCGCCACTGCCACTACCAGCGCGTCCACGCCGCCGACAATCGGGATTCCGCCGGAATCGGCAATAGCGAGCAGCAGAACCCCCCAGGGTCCCCACGACACCAACGCATTGAGTAAGTTTCGCAGTGACGCTCCGTGTGGGTCAGTTCCAGGATGTGGGGCAGGTTTCAGCAGCGGGTGGGGCGGACCCCCTNNCCCTGGTCCGCGCGGGTCCCCCTGGACCCGCTACCTCAAGCTTCGACAAATACCAGCAGGAGGCCGACGTGGGCGTCGGCCGCGGACCAGGGGGTCCGCCCCACTTTGCATTCGTGTCACGAAAACTAGGTGGCATTGGATTCCGCCCTCCGATTGATTCTACTTCAGCAGCGCGAGCAGCTCCGGTTCGCCGATTACGGGAATGCCAAGTTGGTTCGCTTTATCGAGCTTCGAACCGGGGTCCGCGCCAGCCAGCACGTAATCGGTTTTTTTGCTCACCGAGCCCGTCACCTTGCCGCCGGCCGATTCGATACGTGCTTTGGCTTCCTCCCGCGCGAGGTTCGGAAGCGTGCCGGTAATCACAAATGTCTTGCCCGCGAGCGCGCCTCCGGTTTTCTGGCGCATGGCGTGCTCGAAAGTGAGCCCGGCTTTACGCAACCGTTCCACCAACTCGCGATTGCGGGGCTCGTGGAAAAATTGCCGGATGCTCTCGGACACCTTGGGACCCACCTCTTCGGCCTGCTGCAACACCTCTTCGTCGGCATGCGCGATGGCGTCCAGGCTTCCAAACGTCTCGGCAAGAATTTGCGCAGTCCTCTCACCCACGAACGGAATGCCAAGGCCGTTCAAGACGCGTGGCAGAGGGCGCGTACGCGACGCGTCAATATTCTTCAAAATCTTTTCGGCCGATTTCTGGCCCATGCGTTCCAACTCCAGAAGCTGATCGAGCGTTAGTTCGTAAATATCGGCCACGCTCTTCACCAGCCCGCGCGATACCAATTGATCCACCAGAACGTCGCCCATTCCATCGATATCCATCACTCCACGCGCTGCAAAATGCGAAACGGATTCCTTCAAACGCGCCGGGCAATTGGTATTGATGCAGCGGCTGGCCGCTTCCCCTTCCTCGCGGACCACTTCGCCCCCGCATACCGGGCAATGCTTGGGCATCCGGAACGGCCGCCGCCCAGCGCCCTGCTTCACCACGCGCACCACTTTCGGAATTACGTCGCCCGAGCGCTCAATCAGCACTTCGTCGCCAATCTCGACGCCCAGCCGCGCGATCTCATCTTCGTTGTGCAGCGTCGCCCGTGTCACCGTGACTCCTCCCACAGTCACCGGCGCCAAATGCGCCACTGGAGTTAATGTCCCGGTGCGGCCAACTTGCACCTCGATGTTCTCGATGGTGGTGGAGCGCTGCTGCGCTGGAAACTTGAATGCGATGGCCCAGCGCGGCGCCTTGGCGGTCCAGCCTAGCGCCTGCTGCTGGCGCACGGAATCCACTTTTACGACCACGCCGTCAATCTCGTATGGCAACGACTCGCGCTTCGACTGCCATTCTTCACAAAACTTCAGCAGTTCGTCCAAGCCTGCGCATTTCTTGCGGCGCGGGTTCACCTTGAATCCCATCTTGGCTAATGCGTCCAGCGATTCCCAATGGCTCTCGTAATAGAAACGACCATCCACCAGCAAGAAATAGGCGAAGTATTCCAGCTGCCGGGAAGCCGTCACGCTCGGCTCCAAAGCGCGCAACGCGCCTGCCGCGGCATTGCGTGGATTCGCGAATGGCGCCAGTTGCTGCTTCTCCCGTTCCGCATTCAGCTTTTCAAAGGATCTGCGGGGCATGATGGTCTCCCCGCGCGCCTCGAAAGCGGCCAGATCGGATTTCACCTTGAGCGGCATGGACCGTATGGTGCGGGCGTTCTCCGTGACATCTTCGCCCACCAGCCCATCCCCGCGCGTGATGGACTGACGCATGCTGCCGTCCCGGTAATGCGCCGCCATCGACAATCCGTCCAGCTTCAACTCCGCCACATATTCGAAAGCCTGGCCATCCAGCAAATCGC
This sequence comes from Bryobacterales bacterium, assembly GCA_003162425.1. Classification (GTDB taxonomy): domain Bacteria; phylum Acidobacteriota; class Terriglobia; order Bryobacterales; family Bryobacteraceae; genus Palsa-89. The sequence continues at coordinate 3,682 of PMOK01000095.1, read as the reverse complement.
GCACGCGGCGGTCGAATTCGCGCAGCTCGTCTTCATTCAGCGCGTTGTCGAGACTCAGCATCGGCGAGCTATGCGGAACCTTGACGAAACCTTCGCGCGGCTTTCCGCCCACGCGCTGGGTGGGAGAATCGGCTGTGACCAGCTCGGGATGCTCGGCCTCAAGCTGCTGCAGCCGCCGGATCATCACGTCGTATTCTGCGTCGCTGATTTCCGGCTGATCTAAAACGTAATACAGGTGTTCGTGGCGGCGAAGCGTGTCGCGCAACTCTTCAATTTCTCGTTCGACAGTTTTGGCGCGCATCTACTATAATTAGGGTACTATCGAGCGCTACCGGCAGCCCTATCTTATCTACAATCGTTTCGCAGGCGGACTCAGGCGGCGCAAACATGCGCTCCAGCACTCCCTGGATATTCTTGCGAAAGAGGGCATAACTGTCGACGCAATTCCGACGAATGGACCAGGAACCGCGGCGAACATCGCCCAGCGATGCATTGAACGTGGCGCGGACCTGATTCTAGCGGCCGGCGGGGACGGCACCATCAACGAAGTGGTGAACGGGATGGCACACTCCGGTGTTCCGCTCGGCATTCTTCCGGCGGGGACCGCGAACGTTCTGGCGAACGAACTCGCGATTGGAACCACTATGGAGCGCGCCGCCAAGTCGCTCGACCAATGCGTGCCGGAACGAATCGCGCTGGGCTTGCTTTCCACCGCCAACGGCAACGCGCCCCGTCATTTTCTTCTGATGGCTGGAGCGGGACTGGATGCGGCGATTGTCCATGGCGTCAATAACAAGCTGAAGGACGCGCTCGGCAAAATCGCCTACTGGATCGGGGGCTTCTCAAAAGTGGGAAGCCGCCTGCCGGAATTTACGGTGGAAACCGAGGGCCGAGAATTTCTGGTGAGTTTCGCGCTGGCCAGCCGGGTTCGCAACTACGGCGGCGATCTGGAAATTGCGCCCACCATTTCGCTTCTCGACGATCAGTTCGAGCTGGTTCTGTTTGAGGGCACCAGTTCGTTCACATTTCTGAAGTACATGATGGGCGTGGTGGCGCGCCAGCATCAGAACATGCGCGGCGTCACCATCCTTCGTACGCGCAAGGCTTTGTTCTCGGCGCCCACGGATAGCAAAATCCATTTGCAGGTGGATGGTGAGTACGTCGGCCTCGCGCCCGGTACCGTGGAGATTGTTCCGAACGCGTTGACCTTGCTGGTGCCTCCCGAATTCCGTTCCCGCCGGCCCGCCAGCGTGGACGAGACGGCATGGACAACGTTACCCACACGCTGACGGCTGTGGTTCTAAGCCGCGCCGGCTTGAATCGCTGGCATCCTCAATCCATTTGGCTGCTGATGCTGGCAGCCAATATTCCAGACATCGACATCGTCGCCGCGCTGCGCGGAGCGTTGCCATATTTTATAGCTCATCGCGGCTATACACACTCCATCGTGATGGCGCCGCTCATGGCGCTGATTCCCATGCTGGTGGTTTGCGCCGTTTCCCGCAGCATGCAGGGCTGGAAAGCCGCTTACGTTCTTTGTCTCATCGGAGTGGCTAGCCACCTGTTGCTGGATTGGACCAATTCCTATGGGGTACGATTCCTGTTGCCGTTTTCCGCGCACTGGTTTCGCCTGGACCTCAACAATATCGTGGACTTGTGGATCTGGGGCGTTCTTTTGGTTGCGACTATCGGGCCGCTTTTGGGACGGCTAGTCAGTTCCGAAATCGGCGCAAGATCGGGATCGGGCCGCGGCCTGGCCATTTTCGCGCTGGCGTTCCTGGTTGTGTACGATTTCGGCCGGTACCTGGTTCATCAGCGCGCCATCGAAATACTGAATTCCCGTATATATCAAGGCGGCGCACCGATCCGCGTGGCGGCGTTTCCAACTGGCTTTGTGAATCCTTTCGAATGGTCAGGCTGGGTGGAACGGCCGGAGTTGGCGATGCACTTTTCGATGAACCTGCGGGCCGACTTTGATCCGACCGCGCCGGTCCGGGTCATCTACTCGCCCCCGCCCAGTCCGGTTCTGGACGCTGCGCGCCAGGCGTACGCAATCCAGAAATTTCTGGATTTTGCCCAGTATCCTTTGTGGCAAGTAATTCCCGTGGCCGATCCCGAGGGCGCGCACCGGGTGGAGGTTCGCGATTGGCGATTTCCGTTCACGGCCGATGGGGTGTTGGACAAATCCAACCGTCTGCTATCGTCTGGGTTCCACTACTAAAAGCACCGGCGCCCATGGGCCTGCGGGCCCACCAAAGGTCATGAAGAAGCGCCGTAGCGCACGCACTCCTCGGTGCCGCGTTCACACTCCTGTGAACGCTTGGGATTCGGTCGTCACGGGTGTTCGCAAGAGTGCGAACACGGCACGCATGAGTGCGTGCGCTACGAGTGGGTCCCGTAGAATCAATATTTCTGGACGGGCGTCTTCAACCGAGTCGGTGCTAGTGGACCAGCTTGTCGACACGCCAACCGACGGACTCGTCGAAGTGCATGTGAAATACAACCGGCGAATCGGCGCTGAAGTTGCCATGCCTGACGCCCATCAGCGGCAGGGAATTTGGAAAGCACGGGTTGTCGATCTTGATGCTCACTTTGGCTTCGACCAGCTTGGAATTCTTGTCTTCGCCGTCTTTGATGCTCACGATGCTATCCGCTTGTAACGGAAACTCGCCCCGCACCTGCACGTAAGCCACTCGGGAGCTAGGATCGTGGATGATGACGTCGTCGTTGAATTTGAGATCCCTGGCCTTGGAGGTCAAATGGGCGGTGGTATGGTCCGCGGAAAGCGTAGTCGGCGAATCCCACAATTCGGTTTGCACGCCGCACTGGATCTGCGGGTCGGTAAGCGTCACCTGCTCGCCCTCCAGGTTCATCTTTCCGTACTCGATGGAGCCTCTGGCAATGTCCTCACTGAAGTCCGAACTAGGCCTGCAACCGGACAAAACAACGGCAAGGCACAAGGCCGCGACCAGCGCCGCGCGAAAAGTCTCCATGTAGCTACTGTTCTCACATCTCATAGAGGTCCCTGTCAAGTGGGGTTAGAACGTGTGCTCACTAATAGCTCTATCGTTCGTCATTACCCTAAGGAGATTGCCACCCATGATTCGACCGATTGCCGTATTGATTCTAGGAACAGCCCTCGCGTTTTCGCAGGACCATCAAGCGATGGTCAACCAGCACGGGGACCACGTAATGGGATTCTCGCATGAGAAGACCACGCATCATTTTGAGCTCCACTACGACGGCGGCGCGATCGACGTTCGCGCCAACGACGTCAAGGACACCGAGAGCCGCGACCAAATCCGAGCTCATTTCCACCATATCGCTCAGATGTTCGCAGCCGGAAATTTCAACGCTCCGATGCTGGTGCACAGCACCACCGTTCCGGGAACGGAAACGATGTCGAGGCTCAAGGATCAACTTCATTGGGACCTCCAGGAAATGCCGCGTGGAGCACGGCTCGTGATCACGGCAGACAATAAGACCGCCCTTGACGCCGTTCACGAATTCCTGAGGTTCCAGATCGAAGATCATAAGACCGGCGATTGCACGGCTATTCGTTAGTGTTATGTCCCTGAAGTTCAGGAAGAATTCACAAAGTGGGGCGGACCCCCTGGTCCGCGGCCGACGCCCCCGTCGGCCTGTTGTTTGTTAATCGAATCGCAGAGCCGGACCAGGGGGT
>PMOK01000117.1 GCA_003162425.1 Bryobacterales bacterium | reverse complement strand
GAATTGGACACTAGCGAGTTAACGACGCCGAGCGGACGCTCTGGGAAGTCAGATCGTCTTGAACCCGTTCTAATCCTGTTCACCGAGAGTTCGGGCGTTGTGATGTCCCAGTCCGGCCGGCATTTCTTGGTAATGGCACGTAGGTCCTGGCGGAGATCTTCAAGAGTTGGCCGGCCGAAAAACCAGTAGCCGTTGTAGATCTTATAAATGACAAGACCGGGCTCGATCTCACGATGGAGTTCAACCAGCCCTTCAGCCTGCCGGCGGTCCTTGGGTCAGAAACCTCCGCGGCTGAGGACGAGAACCATTGGATGTTGTCCTTGCAGTTCGGAGAGCTTTCGCCGTTTCGCGGTGTGATCGGAGAGCTCATAGTCGGGAAAGATAGCCCCTGGAACGATGTCAGATCGCATATGATCCCCCAAAGTTGGATGCTGCGGCGCCAGAGCGAGGCTCCGGTTCACGCTGTTCCCGGCGGCTCCCCTGGTCCGCCCAGCTTCGAGAATGCGGCCTCCACCCACTTGGACGGCAGCTCATCTACAGCGCATCGCATGCGCTCCTGCCACCAACGGGAAATCTGGTTCAGATCCTCGCGCTCATAGCGGTGTTCCACAAGTTCATAGCTTCCGCGCCGGTAGAGAACCAGATCGATCGGAAAATCGACATTGGAGGCGCACAGCCGGGTGGCATCGAACGCCAGGACGCCCAGTTTGAATGCATAAAGAATCGGATCGTGGTGTGTCAACGAGCGTTCCAGAATCGGCTTTCCGAAGCCCGAGTTGCCGATGATCTGATAGGGAGTGTCGGGGCCGACCTCCACCCAATTTCCTTCCGGGTAGACCAGAAACAGCCGATGCGCACTGTCGCCCGCCATCTGCCCACCGATCAAAGAATAGATGTTGAAGTTAAAATCGTTTTCCTTTAGAGACTTCGCGTCTTCGTCAGCGATTCGCCGCACCTGCGCTGCGTAGAGGTTGACTAGTTTGAACAGGCGTTCCCGGGCCGAGATCTGCCGGCTGAAAGCTTCTTCGAAACAGAGCAGGACCTTGTCCCGCAGAGATCGCAGGCCCGAGTTCATTATGAAGAAGGAGTAGCCGGGACCCTGGTAGGTGGCCACCTTGCGCGCTGTCAGCGATTCGGAGCCCGACACAACGCGAGTGTCGGCAATGCCGACCAGACCCTCTTCCACAGTAACGCCGAGACAAAATGTCATTTTATTTCCTTGATTTTTTCAGCCTACCGCCGCGCCAAAGCTCTGGAAGATCTTCAATTGGCCTGGATCCACGCGTGCCTGGTCCTCCGGATGCCACTGCACGGCGAGTACGAATCGCCGACCAGGATGCTCCAGCGCTTCGATGGTCCGATCTTCGGGATCGAACGCGGACACTCGCAGATTTTGGGCGACCGTCCGCACCGCCTGATGATGGCGGGAGTTCACTTGCCAGGTATTTGTGCCGGCGATTTTGGAGAGCAGCGTATCCGGTTGGATGGTCACCGGGTGGACCGGAAGGTCGTGCGGGACATCGTCTCGCTCATGCCGGTGCGGCGGATCCAAATGCTGGATCAGGGTCCCACCCTGGCTGACGTTGAGAATCTGAAGGCCGCGGCAAATTGCGAGTATCGGAAGATCCTGCGCAAGCGCTTCTTCCACGAGGGACGCTTCCAGGGCGTCGCGCTCTGGGTCCGGCGGTTCCGTTTCCGCTTGTTTTGTTTCACCGTAGAGCGAGGGATCGACATCCGATCCGCCGGTTAGGACCAGTCCAGCGGCATCGTCGAGAGACACCGGGCCGCGAGCCTCACGCATCACAGGATTGAGTCCGGCCGCAAGCAACGCATCGCGATATGGCGCTATTCGGTCAGCTTCCCTGTATATTACGAGCACCCGTTTGTTCACAACTTGAGCCTGTTACATAAGTAGAAGGGCGTAAGCGCCATTGTCTCATTTTCAGTGGGGCAGGATGCCATCCTGCGCGCGGGTTGGTAACCCGCGCAGTTCGCGCCGATTGGCAATCGGCGCGCAGGTTGCCAACCTGCCCCACACGTTCCGCTAAACTGATACTGGATGGGCGCTCAGAGATCTCCGTCGCTCATTGCCTAACGGGCAAGGCACCATCGACCGTTCATAATAGCGGGCTCATGCTGATCCGATTAGGCTACGACATTCAATTCGACATTCCCGCGCCCGTTCCGATAGTAGCCATGCTGCATGTGCACCCATCGAGACGCGCGGACCTGCGGGCACCCGATGAACTCCAGCTCACCCCGAACGAGCCAATTGACCAATATCACGACTCGTTTGGAAACATCTGTTCTCGCTTCGTGGCGCCGGCAGGCCAGCTTCGGCTCTACAACTCGACGTTGATCGAAGACTCAGGCGAACCTGATCTGGTGAATCTCGGAGCCCGCCAAACGCCCGTCGAAGATCTCCCCTCGGAGGTTCTCCGCTACCTGCTGGCTTCGCGTTATTGTGAGGTTGACCGGCTGGTGAACACCGCCGGGAGTCTTTTCGGCGGCACCGAGCCAGGATGGTCCCGCGTACAAGCGATCTGTGATTGGGTACAGTCGAATATCACATTTGGCTACAACTTCGCCAGTCCGACCATGAGCGCTCAGGATGTGTTCGCAGACCGCCGAGGCGTCTGCCGCGACTTCCAGCATCTCGCGATTACGTTTTGCCGTTCGATGAACATTCCGGCCCGGTACGCGACGGGCTACCTCGGAGACATCGGTGTTCCCCTAACACCACCGATGGACTTCAGCGCCTGGTTCGAGGCCTATCTTGAGGATCGCTGGTGGACCTTCGATGCGCGCAACAACGTTCCGCGCATCGGACGAGTGCTGATGGCCACCGGCCGGGATGCCGCGGACGTAGCGATAACAACCTCATTCGGAACTGCCTGGCTGAAAAGTTTTACGGTGGTGACCGATGAAGTAGCACCGGAAGCCCTTAATTCTCCTATCTGAACACTCCATGGCCGTTCACGTCGCCCTAAACCACAAAACGCATTACCGCTACGATCGCCAGGTTATCCTGGGGCCCCAGATTGTGAGGCTGCGCCCGGCGCCGCACTGCCGGACGCCCATCCTCTCGTATTCATTGAAGGTCAGGCCGGAGAATCACTTCATCAACTGGCAACAGGATCCACAAAGCAACTATCTTGCGCGGCTGGTCTTTCCCGAGCCTGCCAACGAGCTATTCGTGGAAGTGGATCTGGTTGCCGAGATGGCGGTGTTTAACCCGTTCGATTTTTTTCTCGAGAACGCAGAACAATATCCGTTTTCCTACGACGCCGCGACCCTTAAGGAATTGCGTCCGTATCTCGAAACTGAGCCGGCGGGGCCGAAACTGTCGGCATTCTTGGCGCAAGTGCCAACGGGAAGCATCCGAACCATCGATTTCCTGGTGGGTCTCAATCAACGCGTCCAATCCGAAATCGCGTATGTGACCCGAATGGAACATGGCGTGCAAACTTCGGAGGAAACTTTAACTCTGCGCAGCGGCTCGTGCCGCGATTCGGGCTGGCTACTGGTCGAGATCCTGCGCCATCTGGGACTCGCGGGGCGATTTGTTTCCGGTTATTTGATTCAACTGAAGGCCGACGTAAAGCCGCTGGAGGGGCCGGCTGGGCCCAGCGCCGATTTTACGGATTTGCATGCGTGGGCCGAAGTGTACCTCCCCGGAGCCGGCTGGGTTGGATTGGATCCCACCTCGGGACTGCTGGCCGGCGAAGGGCATATCCCGCTCGCATGCACACCGGATCCAGGCAGCGCCGCGCCGATCAGCGGTGTGCTCTCCGCTGCGAAGACGAAGTTCAGTCATGAGATGACGGTTCAGCGAATTTACGAAACGCCTCGCGTCACCAAACCATACACCGAGTCCCAGTGGCACGCAATCGAAACGCTCGGACATTTGGTAGACGGCGATCTGAAAACCGGCGACGTTCGGCTGACCATGGGCGGCGAGCCGACATTCATTTCCCTCGACGACCCCGACGG